>NZ_JBHXRV010000015.1:0-120153 GCF_042716745.1 Streptomyces sp. NPDC058663
CCACCC
This sequence comes from Streptomyces sp. NPDC058663, assembly GCF_042716745.1. Lineage (NCBI taxonomy): Bacteria > Bacillati > Actinomycetota > Actinomycetes > Kitasatosporales > Streptomycetaceae > Streptomyces > Streptomyces sp. NPDC058663. Next base: position 7 of record NZ_JBHXRV010000015.1, read on the forward strand.
GGCATCCCGGGTGGCGCGCCCCTTCCGCGTACGGCCCAACGCGTTCGCCGCGTACAGCCACCACGCGTGCGCCGCGCACGGCGGCCGACGGTTACCAGGCGCTCTTCGCCGTCTTCTCGTCCGGCAGGAAGATCCACAGTCCCAGGTAGATCAGGAACTGCGGTCCCGGCAGCAGGCAGGAAGCCAGGAAGATCACGCGCATCGTCGTCGCGGAGGTGCCGAAGCGCCGTGCCAGCGCTGCGCACACTCCGCCGATCACACGGCCGTCGCGGGGGCGGACAAGTGCGGTCATGGCGGGCTCCTTCGCGAGCATCAGAGGCTCAGTGGGGGAGCCTCCGTAGCGGGCTCCCGATGTCTTCCATACTCCCCGGGAACCGCTGTGCGGGCATCGCTCTACGGGGCGACGCCGACCCTGGAAATATTCGGGGTAGCCCCGATCCGAGCCCCCTCTTTAGTAGGGGGCGCACCCCCTACCCGGGTACCGGTCGCCTCCCACCTGCGCCGCAGCCGCGCCCGGGTCACCGGGACGACGAGGGCATGGGCCAGCGCGACACCCGCGGTGTTCAGCAGCAGCGAGTCCACGTCCACGACCTGACCGGGCACCCCCGTCTGCCACAGCTCGATGCCGAGCGACAGCAGTGCACCCGCCGCAGTCGTCCGCAGCAGGGAGACGAACGGCGATCCGCCCAGCCGCCCGCCCGCCATCGGCAGCAGCACCCCCAGCGGTGCGAGCAGCAGCAGCCCCTCGCCGATCCGGCGGGCCCCCTCCACGGGGCCGAGGGCCAGATCGGCCCGGATGCCGGCCAGCGGCTGGAGGTTGGTCGCGGTCACCCACTGCACGTCGTCGAGGGGACGCAGCGTCACCCAGGCCACGAGCACGAAATGCGCGAGGAGGAGGAGACCCCCCGTCACGCGGAGGCGGATGACGGCACTGCCGCTCGGAGCTGGACGCACGCCCCCCAAGACGCGGGGCGTGCGCGGATCGGTTCCGTACAAAGCGAAGAGGACCCGGAAGGTTCACCCGTCGGCCCCCGGCGGGTTTGCCCGAGGACGCGCCCCTCCCCACCGGGCGTGGAGCTACGGCCCCCGGGGCGAAGGCCGTCAGCTGTGGCTACGGCAGCCGGGGCGGAGCGCCGGACGGGGTCGCGGGCGCCGAGGGGGAGGGCCGCGGGTCGCCCACGGTCGGCTCGCCCTCGGGCCGCGCCTTCAGCGCCGCCGTGCACGGGTACTTCCGCGGCGGGTCCTCCGAGGGACCCCCCAGCTCCACCGCACCCCCGCCGTCGTCCGCCGCACTGCCGGAGTAGGTGCAGACGATCTGCGCCAGCGCGTGCGGCGGCAGGTCGTCGGGGTCCCGGCTGAGCCGCAGGGACGCCGACGGATCGCCCTGCCGGGGTCCGTACACGGTCAGCGACCCCCGCACGTCGGTACTGAACCCGGCCTGCTGCTCCGCCTCCGACGGCTCCTTCTGCAAGGCGTCCAGGAGGACCTGAGCGGCCCGCAGCCGGTCGTCCGCCAGCCGCTCCGCCGACACGTTCACCACCCGCTGTACGGGGACGAGCCCGGCTCCGCAGACCAGGAAGACCCGCACCGCGCTGCCCGCCTCGGGCCGCCCCGAGGCAGTCGACGCGGGGACGTCGCAGGACACCCGGGACGGGGCGGCACCCGCGTCCACCGGCACGTTCGTGGTGCGGATCCCGCACCCGGCGGTGCCCGCGAGAGCGAGGAGCGCCGCCACGGCGACCGCCACTCGCCCACCCCGGCCACCGAAGGACACGGCCGCCCGCCCGGTCGGCCCGCCACCGAAGGACACGCCCGCGCGCCCGGCCGGCCCGCCGAGGGCCCCTGCCGAACGCCGGAGCGGCGCGCCGAAGGCCTTCGCCGCGCGCCCGGCCCACCCCCGTACCGCGGACGCCTGCCCGGCCCGGTCCCGTACCGAAAACGCGTGCACATCCGGCGCCATCAGATCTCCCCCCGGACCGGGCCCCGGACGTCCCCCTCGTCGTCGCCGCCGTCGTCGGCGGGCTCCTCGGGTGACACGTCCCGGGGCAGCCGCAGCGTGAACACCGCGCCCCCTTCGAGCGAGTTGGCCGCGGTGATGGTGCCGCCGTGGATCAGCGCGTTCTCCATGGCGATCGACAGGCCGAGTCCGCTGCCCTCGGAGCGGGGCCGGGACGCGCTCGCCTTGTAGAAGCGGTCGAAGACGTGCGGCAGGACGTCGGCCGGGATGCCGGGCCCGTGGTCCCGTACCTCGATCACCAGCTCACCGTCCACGGCCCGCACCGAGACCCCCACCGGCGAGCCGCCGTGCTTGAGCGCGTTGCCGACCAGGTTCGCCAGGATGACGTCGAGCCGGCGCGGGTCCAGGCGCGCCATCAGCCCGCGCTCGGCGTCGAGTTCCACCGCGTCCAGCCAGGCCCGCGCGTCCAGGCAGGCCGTCAGCTGGTCGACCACGTCCACGTCGTCCAGCACCAGCCGGGCGGTGCCCGCGTCGAAGCGGGTGACCTCCATCAGGTTCTCCACCAGGTCGCCCAGCCTGCGCGTCTCGCTCACCACCAGGTGCACGGCGGGCGCGATCATCGGATCGAGGCTGTCCGCCTCGTCCTCCAGCACCTCCGCGACCGCGGTGATCGCGGTCAGCGGGGTGCGCAGCTCGTGCGACATGTCGGCGACGAAGCGGCGGCTCGCCTCCTCGCGCGCGCTCATGTCGGCGACCTTCTTCTCCAGCTGCGCGGCCGTCCGGTTGAACGTCCGTGACAGATCGGCCAGTTCATCGGTGCCCGACACCCGCAGCCGGGTGTCCAGCTTGCCCTCGCCCAGCCTGCGGGCCGCGTCCCCGAGCCGCTGCACCGGCTTCAGCACGGTCGTCGCGGCGGCCTGCGCGAGCAGCGCGGACCCCAGCAGGGCGAGCGCCGTCGCGATCCCCAGCGACCAGGCCAGCGAATTCAGGTCGTCCCGCTCCTGTTCGAGCGAGGTCAGCATGTAACCGGTCGGCCCGCCCCCGATCACCTTCGCCCCGCCCACCAGGTACGGCGTGCCGTCGCCCAGCTGCGTACGCACCCAGAACAGGTGGTACGGGTAGGCGTTCCCCGCCGAGACCGGCTGCGCACGGTTCACCTGCTCCTGGAGCTTCTCCGGTACGTCGTCGAGAGTGAAGGCGTCCAGGTCGGAGTAGCCCACCACCGGTTTGCCGCCGTCCGTGCTGCCGACGAGCAGCACGCTGTACCCGGGGCTGCTGCTCAGCGCCGCCAGCTGCTCGGCGGCGCTCTGGAGTTCGGCCTGGGTCGGCTGCAGCGGCAGGGTGGCGACCCGGCTCTGCATGGCCTGCCGGAAGTCGTTGAGCGCGCTGTCCTGGGTACGGGTCAGGACCGCTTCCCGGTTCAGCCAGTACGCGATGCCCGCCACCGACACCGCGGCCGTGAGGGCCACCAGCGCGAACACCACCACGAGACGCAGCCGCAGGCTGGTCCAGCGCAGCCCGGCGTGCAGGGCGCGCTTCACCCGCGTACTCACGAAGGCGAGTCCAGCCGGTAGCCGACCCCGCGGACCGTACGGATCAGGGTGGGCGAGGACGGCACGTCCTCGACCTTCGCCCGTAGCCGCTGCACACACGCGTCGACCAGCCGGGAGTCGCCGAGGTAGTCGTGCTCCCACACCAGCCGCAGCAACTGCTGCCGGGACAGCGCCTGTCCGGGCCGCCGGCTCAGCTCCAGGAGGAGCCGCAGTTCGGTGGGGGTGAGCTGAAGGTCCTCGCCGTTCTTCGTCACCGTCATCGCGGACCGGTCGATCACCAGCGAACCGAACGCCGCCGCGTCGTTGGCCTCCCGCTCACCGCGCCGCAGCACGGCCCGGATCCGGGCGTCGAGCACCCGCCCCTGCACCGGCTTCACCACGTAGTCGTCCGCACCCGACTCCAGACCGACCACGACGTCGATGTCATCACTGCGCGCGGTCAGCAGGATGATCGGCAGCTGGTCGGTCCGTCTGATCCGGCGGCACACCTCGAAACCGTCGATTCCGGGCAGCATCACATCCAGCACGATCAGGTCGGGCCGCTGTTCGCGCAGCAGTTTCAGACCGTCCTCACCGGTTGCCGCCGTGGCAACACGGTGTCCCTGGCGGGTGAGCGACAGCTCAAGCGCCGTACGGATGGCGTCGTCGTCCTCGATCAGCAACAGGAAGGGCACCCGCTCATTCTGGCCCATGGGGGCGTACGACTTCGACAGTTGGAGCGCTCCCAACGGTCCGATGCCATGTCGCAAGGGGTGCGAAGGATCTCTTCCGCTTGAACTTGAGCGAATTCCCGGCCCTGTGACGCGCCTGTGACAGTCGCCGGACAGGGCGATGAAACTGCGCGGGCAAAGTCATCTGCACACGGACCGATACGGAACTCCACCGACGGGGGGCGCGAGATGAACGCACTGCACAGCACCAACTCAAGCGCAGTAGTCACGCGTCTCCACGACGTCGTACGGAGCATCGAGAAGTCCGGGGCCGTGACCGTGCGGGGGTGTGGTCGTGGCACCGGGCGCCGGCGGTCGTCGATGTACAGCCAGTACATGACGGTCGTGGACGTGCCGGGGGGGAACACCGGGGGGGCCACGGGGGGGACCCACGGGGGGAGCACCGAGGGGAACGGGGAAGCTGCCGGGGGGGCGCTCGGGGGAGCGCCGGCAGCACAGGCGACGTACGGGGAGAGCTCGGGGGAGCGGGCGCACGCGACTGCGGCGGAGGCGGAGTTCACCGCCTACGTCCAGGAGCGCCGCGCCTCCCTGTACGCGACCGCCTACCACCTGACCGGCGACCGCTTCGAGGCGGAGGACCTCCTGCAGAGCGCTCTCTTCTCGACGTACCGCGCCTGGGACAGGATCAGCGACAAGGCGGCGGTCGGGGGCTACCTCCGCCGCACCATGACCAACCTGCACATCAGCGCGTGGCGCCGCCGCAAGCTGAACGAGTACCCGACGGAGGAGCTGCCGGAGACGGTCGGAGACACGGACGCGATGCGCGGCACGGAGCTGCGCGCGGTCCTGTGGCAGGCCCTGGCCCGCCTCCCCGAACTCCAGCGCACGATGCTCGTCCTGCGCTACTACGAGGGCCGCACCGATCCCGAGATCGCGGACATCCTCGACATCAGTGTCGGCACGGTGAAGTCCAGCATCTGGCGGTCGCTCCGCCGGCTGCGCGAGGACGAGGTCCTCAGCTTCGGCCGTGACGAGGAGGAGTCCTTCGGCGAGCTGGTCGCCTGAAGGGCGTGAGGTGCTCCGGGGACGAGAGCTGGTCGTCCCCGGGTCACGGGGGAACCGCCGTGTCGGGGGAGACGGCGGTGGTACGGGGAGCTGCCGTGTCGGGGGAGACGGCAGTGGTACGAGGAACCGCCGTGTCGGGGGAGACGGCGGGATCACGGGGGAAAGCGGAGCGGGACCACGTCGGCCGGGGGGTCTGACGAGGTCCCGCTTTTCGCGTGGGGCGAGAGGGGCGCGCGGGGGGCCGGATTTGCGGGCGGGACGCCGGGAGGCAGGTTAGGCCGAGGGTCCGGTGGCTGCCGCGGCTGTCGCCGACCCGGGGCGGGCGGTGGGCCGGGCAACGGCTCCGGGGCAGCGGCCCGCGGCAGCCGCGGCCAGCCGGCCCAGGGCCTCTTCCTTGCCGCACGGGTGCGCGCCCAGCGCTTCGTGACGGGCCACGATGCCCCGCTCCGCACGCATCAGCCGCCAGCCGCGGCGCAGCAGGAACGGCACGGACTTGCGGCCCTCGCGCAGATCGCGGGCAAGCCGCCGGCGGAACGTGACCGAAGGACGCCCGCGCAGACACAGCGCGTCCGCGAGCAGTCCCCGTTCCCGGCAGCGCGCCACGATGTCCGCCGCGAAGATGCCCTCCGCGATGAACAGAGGCGTGCGCTCGATGTCGAGCGCCTCCTCGCCCACCCGCGAGCTGGTGGCGATGTCGTACAGCGGCACGGTCGTGCGCCCGGTCCGGCAGAGCTGTTCGATGGCGGCCACCGCCACGTCCGCGTCCCACGACAGCGGCGAGTCCCAGTCGATGTCCGTGGACCCCGCCACCTGCGGCAGCGTCGGGTCGTCGGCCTCCTTGTAGAAGTCGTCCAGACGCAGCACGGGCAGGCCCGCACGCGCGGCGAGGGAGGACTTTCCGGAGCCGGAGGGACCGGCCAGGAGTACGACGCGGGCGGTGATGGGAGAAGAGCTCACGGGAGACAAGTGTGCGGCATCGACCCCCGGCGGGTCTCCCCGGGCGTCGGCGCGGATTACCGGCACGCGCCTCCACTACGCTGCGTGTGTTCTCGGTGACTCGGCTCCCGAGTGTGTCGTTACACCGATACGCACGTACGCCGCTACGCAGATGGGTTACTCACCACATGGCACGTCACTCAGCCCCCAAGTCCCCGCGCCGCGCCCTGCTCCGGGCCGGCCTCACGGTCACCGCGGTCGGGGCGGCCCTCGCGGCGGGTGCCGGAGCGGCCCAGGCGGCTCCGGCCGCCCTGCCCGCCGTTCCGGCGGCCGGAGCGGACCAGGCCGCCGACGACACGGCCGCACCGGGTCCTGCGGAGGCGCTGACCGGCGCCTTCACGCACGGATTGGCCGGCGGCCTCGGCCCGGCCCAGAACCTGCGCCTCGACCCGCTGGCGGGCACCGCCGTGGATCCGCTCGGCAACGCGGTGGGCACCCAGGTGGCGGACTTCCAGCCGCTGTCGACGGGCCTGGTGACGGGGCCGCTGGCAAGCGGCGGCGCCCTGAAGGACCTGCCGCTGGCAAACGCGGTGACAGACATCCTGCCGGGCTGAGTGGGGAACGGGGAGCGAGTGGCGAGGGGCCCGCATCCGGTCGGGCCACCGCCCGCCGGGCTACGAGGCTGCCGGGCCCGCGCCCGCCGGGCTACGAGGCTGCCGGGCCCGCGCCCGCCGAGCCACGAGGCCCCCGGGCCCGCGCCCGTACAGTCACGAGACTCCCGGGTTCTGCGCCGTACAGCTACGAGGCTCCCGGGCCCGCGCCCGCCGGGCCACGAGGCCCGCGAGCCTCGCCCGCCGAGCCCCCGGCCCGCCGCCCCGTCAGCTCGCCAGGAGGACGATCAGGGCGACCAGGCCCAGCGCGCACGGCACCATCAGTTCGTACGCCCACCGCACCGAGATCTCGCCCCGTGCTCCCGGCCGCGATGCCCCGGCCTCGGCGAGGTCCTGGAGGTCGCGGACGGTCTGGTCGCTCGCGGCCAGGTGGTGGTCGCCGCTGTCGGCCGTGGGCCTGCCGGAGGAAGAACCGCCGCCGGAGCGCGTGTCGGGGGCCGATGCCGCTCTCACCTGGTTGCGGACCGCCTTCTTCCGCTTCCTCAGCGAGACGGGCACGGCCCACAGCTGGTACTTGGCGCCGCCCGCCAGCACCTCGCTGGAGTAGCTGGTGCGGACCGCGTCGACGGCCGCCCAGGGCAGCACGACCGTCCGCAGCGGGTTGCGGATCCGCAGCCGGTCCGCGTTCGCGTACACGGCGGGCCGGATCAGGAAGGCGATCACCGGGGGCGCCACGAACGCCAGTCCCGCCAGCGCCACCCACGCCGTCTGTGCGTCGCCCTTGACCATCGCGTCCACCGCGAGCCACAGGGCGACCACCAGCATCAGGACGCCCCAGAAGACATTGGCGCCGGAACGGAAGACCCGGTCGGCATAGACCGTCTCGCCGTCCGTTCCGGCGTCCGTACCAGCGTCCGGAGCGGCGGTCGGCCGTCCGTTCGCCGCCCCGCCCGAGCCCGAGCCCCCCGTGGCGGTCATCCCGCCCGTTCCGCCCGGCGTTCCGGCCGCGGCTGCCCTGCGCGTCGGCGCGTCCTTCTTCGGGGCGGCCTCCGGTGCGTCCTGCGGTGCCTCGTGGGAGCCGTCCTTCGGCCTGCCGGGGCCGTCGGGACCTTCGGAGGCGGGGGAGGGTCCTGTGCTTGTCATGCGCCCGATTCTGCCCGACGCGGGTCCGGATGCCGGAACGGGACCGCGCCGCCGACGCGACGCCCCTTCCCGACCGGCCTTCTCCACCCAGTTCCCCCCACAGGCTGTACAGGACGCTACGCGCGTAGATATGCTCCAGTGGTGACCATGCCCCTCTCTGCATCCGCTTCCGCATCCGCATTTGTCGACGCGACCGCGTCCGACAGCGCACTGCGCCGCTTCCTGCACGGGCTGCCCGGCGTCGACGCCGTCGGCCTGGAGGCTCGCGCCGCCGCGCTCGGTACGCGGTCGATCAAGACCACGGCCAAGGCGTACGCCATCGACCTGGCCATCTCGATGATCGACCTGACCACGCTCGAAGGCGCGGACACCCCCGGCAAGGTCCGGGCCCTGTGCGCCAAGGGCGCCCACCCGGACCCCACCGACCGTACGACCCCCAGGGTCGCCGCGATCTGCGTCTATCCGGACATGGCGGCCACTGCCAAGGAGGCCCTCGCCGGCACCGGGATCAAGGTCGCCTCCGTCGCGACCGCCTTCCCTGCCGGGCGCGCGGCCCTCCCCGTCAAGCTGGCCGACGTGCGTGACGCCGTCGAGGCGGGCGCGGACGAGATCGACATGGTGATCGACCGGGGAGCCTTCCTCGCCGGGCACTACCTCAAGGTCTACGAGGAGATCGTCGCCGTGAAGGCGGAGTGCGGCGACAAGGCCCGCCTCAAGGTCATCTTCGAGACCGGCGAGCTGTCCACGTACGACAACATCCGCCGCGCCTCCTGGATCGGCATGATGGCCGGCGCGGACTTCATCAAGACCTCCACGGGCAAGGTCGCCGTCAACGCGACCCCGCCCAACACCCTCCTGATGCTCGAAGCGGTACGGGACTTCCGCGCGCAGACCGGCATCCAGATCGGTGTGAAGCCGGCCGGCGGCATCCGTTCCACGAAGGACGCCCTCAAGTTCCTGGTGCTGGTCAATGAGACCGTGGGCGCGGACTGGCTGGACAACCACTGGTTCCGCTTCGGCGCATCCAGCCTTCTCAACGACCTGCTGATGCAGCGTCAGAAGCTCAGCACGGGCCGCTACTCCGGCCCCGACTACGTGACGGTGGACTGATCCGCATGACTTTTGAGTACGCACCCGCGCCGGAGTCGCGCGCAGTCGTCGACATCGCCCCGTCGTACGGGCTGTTCATCGACGGCGAGTTCACCGAGGCCGCCGACGGCAAGGTCTTCAAGACCGTCAGCCCCTCCACCGAAGAGGTCCTGTCCGAGGTGGCCCTCGCGGGCCAGGACGACGTGGACCGCGCGGTGAAGGCCGCCCGCAAGGCGTTCGAGAAGTGGTCGGCGCTGCCGGGCTCCGAGCGCGCCAAGTACCTCTTCCGCATCGCCCGCATCATCCAGGAGCGCTCGCGCGAGCTGGCCGTCCTGGAGACCCTGGACAACGGCAAGCCGATCAAGGAGACCCGCGACGCGGACCTCCCCCTGGTCGCCGCGCACTTCTTCTACTACGCGGGCTGGGCCGACAAGCTCGACCACGCCGGCTACGGCGCGAACCCCCGCCCGCTGGGCGTCGCCGGCCAGGTCATCCCCTGGAACTTCCCGCTCCTGATGCTGGCCTGGAAGATCGCCCCGGCGCTCGCCACCGGCAACACGGTCGTCCTGAAGCCCGCCGAGACCACCCCGCTCTCCGCGCTCTTCTTCGCCGACATCTGCCGCCAGGCGGGCCTGCCGCGCGGCGTCGTCAACATCCTTCCCGGTTACGGCGACACGGGCGCGGCCCTGGTCAACCACGCCGACGTCAACAAGGTCGCCTTCACGGGCTCGACCGCCGTCGGCAAGGCCATCGCCCGCTCCGTCGCCGGGACGAGCAAGAAGGTCACCCTCGAACTGGGCGGCAAGGGCGCGAACATCGTCTTCGACGACGCCCCCATCGACCAGGCCGTCGAGGGCATCGTCACCGGCATCTTCTTCAACCAGGGCCAGGTCTGCTGCGCGGGCTCGCGCCTCCTCGTCCAGGAGTCGATCCAGGACGAGCTGCTCGACGCGCTGAAGCGCCGCCTGTCGACCCTGCGCCTGGGCGACCCGCTCGACAAGAACACCGACATCGGCGCGATCAACTCCGCCGAGCAGCTCGCCCGCATCAAGGCCGTGGCCGACACGGGCGAGGCGGAGGGCGCCGAGCGCTGGTCCGCACCCTGCGAACTCCCCTCCTCCGGTTACTGGTTCGCCCCGACGCTCTTCACGAACGTCACCCAGGCGCACACCGTCGCGCGCGACGAGATCTTCGGCCCGGTGCTGTCGGTCCTCTCCTTCCGTACGCCGGACGAGGCCGTCGCCAAGGCCAACAACACCCAGTACGGCCTCTCCGCCGGCATCTGGACGGAGAAGGGCTCGCGCATCCTCGCGGTCGCGAACAAGCTCCGGGCGGGCGTCGTCTGGGCCAACACATTCAACAAGTTCGACCCCACGTCGCCGTTCGGCGGTTACAAGGAGTCGGGTTACGGCCGCGAGGGCGGCCGGCACGGCCTGGAGGCGTACCTCGATGTCTGAGACGACTGACGTGAAGCGGGACGACGTGAAGCGCCTGAGCGTTTTCAAAACCTACAAGCTGTACGTCGGGGGCAAGTTCCCCCGCTCCGAGAGCGGCCGGGTGTACGAAGTGCAAGACGCCAAGGGCAACTGGCTCGCCAACGCGCCCCTCGCCTCCCGCAAGGACGCCCGGGACGCCGTCGTCGCGGCCCGCAAGGCGTTCGGCGGCTGGTCCGGCGCCACCGCGTACAACCGTGGCCAGATCCTCTACCGCATCGCCGAGATGCTGGAGGGCCGCCGCGAGCAGTTCGTCCGCGAGATCGGTGAGGCCGAGGGCCTGTCGAAGTCCAAGGCGGCGGCCGTCGTCGACGATGCGATCGACCGCTGGGTCTGGTACGCGGGCTGGACCGACAAGATCGCCCAGATCGCGGGAGGCGGGAACCCGGTCGCGGGCCCGTATTTCAACCTCTCCACCCCGGAGCCGACGGGCGTGGTGGCGGTCGTCGCCCCGCAGGAGTCGTCCTTCCTGGGCCTGGTGTCCGTCCTGGCACCCGTGATCGCGACCGGCAACACGGCGGTCGTCATCGCCTCGGAGAAGTCCCCGCTCCCCGCCCTGTCCCTGGGCGAGGTCCTGGCGACCTCCGACCTGCCGGGCGGCGTGATCAACATCCTGACCGGCAAGGCCTCGGAGATCGCCCCCTCCCTCGCCGCCCACCAGGACGTCAACGCGATCGACCTCACGGGAACGGGTGCGGGCACCGACCTGGCCCGTGACCTGGAGATCGCCGCCGCGGACAACCTGAAGCGCGTCCTGCGCCCGTCGGCCTCGACGGACTGGACGGCCCCCCAGGGCACCGAGCGCCTGACCGCCTTCCTGGAGACCAAGACGGTCTGGCACCCGACGGGCTCGCTGGGCGCGTCGGGATCGGCGTACTGATCCGGACCGGCTGAGCAGTCCTGCGGCCCGTCTCCCGCCTTGTGCGGGAGGCGGGTCGTTTTGCCTATGCGTCGGAGTCCGCTTCCGGCAGGGGCAGCTCGTCGAGATCCAGGACGAACGTGCGGCCGTCGGCAAGGGGAATGGGGAGTTTTCCCGACCCGTAGCGGTGGATCCGGGTGGTGCCGTAGCCGGTCCCGGTGGGGTCGGTGTGCAGGACGACCTCACGCGCGTAGGGGTCCACGATCAGGTATACGGGGATTCCGTGCCGGCCGTACTTCGCCGTGCAGTCGTCGTAGTCCTTGCGGGCCGAGGAGACCGAGACGACCTCGGAGATCAGCAGGACGTCTTCGAAGGTGTAGCGCTTGCCTTCACGGCGGGCGTCCTGGCGCAGAATGGCCAGGTCAGGAGCGGAGTTCTCGTCCGCCGGGAAGTCGATGTACACGTCCGAGGGGGTCTTGGCGTGGCGACCCAGGGACACCACCGTGTCGTACTGCATCGACTTGATCGTGCTGGAGTGCTCGTAACTCTGCGGCGTCAAGATGATCTTCCCGTCGATGCCGAAGAAAACCACGTGTCCTTCGGGGAACGTGGTGCGAGCGATCGAGTCGAGGCTCATGGCCGGGCTCCTTCCCGTCTGCTGTCAGGGTACGGCGGGCCGCGCTCCGAGAGGCACTTTCAGGCGGCCAGCGCGGATGCTGAAGAGGGCGTGAGCGGGGGAGGGGCGTCCGCCACGGTCAGCTCGAACCACATGGTCTTGCCGCCCCCTCCGAACGGCCCGTCGCTCGTGGCACAGCCGCCCCAGCGGTCCGCGAGGCGGTCGAGGAGGGTCAGACCTCGGCCCGTCTCGTCGTGGGCGGAGGGGGCGGGGCGGAGGATGCGGGGCAGCTCCGGGCTCAGGTCCATGACGCTGACGCGGAGTACGGGGAAGAGCCAGTGCAGCCGGACGGCGGCCGGGCTCCTGGTGTGCTGCACGGAGTTGGTGGCCAGTTCGGAGGTCAACAGGGCTGCGCGGTCGATGAGTTCGCCGAGTCCGTGGGCGTCGAGCACGGCGCGCAGGGTCGTCCGTGCGACGCGGGGGCCCCGCGGGTCGCACGGGAAGCGGAGCTCGTACTGCCAGGGGTCGCGGAAGGGGATCGGGACGGGGTGGGCGGGTGGGTGCGGCTGGGGGTTGCTGGGGGGTTCTGTCCTCACGGGGGCACCTCCTGGGTGCGGGCGATTGGCGCGTCGACTGGGTGTTTTTGGTGCGCGGCTGTCCGCTCATGAGCAGTGGCAATGCCGGTCGGACGGCCCGCCGGTGCACTTCTGCTCGGAACGGATTGGAGAGTGGCGCGAGTCACACCGTAGCGGTGTCTCTATAACAGGTGCTACCTACTTCACTACAACGGGTCATATATCCGATTCCGGTGGACAGGACGGGCCGGGATGGCCAAACTGTGCGCGCGAGCAAGGAGTTGACTCATGGCACCGCGCCCCACGCCCACCATTCGACAGCGCCGATTCGGCGCCGAACTCCGCAGGTTGCGCGAGGCCATAGGCATGTCCGCGCCCGTCGCGGGAGAGCGTCTCGGTGCCGACCGCACGATGATCTCCAACATCGAATCGGGACGCTTCGGCATCAGCGAGGAGCGGCTGCGCCGACTGTCGAGCATCTACGAGTGCGACGACGCGGAGCTCATCGACGCGTTGGCCGCCATGACCGGTGGTCGCCCCAAAGGATGGTGGGACGAGTACCGGGGCAAGATCCCGCCGGACTTCTTGGACGTGTCCGAGCTGGAACACCACGCCACCGGCTTGCGTACGATCCAGACCGCCCACATTCCCGGCCTGTTCCAGACCGAGGAGCACGCCCGTGCCCTCTTCGATTTGTACGTGCCTGCGCTTCCCCGGCTCGAAGTGGAGTTGCGCATCGCCCACCGCGTGAGCCGCCATCAGGTCGTGGCTCGCGAAGACGGGACTCCGTACGTCGGCCTCGTTCACGAGGCGGCTCTGCGGATGCGGTTCGGGGGACGCCGAGTGGCGTCCGCTCAACTCGGACGGTTGCTGGAGGAGGGCGAGCGGCCCAACGTAGCCCTGCTGGTCATCCCGTTCGAGGCAGGCGGGTTCCCGATGGCAGGGGACACGATGATGTACGCCTCCGCTCCTGACTCCCGCCTGGACACCGTGGAGGTCGATTCGCCCATCGGGGCCGTCTTCCTCGACTCGCCCACGCAGCTGGCCAACTTCCGGCGGCGGCTGGACGCGATCGAACAGCTGGCGTTGAATCGAAAGGAGTCGAGGGACTTCATCCTCGGTATCCGCAAGGACCTGTGAGAGGTAGCGATCTTGCCCGAGTTGAAGTGGCTCAAGTCCTCGTTCTCCGAGGCATCGGGCAATGCGTGCGTCGAGGTGGCCACCACCCCCCACGGCACCCTCGCCCTGCGCGAGAGCGAGCAGCCCGCCGCCGTGCTGGTGACGCGGCAGGACTCCTTCGGTGCGCTCGTGCGCGGAGTGAAGGCCGGAGGGATACGGCCGCCCAGGCCCTGAGCGCGCTCCGGCCACCGTTCGGCCCGCCACCCCGGGCGACCTCAGCCCGCCGGGGTGCGGAAGCGGTGGCGGTACTCGGTGGGCGTGGTGTCCAGCTGGCGGCGGAAGGCGCGGATGAGGGTGTCCGTGGTGCCGAAGCCGCAGGTGGTGGCGATGCGTTCCAGGGTGGCGTCGGTGGATTCGAGCTGATTGCGGGCCCGTTCGACGCGGACCGACTCGACGTACGCTCCGGGAGTCGTGCCCAGCTCCGTCTTGAAGATCCGGGTGAGCTGGCGTTCGCCGACGTGGGCGAACGCGGCCAGGTCCGGGACCGTCAGCGGGTGCGCGAGGTTGTCCAGGATGTGCAGCCGGAGGTCCTCGATGCGGCGGGTGGTGGGGGCCGGGTCGAGCGGGACGCTGAACTGGCTCTGCCCGCTGGGGCGTTTGAGGTACATCACCAGCTGGCGGGCGATGCGCAGCGCGACCTTCTCGCCGTGGTCCTCGGCCACCAGGGCGAGCGAGAGGTCGAGGCACGCGCTGATGCCCGCGCCCGTCCACACATTGCCCTCGCGGATGAAGATGGGGTCGGCGTCGACCTCCACGGCGGGGTGTTCGTCGGCGAGCTGCCGGGCCGTCGACCAGTGGGTGGTGGCGCGCTTGCCGTCGAGCAGTCCGGCGGCGGCCAGCAGGTGCGCGCCGACGCAGACCGAGGTGATGCGGCGGGAGCGGGCGGCCAGCTGCCCGACCCGCTCCACCACCGCGGGGTCGGCCAGGGCGTGCACGCGGCCGGTGCGGTCGATTTCTACCGAGCCGGGCACCAGGAGGGTGTCGACGGGGCGGGCGGCGACCTGGTCGAAGGTGGCGTCGGGGAGCAGACGTACGCCGGCGGAGGTGGTGACGGGCTCCAGGGACTCCGCCGCGAGCACGACGTCGTACCCGCTGCCGGAGTCCGCTCCCAGCTCCCTGCGCAGGAGGGCGAACACCTCGGGCGGCCCGGTGACGTCGAGCAGGTCGACCCCCTCGAACAGGACGATGACGACGGTGCGCTGCACGGGGGACTCCGGGGTGTTCGGACGGCTCGGCGTCAGTCGGACGGATTCGGCGTCTGTGGGGCGGCTCGGCGTCATTGGGACGGATCGGCGGCGGTGGGGTGCACCACCGCCGCGATGTCGGTATCTGCATGTTAGACGCCATTGCTGACATCCCTCGGCGCTTCTAGCGTGGTTGTCGCAGCTCACCGCGATCGGTGGGCGACCTGAATCCCGTACGACACCCGAGGCGGTACAGCCATGCCCACGACCACCCTGCGCGCACTCAACGGCCTCGACGAGACGCCGGCGACGCTGGCGGAATCGACCCTGATCCTCGTCGACTACCAGAACACGTACACCCGCGGCGTCATGGAGCTGGACGGCTGGCGGGCAGCGCTCGACGCGGCGGCGGAGCTGCTGGGGCGGGCCCGGGAGGCCGGGGCGAAGGTCATCCACGTCATCAACGACGGCGGCGAGGGCTCCGCGTACGACATCCGCACGGAGATCGGGCAGATCCACCCGGCCGTCGCCCCGGTCGACGGCGAACCGGTCGTCGTGAAGACGGCCCCGGACTCCTTCGTCGGCACCGACCTGGGCGAGCGGGTCGACGAGGCGGGCCACCAGGACGTCGTCGTCGTGGGCTTCATGACGCACATGTGCGTGCAGTTCACCACCCAGGGCGCCTTCCTGCGCGGCAACCGTCCCACCGTCGTCGCCGACGCGTGCGCCACCCGCGCGCTGCCGGTGCCCACCGTGGACGGCGAGCTGCCCGCCGCGCAGGTGCACCACGCCGCGCTGGCGACCGTCACGGACCTCTACGGGGTCGTCGTACCGACCGGGAAGTCCCTGGTCTGAGCCGACAGGCAGCGGGGGCCGCGGACTGCGGGGGCCACGGACAGCGGGGCCTCGGACCGCGGGGCCGCGGGCTCCGGCGGGGAAAGAAAGTGGAGCGCGGCACGGGTGGGTACCCGGTGCCGCGCTCCCTCTCGTTTCCGTCCGTACGGGTCAGATGCCCGCCGCCGCGGACAGGTCGCGCTTGATGGCGGCCAGGGTGTCCGCCGCCTGTGCGCGCGCCGTCGGGAGCGCCGCGGTGTCCGCGACCGGGACGACGACCTCCAGGTAGCACTTCAGCTTGGGCTCGGTGCCGCTGGGGCGGACGATGACCCGCGCGCCTTCGAGCTGGTAGCGCAGGCCGTCGGTGGGCGGCAGCGACGCGGTGCCCCGGGCGAGGTCCTCGGCCGAGACGACCGGCAGACCGGCGAGCGCGGCCGGCGGGTTCTGGCGGAGGCGGGCCATGGCGTTCGCGATGACGCTCAGGTCCTCCACCCGGACCGAGAGCTGGTCGGTGGCGTGCAGGCCGTGGGTGACGGCCAGCTCGTCGAGCAGGTCGAGGAGGGTGCGGCCCTCCTCCTTGAGCTCCGAGGCGAGTTCGGTGACGGCGAGGGCGGCGGTGATGCCGTCCTTGTCGCGCACGCCCTCGGGGTCCACGCAGTAGCCGAGCGCCTCCTCGTACCCGTAACGCAGGTGGTCGACGCGGGCGATCCACTTGAAGCCGGTCAGGGTCTCCTCGTAACGGATGCCCGCGTGCTCGGCGATCCGTCCCAGCAGGGAGGACGAGACGATCGACTCGGCGAAGACGGCCCCGGGACCGGCCGTGCCCTTGCGGACGATGTGGGCGGCGAGCAGCGCGCCCACCTCGTCGCCGCGCAGCATCCGCCAGCCGCCCTCCGCCGCCGCGTCCGGTACGGCCACCGCGCAGCGGTCGGCGTCCGGGTCGTTGGCGACGATCAGGTCGGGGGCGGGCTCGGTGCGGCGGGCCGTCGCGAAGGCGAGGTCCATCGCGCCGGGCTCCTCCGGGTTGGGGAACGCGACGGTGGGGAAGTCCGGGTCGGGTTCGGCCTGCTCGGCGACCAGCACCGGGTCGGGGAAGCCCGCGCGCGCGAAGGCGGCGGTCAGGACGTCCTTGCCGACGCCGTGCATCGCCGTGTAGACGGTGCGGGCGGTGCGCGGGGACCCGGGGGTCAGGACGGCGTCGGTACGCGCCAGGTAGGCCTCCAGCACCTCCTCGTCGAGCGTGACCCAGCCCTCGTCGGGGCGCGGCACGTCGGCCAGGGCCCGCACCGCGTCGATCTCGGCGGCGATCTCCGCGTCGGCGGGCGGCACGATCTGCGAACCGTCGCCCAGGTAGACCTTGTAACCGTTGTCCCGGGGCGGGTTGTGGCTGGCGGTCACCTCGACGCCGGCCACCGCGCCCAGGTGCCTTATGGCGAAGGCCAGTACGGGGGTCGGCAGCGGGCGGGGCAGGACCACCGCGCGCAGTCCGGCACCGGTCATCACGGCCGCCGTGTCGCGGGCGAAGTCGGCGGACTTGTGGCGGGCGTCGTACCCGATGACCACCAGGTCGTCGGTGGAACGGGGGTGGCCAGGCTGCTTCGCCAGGTACGAGGCGAGGCCGGCGGCGGCGCGGATGACGACGGCGCGGTTCATCCGCATGGGGCCGGCACCGAGCTCGCCGCGGAGGCCCGCGGTGCCGAACTGGAGGGTGCCGGCGAACCGGGCGGCCAGCTCGGCCGTGTCCCGCGTCTCGATGAGCTTGGCGAGCTCGTCACGCGTCTCGGTGTCGGGATCCTCGGCGAGCCAGGCACTGGCACGGGCGAGGAGATCCTGGGCGGGGTCCTGGGGGGTGTCCTGGGGCACTGGTCGCCTTTCGGGGTGAGGGGTGGGAGGGAGGACGGGAGGTGACGCGTTACGAGAGGTGACGCGATACGGGGCCTTGCGCGGTGGAACACCGGTACCCGGGCGGCCGGGCACGGAACCGGGGCGGCCCCACTTGTCCCGGGCGGCCGGGGCACGGACCGGGGCGGCGCCACCTGTCCGAGGCGGCCAGGGGGTACGCCCCAGGAGTGCGGGCGGTCCGGCACGGAACCCGGGCGGTCCCACCTGGCCAGGACGGCCCGGGGGAGACGCCCGGGGGCGCGGGGAACTGCGCGACCGGCCACGACGCACGCGCACGGTGAATGCGGGGTGCCGGCAGGCGGAGAAGGGGCGGGACCGGGCGCGGCGCGGCACCCGCTTCCCGCCTCGGTCCGCGGGGCGGGCCGGGGCGGCGCTGCGGTGTCCGCGCTGCGCCCGGTCCCGCCCGTCTCCGCGGGCTCCGCGAGGCCGCGGAGACGGACCGGGGCGGCGCTGCGGTGTCCGCACCGCGCCCGGCCCCCGCCTCCACGGGATCCGCGAGGCCGGGACCGGGCGGGACTGCCGTGTCCGCACCCGGCTCCCCGCCTCCGCGGGATCCGTCAGATCCGCTCCAGCACCCGGGCCAGCAGGCTGCCCATCCGGGCGGCGCTGTCGCGGCCCGCCTGGAGGACTTCCTCGTGGTTGAGCGGCTCGCCCGACAGACCGGCGGCGAGGTTCGTCACCAGGGAGATGCCGAGGACCTCGGCGCCCGCCTCACGGGCGGCGATGGCCTCCAGCACGGTGGACATGCCGACCAGGTCGCCGCCCATCACGCGGACCATGTTGATCTCGGCGGGCGTCTCGTAGTGCGGGCCGGGGAACTGGACGTACACGCCCTCCTCCAGCGTCTCGTCCACCTCCTTGCACAGCGCGCGCAGGCGCGGCGAGTAGAGGTCGGTGAGGTCGACGAAGTTGGCGCCGATGATGGGGGAGGCGGCGGTCAGGTTCAGGTGGTCGCTGATGAGGACCGGCTGGCCGGGGCGCATGCCCTCGCGCAGTCCGCCGCAGCCGTTGGTCAGGACGACGGTCTTGCAGCCGGCGGCGACGGCGGTGCGGACGCCGTGCGCGACGGCGGCGACACCGCGGCCCTCGTAGTAGTGCGTGCGCCCGAGGAAGACCAGCGCGCGCTTGTCGCCGATCTTGTACGAGCGGATCTTGCCGCCGTGTCCTTCGACGGCCGGAGGCGGGAAGCCGGGCAGCTCGGTGACCGGGAACTCGGCCTCGGGCTCGCCGAGGGCATCCACGGCGGGCGCCCAGCCGGAGCCCATCACGAGGGCGACGTCGTGGGTCTCGGCGCCGGTGAGCTCGCGCAGGCGGGCGGCCGCGGAGTCGGCGGCGGCTTGGGGGTCCGAAATAACAGATGCGTTCACGCGGAAGAGGGTAGCCGGTCCAGCCCTACGCGCGTAGATGTCACGGCGGACGGCAACGGGATTGTTGCGTTGGAGGATGCGACGAATGGGTGACGTGGGGTGGGGGTGGAGGGTGGGGCGGGGGTGGGCGGGGCCCGGGAAGGGGTGGGCGGGGCCGGGGTGGTGCGGGTCCGCCGGGGTGGGCGGGACCGGGTGGTGCGGGTCCGCCCGGGGTGGGCGGGACCGGGGTGTTCGACTCCGCCGGGGGCCGCCCCTTGCCCGCCCTTCCCCAAGCTCTCGGCTTCGCTCGAGCAGGGGAGGCCCCACTCGCCCCCGGGCGGCGGCCCCGCCGCCCAAGGTGACGGGGCAGTGGTGAGCGGCGGAGCTCAGCAGGGGCGCTTCCGGAGTTCCATGACGTAGTCGTGGGGGGCGCCTGCGGACTCGGCCGCGTCGGCCACCTCGCCCAGGTAGCGGGCGGAGGGCAGGCCGCCCTCGTACCCGTTGAGCACGTACATCCAGGTGGCTTCCTCGCCGTCCAGGGTGTGCACGCGGACCCGCATCCGGCGGTAGATGTCCAGGCCGACGCCCTCCCACCGGTCCATGGAGTCCTCGTCCATCGGAGCGATGTCGTAGAGCGCCACGAACACCTGGGAGCGCGGGGCTTCGACCACCGTGGCGAGCGAGCCGTCCCAGCCCATCTGCTCACCGCCGAAGGTCAGCCTCCAGTCGTTGAGCCAGCCCGTGCCGCGCAGCGGCGAGTGCGGTGCGCGGCGGGACATCAGCCGCGCGTCGAGGTTGCCGGCGTACGCGGCGTAGAGCGACATGCGTCCGAGGGTACGGGAGGGGCGCCGGTGCGGGAGGAAACGCCGGTGATCCCGTGCGAGCGGGATGCGGGCGGGCGCGCGTGCGCGACGGGGCGCACGGGAGGGGGCGGGACGGCCCGGGCGCGGCGTGCGCGCGGCGCGGGCCAGGAACAACGACCGTCGTGCCGTCCGGGTTCCCGTATGGAGGGCCCCGGGGCGAAGCCCGTGCCCGCGTGCGGGACAATGAAGCACGTACCGCACTCCTCCGGGGCGACCCCCCAGCACCCCAGCCGGGGCGGCAGACGGTCCGGGCGGCCGGTGCGGGTGCAGCGGACCCAGGCGAACTTCAGCACTAAGCGAACGCGAGGCGGACTTTTCGTGACCCGGATCGTGATCATCGGCGGCGGACCCGGCGGCTACGAGGCGGCCCTGGTGGGCGCCCAGCTCGGCGCAGAGGTGACCGTCGTCGACTGCGACGGACTCGGCGGGGCGTCGGTTCTCACCGACTGCGTACCGTCCAAGACCCTGATCGCCACGGCCGAGGTGATGACGACCTTCGACTCCTCGTACGAGGAGCTCGGCATCCTCGTGGCCGACGACACCCCGCCGGAGGAACAGAGCGCGCGCGTCGTCGGCGTCGACCTCGGCAAGGTCAACCGACGGGTCAAGCGCCTGGCGCTCGCCCAGTCGCACGACATCACCGCCTCCGTGACGCGGGCCGGCGCCCGGGTCGTACGGGGCCGGGGCCGGCTGGAGGGCCAGCAGGCCAACGACGGTTCGCGGACCGTGGTGGTCACCGCCGCCGACGGCACCGAGGAGCGGCTGACGGCCGACGCCGTGCTGATCGCGACCGGCGGCCACCCGCGCGAGATCCCGGACGCGCAGCCCGACGGCGAGCGCATCCTCAACTGGACGCAGGTCTACGACCTCGACGAGCTCCCGCAGGAGCTGATCGTGGTCGGTTCCGGTGTCACCGGTGCCGAGTTCGCCGGCGCCTACCAGGCCCTCGGCTCGCGCGTCACCCTCGTGTCGTCCCGCGACCGGGTGCTGCCCGGTGAGGACCCGGACGCGGCCGCCGTGCTGGAGGACGTCTTCCGGCGCCGCGGCATGAACGTCATGGCCCGCTCCCGCGCCCAGTCCGCCAAGCGCGTCGGCGACCGGGTCGAGGTCACCCTCGCGGACGGCCGTGTCATCTCCGGCTCGCACTGCCTGATGGCGGTCGGCGCCATTCCCAACTCCGCGGGCATGGGCCTGGAGGAGGCCGGCGTCAAGGTCAAGGACAGCGGGCACATCTGGACCGACCGGGTGTCCAGGACCACCGCACCCGGCGTGTACGCGGCCGGAGACGTGACGGGCGTCTTCGCCCTGGCGTCCGTCGCCGCCATGCAGGGACGTATCGCCATGTACCACTTCCTCGGCGACGCGGTGGCCCCGCTGGACCTCAAGACGGTCTCCTCGAACGTCTTCACCGACCCCGAGATCGCGACCGTCGGCTACACCCAGGCCGACGTGGACGCCGGCCGGATCGACGCGCGCGGCGTCAAGCTGCCGCTGCTGCGCAACCCGCGCGCCAAGATGCAGGGCATCAGGGACGGTTTCGTGAAGCTGTTCTGCCGCCCGGGCACCGGGATCGTGGTCGGCGGTGTGGTGGTCGCGCCGCGGGCCAGCGAGCTCATCCACCCGATCTCGATCGCCGTCGACAACAGCCTGACCGTCGAACAGATCGCGAAGGCGTTCACCGTGTACCCGTCGCTGTCGGGTTCGATCGCCGAGGTGGCACGCCAGCTGCACACCCGTAAGAGCGCGGGCGACAACTGAGCTCCCGCGCGGACCGGTTGACCGGCCGGGGCCCGAACTCGCCCCGGCCGACGGCCATATACCACTCCTGAGTGCTGTTTGCGACCAACTTCTGTTATCCGGCGCAAACTGCTGAAAACTATCGGCCGCTCAGGTTACTGTCAGTTTCGTGTTCGCTGCAGAACGTCGTCAATTGATCCTCGAAATGGTGCGGGCCAACGGGGCGGTTTCGCTCCGTGAGCTCGCCCGCGTCGTCCAGACCTCCGAAGTGACCGTACGGCGGGACGTGCGGGCGCTGGAGGCAGAAGGACTCCTCGACCGCCGGCACGGCGGTGCGGTGCTGCCGGGCGGGTTCACCCGCGAGTCCGGCTTCCCGCAGAAATCCCACCTCGCGACCGCGGAGAAGACGGCCATCGCCGACCTCGCCGCGGGGCTCGTGGAGGAGGGGGAGGCCATCGTCGTCGGCGCCGGTACGACCACTCAGGAGCTGGCGAGACGGCTGGCCCGGATCCCCGGGCTGACCGTCGTGACCAACTCCCTCCTGGTCGCGCAGGCGCTGGCACACGCCAACCGTGTCGAAGTCGTCATGACCGGCGGGACCCTGCGGGGTTCCAACTACGCGCTGGTCGGCAGCGGTGCCGAGCAGTCCCTCCAGGGGCTGCGGGTGTCCCGCGCCTTCCTCTCCGGCAGCGGTCTGACCGCGGAGCGCGGGCTCTCCACGTCCAACATGCTCTCCGCGAGTGTGGACCGGGCGCTGGTGCAGGCCGCGGCGGAGGTGGTGGTCCTCGCGGACCACACCAAGCTGGGCACCGACACCATGTTCCAGACCGTGCCGACCGACGTCATCACCCGGCTCGTCACCGACGATCCCGGCGCCCACGACGAGCGCGCGGCAACGGAGTTGCAGGCGCTCGCCGACCAGGGCGTGCAGATCGCCGTCGCGGGAGCGGGGCCCGGAGCGTCCGGGGCCGGGCCCGGCGGTGACGGGCTCCCGGCGGGGAGCCGGCAGCCACGCCGGGACATGCCGTTGCCGGGACAGCGCAGGACCCACCCCGGCGGGCCGGGGGCGCAGCTGCGCAGTGCGGCCGCCCTCACCGAGCAGCAGTCGCCCGCTGAGCGGGCCAGAGTGGCCGATATGCGACGCCGCTAGGCAATGCCCGGCCGGATTCCACCGGCCGGGGCATCCGGAGCTAGCGGGGCACCCGGAGCAACCGGGGCTAGCGGGGGCGCAGGCCGCGTACGGCCAGGGAGAGCAGGCGGTCCGCCAACTCCGGGTCGCCGGGCGACTGTTCGGCGGCCAGGGCGATGGCGTTGGTCAGCTGCATCAGGTCCCGGATCGGTACGTCGGGGCGCACGGCACCGGCTTCCTGCGCCCGCAGGAGCAGGACCGTGCCCGCCTCCCGCATCGGGATGCTGCACGCGGTCATCGCCGCGCCCTCCCCGGTGCCGTCCGTGCACGCGGAGGCCGCCATCAGGGCCCGCGCCAGTCCCCGGTACTCACTCGCATGAGTGATGATGGCGCGCAGCCAGCTGACCAGTGCCTCGCACGGGGCGGGGTCCTGGGACAACTCCTCCGCACGGGCGAGAAGTTCGTCCACCGCCTCCTGGAACACGGCGCTCAGCAGGGCGTGCCGGGTCGGGAAGTGGCGGTAGAGCGTACCGATGCCGACCCCCGCGCGGCGCGCGACCTCCTCCAGCGAGGTGTCGGTGCCGTGCTCGGCGAACGCGCTACGGGCCTCGGCCAGGAGCTTGCCGTAGTTGCGCCGGGCGTCCGCCCGCATCGGGCGGGGCGTGGGCACGGCGGGGGTGGTGGGGGGACTGGTGGTCGCCATGCTCACAGCATGCCACTGGCACCCTGCCCGGACCACGCGCCGGGGCCCCGGCCGCTGCCCGCCGGGAACGGCGGAGGGCCCGCCCTCCGGGGGGAGGCGGGCCCTCGTACCGGCCTTGTCGTACGAGAGGCCCCGCGGGCCGTCCCGTGGACGAGCCGGGTCAGTCCTTGATCTCGCAGATGAGGGCGCCGGAGGTGACGGACCCGCCGACCTCGGCCGTCAGGCCCTTCACGGTGCCCGCGCGGTGCGCGTTCAGCGGCTGCTCCATCTTCATGGCCTCCAGGACGACGATCAGGTCGCCCTCGTTGACCTGCTGTCCCTCTTCGACCGCGACCTTGACGATCGTGCCCTGCATGGGCGAAGTGAGGCTGTCGCCGGAAGCGGCCGCGCCCGCCTTCTTCGCCGCACGCCGCTTCGGCTTGGCACCGGCCGCGAGACCGGTCCGCGCCAGCGTCATGCCGAGCGAGGAGGGCAGGGAGACCTCCAGGCGCTTGCCGCCGACCTCGACGACGATCGTCTCGCGCCCCGCCTCGTCCTCGTCGCCCTCGGCACCGGGGACGGCGAACGGCGGGATCTCGTTGACGAACTCCGTCTCGATCCAGCGGGTGTGCACCCGGAAGGGCGAGGCGGTGAAGGCCGGGTCCGCGACCACCGCGCGGTGGAAGGGAATCGCCGTCGCCATGCCCTCGACCTGGAACTCGGCGAGCGCACGGGCGGCCCGCTGGAGGGCCTGCTCGCGGGTGGCGCCGGTGACGATCAGCTTGGCCAGCAGGGAGTCCCAGGCCGGGCCGATGACCGAGCCCGACTCGACGCCCGCGTCCAGCCGGACACCCGGGCCCGTCGGCGGTGCGAACGACGTGACCGTGCCCGGAGCGGGCAGGAAGCCGCGGCCCGGGTCCTCGCCGTTGATACGGAACTCGAAGCTGTGGCCGCGTACCGCCGGGTCGTCGTATCCCAGCTCCTCGCCGTCGGCGATGCGGAACATCTCGCGGACCAGGTCGATGCCGGTGACCTCTTCGGTGACCGGGTGCTCGACCTGGAGGCGGGTGTTGACCTCCAGGAAGGAGATCGTGCCGTCCATGCCGACCAGGAACTCGACCGTGCCGGCGCCGACGTAGCCGGCCTCCTTCAGGATCGCCTTCGAGGACGCGTACAGCTCGGCGTTCTGCTCGGCCGTCAGGAACGGCGCGGGCGCCTCCTCCACCAGCTTCTGGTGGCGGCGCTGGAGCGAGCAGTCACGGGTGGAGACGACGACCACGTTGCCGTGCTGGTCGGCCAGGCACTGGGTCTCGACGTGCCGCGGCTTGTCGAGGTAGCGCTCCACGAAGCACTCGCCGCGGCCGAAGGCGGCGACGGCCTCGCGCACCGCCGAGTCGTACAGCTCGGGGACCTCTTCGAGGGTGCGGGCGACCTTCAGGCCGCGGCCGCCGCCACCGAAGGCGGCCTTGATCGCGATCGGCAGCCCGTGCTCCCGCGCGAAGGCGACGACCTCGTCCGAGCCCGAGACCGGGTCCGGGGTGCCCGCGACCAGCGGGGCGCCGGCGCGCTGTGCGATGTGACGGGCCGCCACCTTGTCGCCCAGGTCGCGGATGGCCTGCGGCGGCGGGCCGATCCAGGTGAGACCCGCGTCGAGCACCGCCTGTGCGAACTCGGCGTTCTCGGAAAGGAATCCGTAGCCCGGGTGGATGGCGTCCGCCCCCGAGTCCTTCGCCGCCTGGAGCACCTTGGCCATGTCCAGGTAGCTGGCGGCCGGGGTGTCACCGCCCAGGGCGAACGCCTCGTCGGCCACGCGGACGTGCAGAGCGTCCCGGTCCGGTTCGGCGTACACGGCGACGCTCGCGATACCGGCGTCGCTGCAGGCGCGGGCGACGCGGACAGCGATCTCGCCTCGGTTGGCGATGAGCACCTTGCGCACGATGGCTCCCTCCATGCTGTGTCTGTAGTCCCGGGTCGAACCCCGGTCCCCCGGCCGGATTCACCCGAGCCAGGGAGCTCGGCGGATCATCGTGCCGAAAGGCTTCGCTGAAACATGCTGAGTTTAGGGACTGCCGACACGACCGCACGAGCAGCCCCCATGGGTGAGCTTGCCCACACGCAGGGTGATCCGACTGTCGCTCCGGCCGTGAAGACCCTTGTCGTACCACGGTACGACGGCTTGCCACCTCGCACAGTAGTGCCGCGATGTGGTCAAGGTCTCTGTTCCGGCGGCCAGCGGGGCGGGGGGAATCTTTGTGGGATCCCTACGAGAGGCCAAGGCTTTCTTTGCCGGGGCGCCAGCGCGCCACGAGCCGCGCCCCACCCCTTGTTGAACCTGTTACCCGTTAGTAGCCTGCGGCAGTCGCAGGTAACGAGCGGTAACACCGGAAAGCAGGTGGGGCGCATGGCCCGCAGGCCGACAGCCGTGCTGACGGGCGGTGTGCTCCTCGTGGAGGCCGTCGCGGTCGTCTTCGTCCACCTCGTGCTCGGCAAGGTGGTCGCCAACCAGTCCATGTCCCTGGCGGGCTCGGACCCCGACGCGGTCTCCGGCGCCACC
The DNA here is from genome assembly GCF_042716745.1 of Streptomyces sp. NPDC058663. Taxonomy (NCBI): domain Bacteria; kingdom Bacillati; phylum Actinomycetota; class Actinomycetes; order Kitasatosporales; family Streptomycetaceae; genus Streptomyces; species Streptomyces sp. NPDC058663. Next base: position 25,985 of record NZ_JBHXRV010000015.1, read on the forward strand.
TTCGCCCTCGGCGCCGTCTGCGGCCTCTACCTGGCCGCCTGTGCGTTCTTCCTGATCCGGGCCGGGGTCACCGACCGCGCCCCCGGTCGGCTCGGCCGCGTCCTGCTGGTGGTGGCCGCCGTGGTGCACGGGGTGCTGGGCGCGCTGTCGGTCGGCCTGGTGGGCTGGTGGGCCTTCGGCTGTCTGATGGCCGTGCTCGGCCTGCTCGTACTGAGCCTGCTGCTGTACGGCCCGCAGCCCTCGCGGGACGTCGTGTCCCTCAGGCCCACAGGTCGGTGATCGCCACGTCCAGGTCGGCGAGCAGGGTGCGCAGCAGCGGCAGGGAGAGGCCGATGACGTTGCCCGGGTCGCCCTCGATGCCGCTGACGAAGGGGGCGGAGCGGCCGTCCAGGGTGAACGCCCCGGCCACGTGGAGGGGTTCGCCGCTCGCCACGTACGCGGCGATCTCGGCGTCCGAGGGTTCGGCGAAGTGCACGGTGGTGGACGCGGTCGCGGAGGCACGGCGGCCGGTGGCGGTGTCGATGACGCAGTGGCCGGTCCGCAGCACGCCGGAGCGGCCGCGCATGGACTTCCAGCGGGCCGTCGCGTCCTCGGCGTCGTCCGGCTTGCCGAGCGCCTGCCCGTCCAGCTCCAGGACCGAGTCGCAGCCGATCACCAGGGCGCCCGCCGCCTCCGGGAGCGCGGCCACCACGTCCGCCTTCGCCGTCGCCAGCACCAGGGCCAGCTCACCCGGCGTGGGGGCGCTCAGCGCGTCCTCGTCGACGCCACTGACGATCACCTCGGGTGCGAGCCCCGCCTGCCGCAGCAGACCCAGGCGGGCGGGGGAGGCGGAACCGAGGACGAGGCGGCGCGAAGAAGTCATGGCACCAGGCTAGCCAGTGCGCGGGGCCGCCCGGGACCGGGCCGGGGCCGGGGCCGGGCGCGGAGCAGCGCGGCACGGCACCGGCGCGCCACCACCGCGCCCCGGCCGCAGCGCGCACTCCTCGGCACACCGCTTCAGTGCACTCCCGCCACGATCATCAGCACCACCATCGCCACCGCCAGCAGCAGCCCCGCGCGGCGCAGCATCGCCTGCATGTCGCGGAGCTCCTCGGGGGGCTCATTCTTCGGATCGGACCACAGCATGCCTTCGATAGTGCTGCCGGGACATCCGTGGCGCCTGAGTACGTGTACTCAGGCGCCACAGTGCGGAATGACTAATTCGGACTGCCCGTACGTGCCGGCTCAGGAGGGCCAGTACGTGCGTCCCCAGGTGCTCGGTCCGGGCCGGGGCAGCCGGTGGGCGGCCACCCTCGACGGGTCGGACCAGGCGGAGGCCGGGGCGTCCGGCTCCGGCGCCGCGGTGCCCGAGGCCGCGGCGCGCGCCTGGACCACCGCCAGTGCGGCGGCCAGCTCCTCCGGCGTCGGGTTGCCCCGTACGACCTTGATCATGTCGGCCATGGCCAACTCCCTTGCGGTGGCTTCCGGATGGGGCTGAGGGGCTAGAGCGGGATGTTGCCGTGCTTCTTCGGCGGCAGCGACTCGCGCTTGGTGCGCAGCTGGCGCAGACCGCGGACGAGGTGCGCACGGGTGTCCGACGGCATGATCACCGCGTCGACGTAGCCGCGCTCCGCCGCCACGTACGGGTTGAGCAGGGTGTCCTCGTACTCGGCGATCAGCTCGGCGCGGGTGGCCTCCGGGTCGTCGGCGGCCGCGATGGTGCGGCGGTGCAGGATGTTCACCGCGCCCTGAGCGCCCATGACGGCGATCTGGGCGGTCGGCCAGGCCAGGTTGAGGTCCGCACCCAGGTGCTTGGAGCCCATCACGTCGTACGCGCCGCCGAAGGCCTTGCGGGTGATGACGGTGATGAGCGGGACGGTCGCCTCGGCGTACGCGTAGATCAGCTTGGCGCCGCGCCGGATGATGCCGTTGTACTCCTGCTCCACGCCGGGCAGGAAGCCCGGCACGTCCACGAAGGTGAGCACGGGCACGTTGAAGGCGTCGCAGGTGCGTACGAAGCGGGCGGCCTTCTCACTCGCGTTGATGTCCAGACAGCCCGCGAACTGCATCGGCTGGTTGGCGACGATGCCCACCGGGTGCCCCTCCACGCGGCCGAAGCCGGTGAGGATGTTCGGCGCGAACAGGGCCTGGGTCTCCAGGAACTCGCCGTCGTCCAGGACGTGCTCGATCGCCGTGTGCATGTCGTACGGCTGGTTGGCGCTGTCCGGGATCAGGGTGTCCAGCGCCCGGTCCTCGTCGGTGGTCTCCAGGTCCGCCTCCTCGGGGAAGGCCGGGGCCTCGCTGAGGTTGTTCGAGGGCAGGTAGGAGAGGAGCGACTTGACGTACTCGATGGCGTCCTTCTCGTCGCCCGCCATGTGGTGCGCGACACCGGAGGTGGTGTTGTGGGTGCGCGCGCCGCCCAGGTCCTCGAAGCCGACGTCCTCACCCGTCACCGTCTTGATGACGTCGGGACCCGTGATGAACATGTGCGAGGTCTGGTCGACCATCACCGTGAAATCGGTGATCGCGGGGGAGTAGACCGCGCCGCCCGCGCACGGGCCGACGATGAGCGAGATCTGCGGGACGACACCGGAGGCGTGCACGTTGCGGCGGAAGATCTCCGCGAACAGACCGAGCGCGACGACACCCTCCTGGATGCGCGCGCCGCCGCCGTCGTTGATGCCGACGACCGGGCAGCCGGTCTTCAGCGCGAAGTCCATCACCTTGACGATCTTCTCGCCGTACACCTCGCCGAGCGAGCCGCCGAAGATGGTGAAGTCCTGCGAGTACACGCAGACCGGGCGGCCGTCGACGGTGCCGTAACCGGTGACGACGCCGTCGCCGTACGGGCGGTTCTTCTCGATGCCGAAGTTGGTGGAGCGGTGCCTGGCGAACTCGTCCAGCTCCACGAACGAACCCTCGTCCATGAGGAGTTCGATGCGCTCGCGGGCCGTCAGCTTGCCCTTGGCGTGCTGCTTCTCCACCGCACGCTCGGACCCCGCGTGCGTGGCCTCCTCGATGCGGCGGCGCAGATCCGCGATCTTCCCTGCGGTGGTGTGGCTGTTCTGATCGGAATTGCGGGCGGTCTCTGCGGGCTCTGCGGCTTCGGACACGAGGGTGCGGCTCCCTGCTTCGGCTGCGTACGCCTCGATCGGTGTCAACTGCACGGTGTCGACAGCGAGACGGTACGGACGGCTACTGGTCCGTAGCGTAATGGCGGGACTGCCGGTCGGCAGTGCGTCGTATGCCACACCTAGGCTGGGTTGCATGACGCCTCCCCCTGATGCTTCGGACAGCACGCCGGACCCCGGCGCGGGCCGCACACCCGGGCGCACCCCGGAGGGCACGCCCGGCCGCACCCCGGACGGCACCCCGGGCCGTGCCGCGCCCGGCGGCCGCTGGAGCGACCTCGAACGGCCGCCGCTCAACGCCGCGGCACTGCGGCGCGCCCTGGTGCGCGAGGGCTCCCTGTGGAGCTCCCTCGACGTCGTCGCGACGACCGGCTCCACCCACAGCGACCTGGCCGGGCGGGCCGGCTCCCTCCAGGAAGGGGCCGTGCTGGTCGCCGAGGAGCAGACGCGCGGGCGCGGCCGTCTTGACCGGAGCTGGACGGCGCCCGCCAGGTCCGGACTGTTCTTCTCGGTGTACCTGGAGCCTGGCGACGGGGTGCCCGCCGAACGCTGGGGCTGGCTGCCGCTGCTCACCGGCGTGGCCGTGGCCACCGCGCTGTCCCGGGCGGCGGGCGTGGACACCGCCCTGAAGTGGCCGAACGACCTGCTGGTGACCGTGGAAGGCGAGGAGCGCAAGGCCGGCGGCATCCTCGCGGAGCGGGTGGGGGAGGGCGTCGTCGTCGGCGTCGGCCTCAACGTCTCGCTGAGCGCTGACGAACTGCCCGTCCCGACGGCCGGGTCGCTCGCCCTGGCGGGCGCGGCCTCACTGGACCGCGACCCGCTGCTGCGCGCCGTGCTCCGGTCCCTCGAACAGTGGTACGGCGACTGGCGTACGGCGGGCGGCGACCCGGCGGGCAGCCGCCTCCAGGAGGCGTACGCGGCAGGCTGCTCCACCCTGGGCCGCACGGTCCGTGCCGAACTCCCCGGCGGCCACACCCTCACGGGCGAGGCGGTGGCGGTCGACGGCGACGGACGGCTGGTGCTGGGCACGGCGGAGGGGGTGCAGCGGCCGGTCGGCGCGGGAGACATCGTCCATCTGCGGCCACAGGGGTAGCCGGGGGCGGCCGGATGCGTGGGGGAGCGGCTCCCCGGGCGGGGGCGGCCGGTGCGGGGGTGGTACTTCCGGGCGGGGGCGGCCGGTGCGTGCGGGGGGTGGTACCTCCGGGCGGAGGCGGTCGGGGCGCGCGAGTGGTCCTTCCGGGCGGGGGCGGTCGGGGCGCGCAGGGGTGCTGTTTCCTGGCGGCCGGGACGCGTCACAGGTCACGCGTGCCACCAGGAGTGAGCCACGGCACATCTGCCGTATCGTTGACCCGACCCGCCTCAGCGGGTCGGGCGACAGATCGACAGGCGGCGGCAGAGCAGTGCGCAGGGAACGGGCAGGAGGCGGCAGGTGACCGTCGAGGACACCACGTCCGACGGGGACTCGGACCCCCACCCCTCTACTCCGGCGACCCCGCAACCGGGGGCCGGGCAGAGCGCCTCCCCCGTGTTCCACGAGGTCGACCACACCGCCGTGCCCTCGGCCGACCCGCTCGCCATCCGGCTCGAACAGCTCATTCTCGGGGCCGAGCGCCGCTACACCGCCTTCCAGGCTGCCCGTACCGCGGGTGTCTCGATGGACCTCGCGTCCCGGTTCTGGCGGGCCATGGGCTTCCCGGACATCGGGCAGGCCAAGGCCCTCACCGAGGCCGACGTACTGGCCCTGCGGCGGCTGGCCGGTCTCGTCGAGGCGGGGCTGCTGAGCGAGCCGATGGCGGTGCAGGTGGCCCGGTCGACCGGGCAGACCACCGCCCGACTGGCCGAGTGGCAGATCGACAGTTTCCTGGAGGGGCTGACCGAGCCCCCCGAGCCCGGCATGACCCGTACCGAGGTCACCTACCCCCTGGTCGAGCTCCTCCTCCCCGAGCTGGAGGAGTTCCTGGTCTACGTGTGGCGGCGCCAGCTCGCCGCCGCGACCGGCCGGGTCGTCCAGGCCGCCGACGACGACGAGATGGTGGACCGGCGCCTCGCCGTCGGCTTCGCCGACCTGGTCGGCTTCACCCGCCTCACCCGCCGTCTGGAGGAGGAGGAACTCGGCGAGCTGGTCGAGGCGTTCGAGACCACCTGCGCCGACCTCGTGGCCGCGCACGGCGGGCGGCTCATCAAGACCCTCGGCGACGAGGTCCTCTACTGCGCCGACGACGCGGGTACGGCGGCCGAGATCGCGCTGCGCCTCATCGAGACGCTCTCCCACGACCAGACCATGCCCGCCCTGCGCGTCGGCATCGCCTTCGGCACCGTGACGACCCGGATGGGCGACGTCTTCGGTACGACGGTGAACCTGGCCAGCCGGCTCACCTCGATAGCTCCCAAGGACACCGTCCTGGTCGACGGCGCGCTCGCCGAGGAGCTGTCGCGCACCGGTGACGCGCCCGTCTCCGAGGCGGAGGCCGCGACCGAGGCGGAGAAGGCGGCCCAGGAGGGCACCGAGTCCCCGACGTACCGCTTCGCCCTCCAGCCGATGTGGCAGCGGCCGGTGCGCGGTCTCGGGATAGTGGAGCCGTGGATGCTGGCCCGCCGCGCGAAGCCCGACACCGCCTGAGCCCTTGACCGCGTGTCTAGGATCCTTTCGGAAACGATCGTTAACCGGGAGGGTGCAGTCGTGGCAGACATGGGCGAGCAGCGGTACGGAGAATTCGTAGCGGTACGACGCCACGGTGACGGTGGCCATGTCGCCGAGCTGGTACTCGACCGGCCCAAGGCGATGAACGCGGTGTCCAGCGCGATGGCCGCCTCCCTCGCGGGCGCCTGCGACGCGCTGGCCGCCGACCCCACCGTCCGTACCACCGTCCTCACCTCCTCGAACGACCGCGCCTTCTGCGTCGGCGCGGACCTCAAGGAGCGCAACTCCTTCACCGACGCCGAACTCGTCCGCCAGCGGCCCACCGCCCGTGCCGCGTACACCGGTGTCCTCGACCTCCCCATGCCGACGATCGCCGCCGTGCACGGGTTCGCCCTCGGCGGCGGGTACGAGCTGGCGCTCGCCTGCGATGTGATCGTGGCCGACGCGAGTGCCGTGGTCGGCCTCCCGGAGGTGTCCGTCGGCGTCATCCCCGGCGGCGGCGGTACGCAGCTGCTGCCGCGCCGGGTCGGGGCGGCACGGGCGGCGGAGCTGGTGTTCACCGCGCGCCGGGTGGAGGCGGCCGAAGCGGTGCGGCTGGGCCTGGTCGACGTACTGACGGAGTCGGACGACGCCCGCGCGGAGGCCCTCGCGCTGGCCGCCCGGATGGCGGCGAACTCCCCGGTCGGCCTGCGCGCCGCGAAGAAGGCGCTGCGGCTCGGGCAGGGGCTGGACCTGCGGGCCGGTCTCGAGGTGGAGGACGCGGCCTGGCGTTCGGTGGCGTTCTCGGGGGACCGGGCGGAGGGCGTGGCGGCGTTCAACGAGAAGCGGAAGCCGCAGTGGCCGGGGGAGTGAGGTTTCCGCCGCGGTGAGGTGACTCCCGGAGCGACTGCCGCGCCGGGAGGGGGAACGTGCAAAACGGGCCTAACCTGTACGAATGGGTGAGGACGTACGGGTGCGGGCCGTGGTCGCGCTGGCACAGGCGATGGCGGCCGCGCACACCCAGCGGGAGAGCTGGCGGGCGGCTGCGCTGGGTGCGCGGGACGCGCTGGGCGGCAGCTTCGCCGCGCTCTCGGTCTGGGAGCGGGAGGCCGGCCGGCTCCGGGTCCTCGTCAACGAGGGGGACAGGGTGCCGGGCGAGGTGGAATTCCCCGACGACGAGACGTATCCGGTGCACCAGTTCCCTGAGATCACCGAGTTCCTGCACGAGCAGTGGGCGGGCGGCGGGGAACCGAACGCCTGGGTGGAGACGGCGGACGGCCTGCCGGGCCGGGCGGACTCCTGCACGACGGCGACCGGGGGCGGCGGGGGCCGGGACCGAGGCCGAGGTGGTCACGCGGAGGGTGGAGACGGGGGCCGTGGCGGGGGTGGTGCTGCGGAGGGCAGCCGCCGTGGTCTTGGTGGGGATGCGGACGCCGATGGCGTGGAGTCCCAGGACGCGGGCTACTGCCACCAGCGGGTGGCCGCGCTGCGGCGGCGCGGGCGGGGCTGCTGCGTGGTCGCGCCGATCGTGCTGCACGGCAGGGCGTGGGGCGAGCTGTACGTGGCCCGGCAGCCCGGGCGGCCGGTGTTCGGGCGGGCGGACGCGGACTTCGCGACCGTACTCGCGTCGGTGATCGCGGCCGGGATCGTCCAGACCGAGCGGCTGGAGGAGGTCCGGAAGCTGGCCTTCACCGACCCGCTGACCGGCCTCGCCAACCGGCGCGCCGTCGACATACGCCTCGACGAGGCACTGGAGGCGCACCGCACGGTGCGCGCGGTGGTCAGCCTGGTCGTCTGCGACGTCAACGGCCTCAAGCAGGTCAACGACACCCTCGGCCACGCCACCGGCGACCGCCTGCTGGAACGCTTCGGCAGCGTGCTGTCCCTGTGCGGGGCGATGCTCCCGGGAACCCTGGCCGCCCGGCTCGGCGGCGACGAGTTCTGCCTGCTGTCGGTGGGGCCCGGGGCGGACGAAGTGGTCGCGGTGGCGGACGAACTGTGCGTACGGGCACTCGAGTTGGAGTACGGGGACGGCGTCGCGTGCGGCGTCGCGTCGACGGGCGACCCGATCGGCGAGGTCACGTCGGCCCGCCGGCTGTTCCGGCTGGCGGACGCGGCGCAGTACCGGGCGAAGGCCGCCCGTTCCCCCCGGCCGGTGGTGGCCGGCCGCGACGGCACGGTGCTCCCCCTGGCGGAGTCCCTCCGCAACGGCCCGACGCGGGGTGGCGACCGCCGCCGCTTCAGGGGAGCGGGCGGTGAGCACCGGGCGGGCGACCGGGACCGGTGACCGATTGGACCGGTGACCGATTGGACCCGTGACCGACCGGACCGACCGGCGCCCCTTACCGCCGCACGGGCGAGTACGGAAAGGCGCACCGGCGAGTATGGACGGCGGGCATGGAAGGGCCCACCGGTGGCGCTTCTGAAAGGCCCACCGGCGGCGCTCCGGAAAAGCTCTCCGGCGCTGCCCCGGAAAGGCTCGTGGAGGCCCTGAAAGGGGGCGGGGCCGCGGTGCCGCGCCTCGGCGGGGCCCGTCCGGCCGGGCCCCGGGGCAGGAGTCGGCAGGCACCCTTGCAGGGGCGCGCCCACTCGCCGTCATACGCCATCTGACCTGGCCTTTCCCCCCGCCTCCTCGTAGAGTTCCGGTACCGTGCAACGCACATCCGGGGGGCCTGATGGAACGTGACGACACCCGTGGGATCCGTACCGTCGACGACGTATTCGGTTTGCTGGACGGCCTGTTCGCGAAGGAGGCGGACCGCTGGACGGAGAGTGCCTCCGGCTGGTGGGACGGCTTCTATGCGGACCGCGGCAAGGCCGTTCCGTTCTTCGTCCAGAAGCCGGACGAGAGCCTGGCCTCCTACCTCGACCGCCGCCTGGTCGCGCCGCGCGGACGCGCCCTCGACCTGGGCTGCGGACCCGGCCGCAACGCCCTCCACCTGGCCGCCGCCGGGTACGAGGTGGACGCCGTCGACCTGTCCCCGGCAGCGATCGCGTGGGCCGAGGACCGGGCGCGCGAGGCGGCCCCCGAGGTCCGCGCCCGCCTCCGCTTCCACTGCGGCGACGCCTTCGCGCTCACCTCGCCCGGTGCACAAGGTGTCGACGACCCCGCCCGCCCGGGTGCCCCGCTCGGCCCGGGTCTCTTCGGTGGCCCGTACGACCTGATCCACGACTCCGGCTGCTTCCACCACCTGCCGCCGCACCGCCGCATCAGCCATCTCGCCCTGCTGGACCGGCTGCTGGCGCCCGGCGGCCATTTCTCGCTGACCTGCTTCGCGGCGGGCGAGGGCGGGATGGGGTGCGAGGTGCCCGATGCCGAGCTCTACGGGCAGGCCGCGCCCCAGCTCCACGGCGGGCTCGCGTACACCCCGGACGCCCTTCGCCGGATCTTCTCCGCCGTCCCCGGACTGGAGGAGGTCGAGCTGCGGCGCATGCGCGACGAACCCGCCGCCTCCGCCTCCTTCGGAGAGAGCTTCCTGTGGACGGCGCTGTTCCGCCGTGCGTGACGGGACCGGCCGCGCGCCGGAGTACACGTACGCGGAGGTGGGCACCACCCGCCACGGCAGCACGCCCTGCCCCGCCGGTTTCCGGCCCCTGCTCGTACGGGTCGCCCTCGGAGCCGGACCGCACGTCCAACGGGCCGCCGGGGCAGCCGTGCTGGAGTGGCGGATGCACCGGGACGTCGGCGTGCGCATCGACGCGCAAGCCGAAGTGGCCGCGCCCGGCGTCGGCGTGGTCGTGGGGATCGGCGTGGGCAGGTGGCGCGTGAAGGCCCCGTGCCGGGTGGTGTGGGCGGTGGACGAGGAGCGCCGGGCCGGGTTCGCGTACGGGACGCTCACCGGGCACCCCGAGTGCGGTGAGGAGGCGTTCCTCGTGGAGACGGCGGACGACGGCAGCGTGTGGTTCACCGTGCGCGCCTTCAGCCGGCCCGCCGCCTGGTACGCCCGGGCCGGCGGGCCGGTGACGCGGCTGCTCCAACGGGCGTACGCACGGCGGTGCGGGCGGATGCTGCGGCGGGTGGCGGCTGGTTCAACGGGGTGACGGGTTCCGGCGGAGGACGACGTAGGTGTCCGCCGCGTACACGGGGCCACGACATCTACGACCTCACCGACCGCCACACCCCCATCCCCCGGTAAGGGGCCCACCCACCGACCACTAGTGACAGCCAGGCATTCAAAACGTAGGCTCCTGAATATGGATATGCACACCCTCGCCGCCCCCGGAACTCCCGCCACCGTCGTGCTCGGTACCTCCGGCACCACCGTCGACGACGTCATCGCCGTGGCCCGGGGCAACGCCCGTATCGAAATCTCCGCCGACGCCGTCGCCGCGCTCGCCGCCGCACGCGAGATCGTGGACGCGCTGGCCGCGAAGCCCGAGCCGGTGTACGGGGTTTCGACGGGGTTCGGCGCACTCGCCACCCGCCACATCGGGCACGAGCTGCGGGCCCAGCTCCAGCGCAACATCGTGCGTTCGCACGCGGCCGGCATGGGTCCGCGGGTCGAGCGCGAGGTGGTGCGCGCACTGATGTTCCTGCGGCTGAAGACCGTCGCGTCCGGGCGCACCGGCGTACGCCCCGAGGTCGCGCAGACCATGGCGGACGTGCTCAACGCCGGGATCACCCCGGTGGTGCACGAGTACGGCTCGCTGGGCTGCTCCGGCGACCTCGCACCGCTGTCGCACTGCGCGCTGGCACTGATGGGCGAGGGTGACGCCGAGGGTCCCGACGGAGTGGTCCGACCGGCCGGTGAGCTGCTCGCCGAGCACGGGATCACCCCCGTCGAGCTGAAGGAGAAGGAGGGTCTCGCCCTCCTCAACGGCACCGACGGCATGCTCGGCATGCTGATCATGGCCATCGCCGACCTCAAGCGGCTCTACACGTCCGCCGACATCACCGCCGCGCTCAGCCTGGAGGCGCTGCTGGGCACCGAGAAGGTGCTCGCGCCCGAGCTGCACGTCATCCGCCCGCACCCCGGACAGGGGGCGTCCGCCGACAACATGCTGCGGGTGCTGGCCGGTTCGGAGCTGACCGGGCACCACCAGGACGACGCCCCGCGCGTCCAGGACGCCTACTCGGTGCGCTGTGCGCCGCAGGTCGCGGGCGCGGGCCGGGACACCCTCGCGTACGCGGTCACCGTCGCGGAACGGGAGCTGGCCGCGTCCGTCGACAACCCGGTGGTGCTGCCCGACGGGCGCGTGGAGTCCAACGGCAACTTCCACGGCGCACCGGTCGCCTACGTCCTGGACTTCCTCGCCATCGCCGCCGCCGACCTCGGCTCGATCGCGGAGCGCCGCACCGACCGCCTCCTCGACAAGAACCGCAGCCACGGCCTCCCCGCCTTCCTCGCGGACGACGCGGGCGTCGACTCCGGGCTGATGATCGCCCAGTACACCCAGGCCGCCCTGGTCAGCGAGATGAAGCGGCTCGCGAATCCGGCATCCGTCGATTCCATCCCGTCCTCCGCCATGCAGGAGGACCACGTCTCGATGGGCTGGTCCGCGGCGCGCAAGCTGCGCACCACCATCGACAACCTCACCCGGATCGTGGCGGTCGAGCTGTACGCGGCGACGCGCGGCATCGAGCTGCGCCACGGCCTGACGCCGGCACCCGCCTCGCAGGCCGTCATCGCCGCGGTCCGCGCCGCGGGCGTGCAGGGGCCGGGCCCCGACCGGTTCCTGGCGCCCGACCTGGCCGCCGCCGATGCGTTCGTACGCAGCGGTGAGCTGGTCGCGGCCGTCGAGCCGGTCACGGGAAAGCTGGCGTAAGCCCGCCGCACCGCGAAGGACAGGAGGGGCGCCCGGCACACCGCCGGGCGCCCCTCTTCGTCTGCCCGGACGGGTATCCGGATCCCGCCTTCGTGCGCCCGGACGGACATCCGGATCCCGCCTTCGTGCGCCCGGACGGACATCCGGATCCCGCCGCCCGGACCGCACCGGGACCCGTCCGCCCCACGCCGAGCCTCCGCCGTGCTCCCCCCTCCCCGGCCGCACAGTGGCGATCCCGCACAGCCACCTGTTACCTTCATGGTGGAATTACTTCACCATGGAGGCATAGTGAGCGCGCAAGACCCGCCCCCCAGCACCGGATCCGCCGCCCGTCGCTGGCTCGGCCTGGTGGCCATCGCCCTCGGCGTCGCCCTGATCGTCGTCGACACCACGATCGTCAACGTGATCGTCCCGTCCGTCATCGAGGACCTGGACGTCAACTCCGCCCAGGCGCAGTGGATCCAGGAGTCGTACGCGATCGTCTTCGCCGCCCTGCTCCTGCTGGTCGGCCGGTTCGCGGACCTCGTCGGCGCGCGGCGGATCTTCATCGCCGGTGTCGTCCTCTTCGGTGCGACCAGCGCGCTGGCCGGGCTGGCGCCCAGCGGCGAACTGCTGATCGCCGCCCGGTTCCTGCAAGGGGCCGCGGGGGCGATGATCCTGCCGACCTCGCTGTCCCTGCTGAACGCCACCTTCACCGGCAAGGCCCGCGGCCAGGCCTTCGCCGTCTGGGGCTCCACCATCGGCGCGGCCTCCGCGCTGGGCCCGCTCCTCGGCGGCTGGCTGGCCGAACACTCCTCCTGGCGCTGGGCGTTCGGCATCAACATCCCGCTGTCCGTCCTCATCGCCGTCGGCGCCGTCCTGTACCTGGCCCCGTCCCCGCGTACCAAGGGCCGGATCGACGTCATCGGCGCGGTCCTCTCCGTGCTGAGCCTCGGACTGCTCGCCTTCGGGCTCGTCGAGGGGCGCACGTACGGCTGGTTCGCCACCGTCCGCCCGCTGGACCTGTTCGGCTTCCACTGGGACGGCGGCCCCTCGCCGGTCCTGGTCGCGCTGGCGCTGTCCGTCGCCTCGATGTTCGCCTTCCTCACCCGTCAGGCGGCCCTGACCAGGAGCGACGACCCGTCCCGCGCCCTGATGGACGTGCGCCTCTTCCGCATCGCCTCCTTCCGCAACGGCAACATCGCGACGCTGATCATCGGCCTCGGCGAGTTCGGCATCGTGGCCGTGCTGCCGCTGTGGCTCCAGTTCACGCTGGACTACAGCGCCGTCCAGGCGGGCCTGGCCCTCGTCCCCATCGCGATCGGCAGCTTCGTCGCCAGCGGCGCCAGCTTCGGCCTGGCCGCCCGCCTCGGCGCACTCGCCCAGCTCCGTACCGGACTCGCCCTCGAAGTCGCCGGACTGGCCGGACTCGGACTGATCGCCGCCACCGACAGCCCGTGGTGGACCGTCGCGCTCGTGCTCTTCCTGTACGGAATCGGCGTCGGTTTCGCCACCGCGCAGGTGACGAACGTCGTCCTCGCCGAGATCCCCGAGCGGAGCGCGGGACAGGGCTCCGGCATCCAGAGCGCCTTCCGCCAGCTGGGCTCCGCCCTGGGCATCGCCGTACTGACCACGTTGTTCTTCACCACCCTCGGCACCAAGCTGGGCGACCGGCTGGACGGACTCGGCCTGCCCGCCGCGCAGGCCGACGGCCTCACCCACGCCGTCACCGACAGCGCCGGCGCAGCCATCGGCACGCTCGCCCAGAACCCGCAGACGGCGCAGGCCGCCGACGCCGCCCGCTGGGCGATGACCGAGGGCATCACCCTCGGCGGCTACGTCGCGGCCGGCTTCCTCGTCCTCGGTCTGGCCGCCAGCGCGTTCATCCCCTCGGCAGGGGTGCGCACCACGACCTCGGCGGAGGAAACCCGGGAGGTTCCGGTGGGCGGCGGCCGGTAGGTTGGCGGGGGAGAAGCGGGACCGGTGCGCCGGTACGGGAGAGAAGGCGGACAGCCCCGATGGACTCGACGGACGCGGACCGGTCCGAGGATGCGAACCGGTCCCAGGGGCCGAACCTGCCTGCGGGCACGGCGCCGGCCCAGGGCGGCACCCTCGCCGAGCAGCGCGACCGGCTCACCGAGGGGCTGCGGATCTACGGTGCGGACTACCAGGAGGTCGGCCGCAGGTTCGCCGCCTGGCTCGACCTGCACCTGACCGACGCCACCGCCCTCATCCAGATCCTGTACGCCGAGGAGCACGGCCGGCCCCTCTCCCCGGCCCGCCTCGGCGAACGCATCTCGCTCTCCTCCGGCGCCACCACGGCACTGCTCAACCGGCTGGAGAAGGCGGGACACACCGTCCGCAGCAGGGAGCACCAGGACCGGCGCATCGTCACGCTGCGCGGCAGCGCGCGCGTCCAGCGGCTGGCCGACGAGTTCTTCCAGCCGCTCGGGGTACGCGTCGAGACGATGCTGTCCCGGTACCCGGCCGAGCAGCTACGGCAGTTCGAGACGTTCCTGAACGACCTGCACCGCACGATGAACGAGCATCTGGCCGCGCTGGACGAGGAACAGGTCTGAAACGACGGACGGCCTGAGACGACGGGCAGCCTGAGACGACGGGCAGCCTGAGACGGGATGTCGTACGGGAACGCAGAGTCCGGGCCGTCAGATCAGTGCGCCGCCGCCCGCCCCGCCCCTTCGGCGGACCGAGTACGTCACGAAGCCCGCGCCGATGCCCAGGAACGCCGTACCGCCGATGAGGTACGGGGTGGTGTCCACGCTCCCGGTGTCGGCGAGGGCGAGGTGTGCGTCGGCGTTCGCGTCGGCCGGCGCAGTGCCGGCGGCCGGGCCTGAGCCGACCGTCTGCACACCGGGGCGGTTCGGCGCGGTGTCCACCGAGGCCTGCTGTGCCTGGTGGGTCTTCTGCGTCTTCCGCGCCTGCTCCGGGGTTTCCCCGGTCGCGTTCGCCGACGGGACGAACCACAGCGCGGCCAGCAGCCCACCGGCGGCGGTGGCGGTCAGCAGCGGTCGGAGTGCGGCCACGGTATCGATCCCCCTTGAGGCACCCGCGAATTGGTCGTGCGCGCCGATGCTAATGAAAGCAGCGGGTCCGGGGAAAGACGTGAGGGGATGGAACTCTTCGTTCCGCCCCTACGAAACAGAACAAAAGGCCCAAGACGCTGCCCGGCGGATCCCTCCGGAGCCGGGCCCAGTCGCCCTTGCTCCCCGCCCGACCCCGCCCGAGCGGGGGCAAAAGGGGCGGCGTAGCGTCGATGAGGGAGCGTCCTGCGGGGCGGAGCTCCCCCGGTAGTGGCGTTGCCCACACTTTTGGCAGAAGTGGAACGGAGTCGGCCGGACCGGGGTTGTTACAGCATTGACAGGGGAAGTGCTGCCCGTCAGGGGTCTCGGCGTCCGGTCGCCGGGGTACCCGGTCAGCAGCCCCCGGGGAATCGCGGGGTTTCGGCAACGATGGAGAAGCGTGTGATCACGGACAGCAAGCGACGCAGGGGTCTGACGGTCGCGTCCGCGCTGCTCGGCGGCGTTCTGGTGCTTTCGGGATGCAGCGACGACGGCAAGGGCGAAGGCAGCGGTGCCGACAGCCCGAAGAAGTCGCAGGAGCAGGCCGACGCGGCAGCCGCCAAGGACACCTCCAAGGCCCGAATAGAGATCACCCCCAAGTCCGGCGCCACGAACGTCGGCATCAACAACGACACCAAGGTCACCGTCGCCGACGGCAAGCTGACCGAGGTCAAGCTCACGGACGCGGCCGGCAAGGCGGTCAAGGGCACCCTCTCCGCCGACGGCACCAGCTGGCAGCCGGAAGGCCGCCTGGAGCGCGCCACGGTCTACAAGCTGAGCGCGACCGCCGTGGACGCGGACAACCGTGCCGCGCACGAGAACCGGTCCTTCACCACCGTCTCCCCGAAGAACAGCTTCATCGGCAACTTCACGCCGGAGGACGGTTCCAAGGTCGGCGTCGGCATGCCGGTCTCGATCCGCTTCGACAAGGCGATCACCAACAAGAAGGCCGTCCAGGACGGCATCACCGTCACCTCCAGCAGCGGCCAGCAGGTCGTCGGCCACTGGTTCGACGCCCAGCGCCTCGATTTCCGCCCCCAGGAGTACTGGAAGGGCGGCTCCGAGGTCACCATGAAGCTCGCGCTGGACGGCGTCGAGGGTGGCGACGGCATCACGGGCGTCCAGGACAAGACGGTGAAGTTCACCGTGGGCCGCAACCAGGTCTCCACGGTCGACGTCAAGACCAAGCAGATGACCGTCACGCGTGACGGCAAGGTCGTCAAGACCATCCCGATCTCGGCCGGTGCGCCCGACAACCCCACGTACAACGGCAAGATGGTGATCTCCGAGAAGTTCAAGGAGACCCGGATGGACGGCGCCACCGTCGGCTTCACGGACGACGACGGCAAGGGCGAGTACGACATCAAGGACGTCCCGCACGCCATGCGGCTGTCCACGTCGGGCACCTTCATCCACGGCAACTACTGGGGCAAGGGCATCTTCGGCAGCGCCAACACCAGCCACGGCTGCGTGGGCCTGGCGGACGCCAAGGGTGCCGACGACCCGAACACCCCGGGTTCCTGGTTCTTCAACAACTCGATGGTCGGCGACGTCGTCGTCGTGAAGAACTCCCCGGACAAGACGATCAAGCCGGACAACGGCCTCAACGGCTGGAACCTGGACTGGGCGGCCTGGACGGCGGGTTCCAAGGCCTGAGCTGGCCGGACCATGGGCCCGACGGCCTGATCCGCCTCTCCTGCTCCACCCCGCGGTACGACGAGGGCGGGCGCCACCCACTGTGCACGTGGGGGCGCCCGCCCTCGTCGTCGCAGGCTCCGCCTCTGCCGTCGTACGGACCGCCCTCGTCGTCGTTCGGCCCGCCCTCGTTGTCGTTCGGCCCGCCCCGCCCTACGGCTTCCAGACGAGCCTGACGTCCGGCTCCCGCTCCTCGTTGCGCGAGCCGTCCGTGCGCCCGGCCTCGGTGAAGCCGTGCCGGAGGTAGAAGCGGAGGGCGCTCCCGTTCACCTGGAAGGTCCACAACTCCAGCCCCTCCGGACGCAGTTGCTTGGCCTTCGCGACGAAGAGGTCACCGAGCCCGCAGCCGCGCCGCTCCGGGGCCAGATACAGCTGGTCGATCCCGACCGCGTCCAGCACCATCACACCGACGAGCGTGCCCGCCGCGTCCTCCGCGACCCAGGTCTCGTACTCCGGCACCACCACGTGCCGGAACCAGGCCCGTACTCCGTCGTCGTCGTGCGCCCGCCGCACCCCGGGCAGCGCGGCACCGTACGACCGCAGCCACACCTCCGCCGCGGCCCCCGCGTCCCCGTCCACCGCCCTGCGCAACACGAACCGCGCGCCGCCCCCACCACTCGCAAGATCCATCCGGCCAACCTACCTCCGAGGTAATCGACGCCGGAACCTCGTTGCAGCACTCTGGAACAGCACCCCGGAACTCACCGCACCGCAAAGCCACTTACCCCGGAAGAGGACCCCATGACCGCCTACGCGATCGCCCACATCGGCCCGGCCGAAGGCCCGCTCCACGAGGACGTGTTGCAGTACATGGAGCGCATCCAGGGCACCTTCGGCCCGTACGGGGGGCGCTTCCTTGTCCACTTCAAGGAGCACGAACTGCTGGAGGGCGACTGGCACGGCGCCCCGGTCCTGGTCGCCTTTCCCGACATGGACAGGGCCCGCGCCTGGTACAAGTCCCCGGAGTACCAGGAGATCGTCCCGCTGCGCACCCGCCACCTGCCCGGCGACATCATCCTGGTGGAGGGCGTACCGGAGGACTACGACGCGACGGTGACGGCGGCGCAGGTGCGTCAGGCACAGTCCTAGCCGGGGCCCGGGTGCCCGGTTCCGTCAACGGGCCTGTCCCTTCGGGGAACAGCCGTTGCGCACGCTCCAGCACGCGACCAGCCCGTGGCGAGGGCGCTCCCCATGGCCTGACGGCGGCATGACCCGCCCGCCGCCGGGCCAGGTATCAGGGGGCATCCACTCCGCGACCGCAGGGGGCAGCCAGTGCACTCGCACGACCATCCCGAGAGGTCCGCCACGACGGGCGCGGCCGGCGTCTCCGGCGTCTCCGGCGTCTCCGGCACCTCCGGCACCTCCGGCACCTCCGGCACCTCCGGCACCTCCGGCACCTCCGGCACCTCCGGCACCTCCGGCGCGGGCACCTCCGGCGCGGGCCGCGAAGCGCTGGGGCCGGCCCCGGCCCCGGACCACGTCTCTCCCGCCAGCATCCAGGACCTCCACCTGATGCGTGCCTGGGCGGAGGCCGAGGGCTGGAATCCCGGGCTGGCCGATCTCCAGCCCTTCCTCGCCGCCGACCCCACGGGCTTCCTGGTCGCCCGCCGCGAGGGCGACGACACCCCCGTCTCCTGCATCTCCGTGGTCCGGTACGGCGCGGACTTCGCCTTCCTGGGCCTCTATCTGGCCCGCCCCGACGTACGCGGCCAAGGCCACGGCATCCGGGTCTGGAACGCCGGTACGGCCCGCCTCTCCGGCCGTACGGTGGGGCTCGACGGGGTGGTGGCCCAGCAGCCCAACTACCGTAGATCCGGGTTTGTTTCGGCGTGGACGAACACCCACTACGAAGGTGTCCCGTCCGGTGCCGCGACACCTCCGCCGGGGGTCGCCCTGGTCGACGCCACCACCCTGCCCCTCGCTGAACTCGCCGCCTACGACAGGCGGTTCTTCCCGGCGCCCCGCGAGGCCTTCCTCGCGTCGTGGCTGGCCGCACCCCAACGGCACTCGCTCGCCGCCCTCAAGGACGGCCACCTCGTCGGCCTCGGCACGATCCGGGCCTGCCCGGGGCCCTCCCGCATCGGGCCCTTCCACGCGGCGGACCCCGACATCGCCGCCGCGCTGCTGACGGCCCTGGCCGCGACCGCCCCGGGCACCCCGGTCTCCCTGGACGTCCCGGACATCAACCCCGCCGCAGTCCGCCTCGCGGAACAGTTCGCGCTGGGCCCGGGCTACGAGACCTCGCGCATGTACACGTCCCCGACACCCCCGGAGTTCGACCGTACGGGCGTCTACGCGATCACCACTCTCGAACTGGGCTGACGCCCGGGCCCCGCCCACCGCGGCCCCGCCCACCACGGGCCGCGCCTCGTGGCGCACCCCCGCCAAGTGGTCAGCCCTGTTCGTCGCGAGCCAGCGCCGCCCCCACCGCCGCCCACGCCTCGACCTCCACCCGGAACTCGGGCCGGACCAGCCCGGCCACCTGCACCAGGGAACACGCGGGCGGCCGCAGCGGATCCTGGTGCTCGTCCCGTACGCGGCGGAAGGCGGGCAGGTCGCCGAGGTCGGTCAGGAACACCGTCAGCTTGACCACGTCCCGCAGCCCGGCCCCGGCCGCTTCCAGCGCGGTCGCCAGATTGGCGTACACCTGCCGCACCTGCGCCTCGGCATCCCCCTCGCCGACCACCCGCCCCGCACCGTCCACCGGAACCTGCCCGGAAACCACCACCATGGGCCCGTCGAAGGCCACGGCATGGCTGTACCCATTGACCGGCGGAGCCCCTTCGGGGCGTATGTGATGCTGCACGGCGCCTCTCCTCACGTCGTCGCCCCACAGGGGGCGGGCCCGCCCGGGAGGCTGTGATGATCACTCCGGGAACGGTAGACGACACCGTCGGCGCACGGCGGAGAAGTGGCATGAGCCGACCAGGTGCGGCACCCCACAGGTGCGTACTCCGGGGGCAGTCGGCCCGTCAGGCGGAAACGGTCAGCCCGCCCGGCCCCGGCCAGACGGTGAGCGGCTCGTCCGCGGCGGTGTAGATCTCCATGCCGGAGAGGTACCCCTCACTCGTGAACAGCATCACCCCCGCCCCGTGCGCCGACTCCCCGTAGAACCCCTCCACCACGGGACTGTCGTGCGGCGGAGCAGCGGCCACGACGCTCCGGTCCACCGCCAGATCCACGGTGGCGCACCCACACCCGCACCACCCCGCCACCCGCACATGCGGAACCTGCTCCCGCAACGCCGCGAGCACCGCCCCCGGCCCGTCCAGCAGGGCGTCGAGGACGGCGGCGGCGTCAGGCGTCAGACGGTCGTTCGGCGCGTCGTTCATCGGAGCAGAGGTCCTCGGCGGTGGTCGCGGTCAGGGCACGGTCCGGGGGTCAGCCGTCGGCCGACGCGATGCCCGTCGGGCAGGAGCGGCCCCAGTTGGTTTCCGAGGGGGCGCTCAGGGTGACGCCCGTACCGCCGATGCCGCAGTAGCCGTCCGGGTTCTTGTCCAGGTACTGCTGGTGGTACGGCTCGGCCGGGTAGAAGGGGTTGTCGGCGGCCGGGAGGATCTCCGTGCTGATCGTGCCGAAGCCGGCACCCGTCAGGACCTCCTGGAAGGCGGCGCGCGAGGCCTCCGCCTCGACGGCCTGCTCCGGGGTGTGCGGGTAGATCGCGGAGCGGTACTGGGTGCCCACGTCGTTGCCCTGGCGGAAGCCCTGGGTGGGGTTGTGGGACTCCCAGAAGAGCTTCAGAAGGGTGGGGTACGAGACGACGGCCGGGTCGAAGACCACCCGGACCACCTCGGTGTGCCCGGTGAGGCCCGAACAGACCTCCTCGTACGCAGGGTTGGGGGTGTAGCCGCCCTGGTAACCGACGAGGGTCGTCCACACGCCCTTGGTCTGCCAGAACTTCCGCTCCGCGCCCCAGAAGCAGCCCAGACCGAAGTCGGCGACCGCCAGGTGCGCGGGGTACGGGCCGGACAGCGGGTTGCCGAGGACCGTGTGCCGGGACGGGACCTCGAATTCCGGGGTCGCGCGGCCCTTCAGGGCCTGCTCGGGGGTGGGGAGCTGCGGCGTACGGCCGAAGAGCATGGGACTGGCTCCTTGTACGTGGGGTCGGAAGGTCGGGAGCCGGGGGAGGGCTCGTAGGGGGAACGCATGGGGAGAGCCGCTGATTCCGCCGGTGCCGCGAAGCCGGGACACGGGCGGCCCGGGGGCTGCACGGCCCGGCGAAACCTCTTGACGGCCGGCTGCCACACCAGGTCAGCGGTCACGGTGATCCGTCATTCGTCGCAGTGGTCTGTCAGCGGACACGCCGCTCCGTCAGTGCGCCGTGAGCCGTCCGGTTGCGGGCCACTCGGTAGGCGAACTGCTTGACCCGGTGGTAGCGCCACGGCAGCGCCTCGGTGTAGCCGTCGACCTTGCGGAACTGCTCCCTGGCCGCCCTGTACCGGCCCTGCATGTACAGGAAGTACGCCAGCACGTGCCGTACCTCGGGCAGCCGCGGGTGGTGCGCGTCCGCCAGGGCCACGTCGGCCAGCGCGGCGTCCGTCAGTGCCCGGATTCGCGCGCTACGAAATCCGGGCTCGCCCAGCTCGTACCCTTCAGCCTCGTACCATGCGAGCAGCGGGAGTACGGACAGAAGGCTGCCCGGCGGTGCCCCGGCCGCCGCCTTCTCCGCGAATTCGCGCGCAAGCTTGTTCGACCCCTGCCACTTCGCGGTCCAGTACTGAAGGGCGCTGGTGTGCGCCTCGAAGTGGTGTGGCGCCCGGACCGTGATCTCCGCCCACAGCGCGTGCATTTCCCTGTTCGGGTAGCCGAGCCCGAGCGCCGTCCAGATTTCCGCGATGAATGGTGAGGGGTCGTCGGGGTGCAGCGCGGCGGCCCTCGCGAGATCGCCGCGCGAGGTGCGCAACTCCCGGTGGAATCCCTCGAACTGTTTCCGCGACGTCTGCACCGCGCGTGCATGCCCCCGCAGCTTCCACGCGTACACCACCCGGGCCCGGGCCACCACGAGCGCCACGTCCCGGCCCTCGGGGCGGGCCTCCTGCCACGCCTTCAGCCAGCCGTCGCTTCTCCAGGCAGCGAGATGCCCCAGCCGCTGGGCGTACAGGGCGCGGCGCTCCCAGTCCTGACCGGCGTCCGCGAAGAGCTCGGCGGCGGGCTCCCAGCGTCCACGGGAGGCGGCCCGGCAGGCTCGTTGCAGTGCGGCGTCCGGCCCGGCCAGACGTGAGTTCTGCCAGCGCAGCGGCAGCAGGCCGTACCAGAGCCAGCCCCCGACCAGCAGCAGAACGACGAAGACAAGTAGCGCCATGGTTGGGCGAATCCCCCAGAAAGAAGCATCGAGATGCACGGAGTGGGGGGTGGAGGGAGTGTACGCACGTCCGGACAAGGCCTGTTCAGCGGCCTTGTCGGCCTCGTCCGGCCTGCCACCGGGGTGCCGCTCGCGACCTCCGTGCCGTCCGCCTCCGTACCGTCCCCGGCCCCGCAGCGTCACCCGAGGCCCCCGTCACCCCCGCAGCGTCGCCGGGTTCCCCCCGTTCGCCTCGTAGCCCGCCACGGCCAGGTTGCGGTGCAGGGTGTAGTCGGCGGCCGGGTCGGGGTGGTGGGTCCAGGGGAGGGCGCCCACGTAGCCGTCCACCGCGGCGATCTGCTTGACCGCCTCCGCCCAGCGCTCCGAGCGGACCAGGAAGAGGACCAGCATGTGGCGGACGTGCGCCAGCATCGGGTCGTCGGCGCGGGCCGCGTGCACCGCGTACAGCGCGCCCTCCACCGCCCGGGAGACGACCGCGCTCTGGTAGAAGCTGCTGACCAGGATCACCTCGGGCAGGTGGTCGTAGACCGAGAAGAGCGGCAGGGCGGCGAGCAGCGAGCCCTGCGGGGCGCGCGAGGCCGCGTGGGTCGCGAAGGTGTCCGCCTCGGCGCGCGAGCCGTGCCACTTCTCCGACAGGTAGTGCAGGGCGACCAGATGCGCCCCCAGATGCGTCGGTGCGCGGTCGATCACCTTCGCCCACAGCTGGTCGAACTCCGCCCGCGGATAACCGAGTCCGCGCGCGACGGAGAGCTCGATGATGTACGGCACCGGGTCACCTGGCGCGAGCAGCGCGGCCCGGGCGCACAGCTCCTTCGCCTCCTCCAGGATGACGCGGAAGTCGTCCTTGCCCGTCGAGGAGGACCGCCAGGCCTGCTGCACCAAGAACTCTGCGTGAACTTCCGCACCGCCCGCGTCCTTCGGCGACTGGGACCGCCAGTCGCGCAGCCAGCGCCCGCCCTCACCCGGCCGCTGGGCCAGTTCCAGGGAGGCCGCACCCGCGAAGGACTGCACCCGCTGCCAGCGGACCTCGCCCTCCTTCGGCGTGCCCGCCAGCAGCTGCGCGGCCGCCCGCCAGTCCTGCGTGCGCTGTACGACGTCCAGTACGTCGAGGAGGTCCTGGTCGGGCCCCGGCAGCCGCACGTCGAGCGCCTCCTGCCGTACGAACCCGTAGTCCTCCGGGTCGGCCGCGTCCGGCGACCCGGGCGCGGCCAGCCGGATGCCGCCCCGCCTGCGCAGCAGGAAAGGACCGAGGGCGGCACCCAGCAGGAGCACCGCGATCAGGAACCAGAGAATCTCCATGAACCCATTCTCCCGGACACTGCATTCGGCCGTTGTCCCGGACAGCGGACGCGGCACTCCGCACGGCGAACTACCCTCGGGCCCATGAGCCACGACAGCGGCGCCGAGCGCGCCTTCGAGACCCTCGCCATCCACGCCGGCAACACCGCCGACCCGCTGACCGGTGCCGTCGTACCGCCGATCTACCAGGTGTCGACGTACAAGCAGGACGGGGTGGGCGGTCTGCGCGGCGGATACGAGTACAGCCGCAGCGCCAACCCCACCCGTACCGCCCTGGAGGAGAACCTCGCCGCACTGGAGGGCGGGCGGCGCGGGCTGGCCTTCGCCTCGGGGCTGGCCGCCGAGGACTGCCTGCTGCGGACACTGCTGTCGCCCGGCGACCACGTGGTGATCCCCAACGACGCGTACGGCGGCACCTTCCGGCTGTTCGCCAAGGTCGTCTCCCGGTGGGGCGTCGAGTGGTCGGTCGCCGACACCTCCGACCCGGCGGCGGTCCGGGCCGCGCTCACGCCCCGTACGAAGGTGGTGTGGGTCGAGACCCCGTCGAACCCGCTGCTCGGCATCACCGACATCGCCGCCGTCGCCGAGATCGCGCACTCCGCGGGCGCGAAGCTGGTCGTCGACAACACCTTCGCCAGCCCCTACCTCCAGCAGCCGATCGCGCTGGGCGCCGACGTGATCGTGCACTCGACGACCAAGTACATGGGCGGGCACTCGGACGTCGTCGGCGGCGCGCTCGTCACCAACGACGCACAGATCGCGGAGGAACTGGCGTACCACCAGAACGCGATGGGCGCGGTCGCCGGCCCCTTCGACGCCTGGCTGGTGCTGCGCGGCATCAAGACCCTCGCCGTCCGCATGGACCGGCACAGCGACAACGCGACCCGGGTCGCCGACATGCTGACCGCGCACCCCAAGGTCAGCCAGGTGCTCTACCCGGGACTGCCCGAGCACGCCGGGCACGAGGTCGCCGCCAAGCAGATGAAGGCCTTCGGCGGCATGGTGTCCTTCCGTGTCGCCGGCGGCGAGGAGGCCGCTGTCGAGGTCTGCAACCGGGCCCGGCTGTTCACGCTCGGGGAGTCCCTCGGCGGTGTGGAGTCCCTGATCGAGCACCCGGGCCGGATGACGCACGCCTCGGTGGCCGGTTCCGCGCTGGAGGTGCCCGCCGACCTCGTACGGCTGTCCGTCGGCATCGAGTCCGCCGACGACCTGCTCGCCGACCTCAAGCAGGCGCTGGGGTGAGGCGTGTGTGGCTGGACGGGTGAGTGGCTGCGGGGTGAGTGGTCGTGCGTCAGCGCGGCGAGTGGCTGTGCGGGTGAGCGGCGCGCCGCGCGCCGAGTGGCCGCGCATCCGAGTGGCCGGACGGCTGACAGCGGGACGTGCGTCGCTCACAGGCCCTCCACCGGCGGAGTGCTGTCCGCCGGTGGAGCCAGCCACGGCTGTGCGAGCGACGCCCACACCAGGAACGCCACGCACACCAGTACCGCCAGCACCCACAGCACCCGCCGCACCACCCGGCGCCGCCGCCACGCGCGTCCGCCCCGCTCCGTCGCCCGTGCCAGCAGATCCGCCGGTACGGGCGGGTGCGGGGCCCGCTCCAGCAGCAGCCGCACCTCGTCCTGCTCGTGCTTGGCCCTGCTCATGGCGCGGCCACCGGTCGGGAGCCCGCGCCCGGCCCCCGCTCCAGCGGACCGCCGGAGCCGGACTCCCGCTCCCGGGTCTCCGCCTCCGCCCGCTCCCGTGCGCGCGTGTCCTCGTACACCCTGGCCACCGCCCGGGCGCACAGCGTGCGCACCCGCCGCTCCGGCAGCCCCAGCAGGGCGGCGGTCTGCTCCTGCGGGATGCCCTCGTACAGCCGCAGCACCACGATCAGCCGCGCCCGCGGGCCGAGCACCTCCAGCGGCCCGCCATGACGGGGGCCGCGGCGGGGGCGGTGGTGCCAGGAGCCGCGGGCGAAACGGGTGGCGAGCGCCTGGCGGGTGCGGTCGTACGGATCCTCGCCGCGCAGGCTCTCCCACCGGGCGTACGTGGTGGTGAGGGCGGCCGCGAGCAGCCGCTGGGCGCGGGGGTTGGCGTCGGCGGGTTCGGCCGTGAGCAGGGTCGCGGCATGCAGCAGCCGGCCCGTCGCGCCCGCGACAAAGGCTTCGAACTCCCTTGCGCGGCGCCGCTGTTGGGCTTCCTCGCGCTCGCTCACCGTGACTCCTCGTCCGCCCTCCAGTCCTCATATGAGGACTGGAGGGCGGGTCAGGTCAAGGGGTTGGCGGTGCGCGCCTGAGAGAAGGGGGCCGGGCGCGGCCGGCCCGGCGGTACGGGGGGAGTGCCCGGTGGTCAGGAATGGGGCGGGGTGTCGCCCGTGCTCGCCGACTGGCGGGCGGAGAGCGCCGAGTTGAAACGGGTCAGCAGAGTGGTGAACGCCTCGCGCTCGTCCTCGCTCCAGCCGTCCGTCACCTGCGCCATCAGCTCGCGCCGCGAGGAGCGCACCTCGTCGAGCCTGGCCTTCCCGCGCGGCGACAGCTGAAGGACCACCGCACGCCCGTCCTCCGGGTGCGAGGTGCGCTTGACCAGCCCGCTGTCGACGAGCGGTGCGACCTGCCGGGTCACGGTCGAGGAGTCGATGCCCATGCCCGCGGCGAGCGCCTTGACGCCCATCGGCCCCTCCTGGTCGAGCCGGTTGAGCAGCAGATAGGCCGCGCGGTCCATCGAATTGCGCACCTGGCCGAGGCCGCCGAGGCGGGTCTGCTCGGCGCGCCGGGCGAAGACGGCCACCTGGTGCTGGAGGGCATCGAGGAGACCGGCGGCGGGGTCGGTCGTCATGTCCTGGGTGGGGGGCATGGCTCGGGCTCTCTTCGTACGGTGGTCGGTTGGTGCGCCAAGGGTACGCGGATGGTGCGCGACCCGTACCGGCGCTGCACAAACCTGTGGATAACTTCGCGGCGGGAGAGCCTGTCGGCAGGCGCCGAGCGGTCCGGCGGCGGGCTCCGGGGAGGCCCGGGGCGGGCTCCGGGGAGGCCCGAAGCGCGCTCCGAAGGGCCGCGCGACCGGCCCCGAAGGACCGGGCCAGGACCGCGCATCCGCGCCTGACGTGCACGTTCGCCGTCCGGGCGGGGCCCGGCGCCGGGCCCGGCGCCGACAGGAGTGCACCCCGCGCTCCCTGCCAGACTGGCGGCCATGAACTACCGCTTCCCCGCCCCCGCCCTGATCCTGGACGACATCCGGGGTGCCCAGAAGATGCTCGCCGGGGTGGCCAGGTGCACGCCCATGGAGGGCAGCCGCCACCTCACCCGCCTGGTCGGCGCCCCCGTCCACCTCAAGTGCGAGAACCTCCAGCGCACCGGCTCCTTCAAGCTGCGCGGGGCCTACATCCGGATCGCCGGGCTCTCCCCCGAGGAGCGTGCCGCCGGAGTGGTGGCGGCCAGCGCGGGCAACCACGCCCAGGGCGTCGCGCTCGCGTCCTCGCTGCTGGGCGTGCGCTCCACGGTGTTCATGCCGGTCGGCGCACCGCTGCCGAAGGTCGCGGCCACCCGCGAGTACGGCGCCGAGGTGAGGCTGCACGGACAGGTCGTCGACGAGACGCTGGCCGCCGCGCAGGAGTACGCACGGCAGACCGGTGCGGTCTTCATCCACCCCTTCGACCACCCCGACATCATCGCCGGGCAGGGCACGGTCGGCCTGGAGATCCTGGAGCAGTGCCCCGAGGCGGCGACCCTCGTCGTCGGAGTGGGCGGCGGCGGGCTCGCGGCCGGTATCGCGGTCGCGGTCAAGGCGCTGCGGCCCGACGTGCGGATCGTCGGCGTGCAGGCGGAGGGCGCGGCCGCCTACCCGCCGTCGCTGGCCGCCGGGCACCCCACCACCCTGGACACGCTCCAGACGATGGCCGACGGGATCAAGGTGGGCCGGCCCGGCGACGTGCCGTTCGCGCTCGTCGCGGAGCTCGTCGACGAGGTGCGGACGGTGAGCGAGGACGAGCTGTCCTCGGCGCTGCTGCTGTGCCTGGAGCGGGCCAAGCTGGTGGTGGAACCGGCGGGGGCGAGTCCGGTGGCGGCGCTGCTGAGCCGGCCGGAGTCGTTCGAGGGGCCGGTGGTGGCGGTGCTGTCGGGCGGAAACGTCGATCCGCTTCTGATGCAGCGCACTTTGCGGCACGGAATGGCCGCCGCGGGTCGTTATCTGTCGCTCCGGTTGCGCTTGACGGACCGTCCAGGGGCGCTCGCGAATCTTCTCGGGGTGTTGTCAGTGGTGGACGCTAACGTCGTGGACGTGAGTCACGGACGGACCGACCCGCGGCTCGGACTCACGGAAGTGGAGGTCGAGTTGCAGCTGGAGACGAAGGGGCCCAAGCACTGCGCCGAGGTGCGGGAGGCACTGAAGCACGCGGGATATCTGGTCGTGGCGTAGCCCTGGAAAACCCTTCTCCAGACGCGATGTATCGCGTTATGGTGTGTCTCGCGCATTCGCTTCGCCGGGCGCCCGCCGCCGGGCAAACCTAAAATTCGCGTAGGAACCCACCCACCAACTGGGGGAACCCTTATGCCAGGCGCCATCTACGCCGAGGGTCTGGTCAAGACCTTCGGCAACGTAAAGGCTCTGGACGGCGTCGATCTCGATGTCCCCGAAGGCACCGTCCTCGGCCTGCTCGGTCCCAACGGAGCGGGCAAGACGACCACCGTCCGGGTGCTCACCACCCTGCTCCAGCCCGACAGCGGCAAGGCGGTCGTCGCGGGCATCGACGTGCTCAGGCATCCCAACGAAGTACGCCGCTCGATCGGCCTGTCCGGTCAGTTCGCCGCCGTCGACGAATACCTGACCGGCCGCGAGAACCTCCAGATGGTCGGCAGGCTCTACCAGATGCCCGCCAAGGCGGCCAAGATCCGCGCGGCCGAGCTCCTGGACCGCTTCAACCTGGCCGACGCGGCGGACCGCCCCGCCAAGACGTACTCCGGCGGCATGCGCCGCCGCCTCGACCTCGCGGCCGCCCTCGTGGTCTCCCCGCCGGTCATGTTCATGGACGAGCCGACCACCGGCCTCGACCCCCGCAACCGCCAGCAGCTCTGGGAGGTCATCCAGGACCTGGTGGCCGGCGGCACCACCCTCCTCCTCACCACCCAGTACCTGGAGGAGGCCGACCACCTCGCCCACGACATCTGCGTCATCGACCACGGCAAGGTCATCGCCCGAGGTACGTCCGACCAGCTCAAGGCCCGCACCGGTGGCGAGCGCATCGAGGTCGTGGTCCACGAGCGCGAACACATCGCGCTCGCCGACGACGTCCTGCACGGCTTCGGCAAGGGCGCCACCAAGGTCGAGGAGCACACCCGCAAGCTGACCGTCCCGGTCACCGGCGGCGCCAAGCTCCTCGCCGAGGTCATCCGCGAACTCGACGCCCGCGGCGTGGAGATCGACGACATCGGACTGCGCCGTCCCACCCTCGACGACGTGTTCATCTCCCTGACGGGACACGCGGCACAGGCCGACGAGACGGAGGGCGCGACCCAGGACGCGACGCCGCGAGAGGTGGCCAAGAAGTGAGCATCGTTGCGGAACGCACCCAGGCCCCGCCGCCCAAGGGAGCCCTCACCCAGTCGGTCACCGACTCGCTGGTGGTCGCCAAGCGCAATCTGATCCGGATGATGCGCATCCCCGAGATGATCATCTTCGGACTGATCCAGCCGATCATGTTCGTGGTGCTCTTCACGTATGTCTTCGGCGGTTCGATCAACATCCCCGGGGCCCCGCCCGGCAGCGCCCAGGCCTACAAGGACTTCCTGATGGCGGGCATCTTCGCGCAGACGGTCACCTTCGCGACGGCCGGCGCGGGGGCCGGTATCGCCGACGACATGCACAAGGGCCTCATCGACCGCTTCCGGTCACTGCCGATGGCCCGCGGCGCGGTCCTCACCGGCCGCACCCTGGCCGACCTGGTGCAGACCGCGCTCACCCTCGTCGTGCTGGCGGTGGTGGCTCTGCTGATCGGCTGGCGCACCAGCGAGGCGATCCCGAAGGTGCTGGCCGGCTTCGCCCTGCTGCTCCTGCTCGGGTACGCGTTCTCGTGGATCGGCGCGCTGATCGGACTCTCGGTCCGCACCCCCGAGGCGGCCACCTCGGGCGGGCTGATCTGGCTCTTCCCGCTGACGTTCATCTCGAACGCCTTCGTGCCGGTCGACGGAATGCCGTCCTTCCTCCAGCACGTCGCTGAGTGGAACCCGTTCAGCGCCACCGTGCAGGCGGCCCGCGAGCTGTTCGGCAACACCATCGAAGGCAGGCCCGTGTCGGTCACCGGGGCCTGGCCCATGGAACATCCGGTCCTGGCGTCCCTGATCTGGTCGGTCGTGATCATCCTGGTCTTCCGGACGCTCGCCGTCCGCAAGTACCGCTCGGCGACGGCCTGACCGCAGGCGCAGAACGAGAAGCGGGGATGCCCCCGGCCGCCAGTGGCGGCCGGGGGCATCCCCGTACGGTACGGGTCCGGGTGGCTCAGCCCTGGTAGGGCGTCGCCTCCAGAATGCGGACCATGGCCTTCTTGCCGTTCGGCAGTTCGTACTCGGCGTCCTCGCCGACCTTCTTGCCGATCACGCCGGTACCCAGCGGGGACTGCGGCGAGTACGTCTCGATGTCCGAGCTGGGGTACTCGCGGGAGGCGAGCAGGAAGGTCATCGTGTCGCTCTCGTCACCGTCGAAGGCGATCTTCACGACCATGCCGGGAGCCGCCTCACCGCTGGTGGTGGGGGCCTCGCCGACCTTGGCGCGCTCCAGGAGCTGCTTCAGCTGGCGGATGCGGAGCTCCTGCTTGCCCTGCTCCTCCTTGGCCGCGTGGTACCCGCCGTTCTCACGGAGGTCGCCCTCCTCACGGGCCGCCGCGATCTTCGCAGTGATCTCACCGCGCGCCGGACCCGACAGGTACTCCAGCTCTTCCACGAGCTTGTTGTACGACTCCTGGGTCAGCCAGGTGACGTCGTCGCTGGTCTGGGTCACAGGTGCTCCTCGAAGTTACGGATAACAAAGCATCGCCCTACCCCAGAAGGATGTGCCTCCACGGGCGGGCGAAACCACGAGCCTAACAATTCGATGCCCTCAGGGGGAGGAGTAAAACTGTCAGAACGGTATCAATGCAGGTCAGAGGCCGATCATGGGCGCGTGCGCCGGGGGTGCCAGCGGCGCCGGAAGGGCCGGAAGGCCGCTCCTGGGAGCGGCGGGGGCCGTGCGACCGCAGGGGGCATGCGGCCGCGCGGGTCCGTACGGCCAGGGGTCCGTACGCCGGCGGGGGGCCGTACGGTCGCAGGGGGCGTGCGGCGGCGGGGTCCTTGCGGCGGCGGAGACCCACGGCCGCAGGGGCTACCGGCTGTCCTCGGTGCAGCTCAGCAGCTCCGCGCTGGTCGCCTTCGCCGTCGTACGGATCGAGTAGATCTCGTCGATCCGGCTCGTGCCCTTCGCCGTGATCCGCACGTCCTTGCGCCCGACCTCCGCGCCGCTCTCGGCGAGCGCCCGCACCGTGCACGTCCCGGTGGCGTCGGCGTCCTTGCGGATCTCCAGGTGCACCCGCACCTCGGTCTGCGAGGAATTCAGGTCGAACTTGATCATCTCGGCGCTGATGACCTGCTTCGAGACGTACCCGTACCCGATCCAGCCGATCACCAGGAGCAGCAGCACTCCCAGGACCATGCCGATGATCTTCAGCTTGCGGTCCGCGCTCTCGTCGGCGGAACGGCCGTAGCGTCCTTCGGGGGTGGCGCCGGGAGCTCCGTCACGTACCGCGTTCATGCTGTGATCCTCCGGCTGTGCACAGGGTTCAGGAATATTTCCCGCCCCCGGTTCGGTCACTATAGGAGTCGCACTTTGCGCCGCAGACACCGAGGGCGCCCGGATCACCGAGGATCGAGATCTTGACTGAGCAGCTGCGCTTGATGGCCGTGCACGCCCACCCCGACGACGAGTCGAGCAAGGGTGCGGCCACCATGGCGAAGTACGTGTCCGAGGGGGTGGACGTCCATGTCGTGACCTGCACGGGCGGGGAACGCGGCTCCATCCTCAATCCGAAGCTCCAGGGCGACAAGTACATCGAGGAGCACATCCACGAGGTACGGGCCAAGGAGATGGCCGAGGCCCGCGAGATCCTCGGGGTCAAGCAGGAGTGGCTCGGCTTCGTCGACTCCGGGCTGCCCGAGGGGGACCCGCTGCCGCCGCTGCCCGAGGGCTGCTTCGCGCTGGAGGACGTCCAGGAGGCGGCCGGCCGTCTGGTGAAGTCGATCCGTGCCTTCCGTCCGCAGGTCGTCACGACGTACGACGAGAACGGCGGCTATCCGCACCCCGACCACATCATGACCCACAAGATCACGATGGTGGCCTTCGACGGCGCGGGCGACCCGGCGGCCTTCCCCGAGGACGAGTTCGGCCCGGTCTGGCAGCCGCTCAAGCTCTACTACAACCAGGGCTTCAACAAGCCCCGCACGGTCGCCCTGCACGAGGCGCTGCTGGCGCGCGGCCTGGAGTCGCCGTACGGGGAGTGGCTGGAGCGCTGGAAGGAGTTCGAGCGCGAGGAGCGGACGCTGACCACCTTCGTACCGTGCTCCGAGTTCTTCGAGATCCGCGACAAGGCGCTCATCGCGCACGCCACGCAGATCGACCCGGACGGCGGCTGGTTCCGGATCCCGATGGAGATCCAGCAGGAGGTCTGGCCGACCGAGGAGTACGAGCTCGCGAAGGCTCTGGTGCCGACTTCCCTCCCCGAGAGCGACCTCTTCGCGGGCATCCGCGACAATGCCTAGTGTGAACGTTTCCCTGGCAATGACTCACTTGGTCCCGCTCGCCGCCGACGACAAGTTCGACAAGAACAAGGTGACCCCGGGCATCCTCGGGTTCCTGGTGTTCGCGGCGCTGGCGGTCGGGGTGTGGGCGCTGATGAAGTCGATGAACCGGCACATGGGCAAGGTCTCCTTCGAGGAGGCCCCGGACCCGGACGCGGTGCCGGCGGAGGGCGAGAAGGCCTTGGCGGCGGCCGGCTCCAAGGCCCCGACGGCCAAGGCCCCCTCGGACCCCGAACCCGGCACCCGTCCGGGCTCAGCCGCCGGGCCCGGCCCGGAGGGCCCCGGCAAGAGCGACTGACGGCCCGGCGGCAGCCCGGGCGCGGCGCGTGATCGCGGGCTCCGGCCGTGAAAGGCCGGAGCCAGGACCTTGTGCGCCCCGCGCCCGCCTACTTTCGGGCGTGCGCCCCAGCTACGGGCGCCCCGGGTCGCACGCCATCAGCGAAAGCGTCAGGCGGTGGCCCGTGCTCCGCCGGAGCCTGCGGCTTCCGCGCCCCGAGCACCCGCGTCTGCTCGGCTGTGCCGAGCTTCCCGCGGGACAGGTGTGGGCGTTCGTTGGCAACGCACCTCATCAGCAGTTCAGCACGGCACAGCAGGAGACGATGTCGGCGAAGGCCCTCCAGATGGCCTGCGACACCTGCGAGGAGATGGCCCGCGGCGGCATCTACGAACAGCTCGGCCGCGGTTTCACCCGCTACTCGTGCACCACACATGGCTCGTCCCGCACTTTAGGAAATCAGCTGTTCCAGACCCGTCACTTCCCTACCCTTTTCTTGAGAACAGAGGGGGATTGTGATGCGCGAGGATCACGCGACGCTCGTCGGGCTGGGGCTCAGCCCTGAGGAAATGGAAACCCTGGGGTTGGACAGGCCGGCGACTGGGGACCCGTCCGGCCTCATGGATGCCTACTTGCGACGCAGCAGCAAGAAGTAGGACCTGGCCACGCTGCGGGGGCATCTGCGAGACGTGGTGTGCCGGGCACGGGCAAATGGGGTTCAGATCCGGCACGTCTGGTGTGAGCAACTCTCGGCTTCCAAGACTTACGTACGGCGAAGGGAGTTCGAGAAGGCCCCACAAGCGATCATGGACGGCAAGTCCAAGACGCTCGGTGTGTGGAAGACGGACCGCTTCGACCGGCGCGGTATGGGGGCCGTGGGCCGGATGCTCGACGAGTTCGACCGCCGGAAATCGCGGCTCATCTCGGTATCGGAAGGGCTGGACTCGTCGCAGGGCGGCCGCATGGTTTTCGCGATCCTGAGCGAACGCGCCAGGGAAGAGGCGAAGGACATGGCGAAGCGCGTGAAGATCGGCCATGACTCGCACAAGGCGGAAGGCCGACGAGGAACGGGCAGGCCACCGTTCGGTCTCTTCAGCGCACCCGGAAGCGGCAAGGTAGAGCCCCATCCCGATGAGTACGGCACTGCTCGCAGGCTGGCGGATCTCCTGCTCGGCAAGAAGACGACAAAGGACACGGCCCACCGCCTCAATGAGGAGGGTCACCGGACCCGGAGCGGCGCCACCTGGTCGCCCACGGCGGTGAGCAAGCTGGCTCAGTCCCCGCTCTTCGCGGGCATGGTCCCGATCCGGCGACGCAGGACGGATGAGCACGGCAACCCCTTGGACAGTTGGGAGGGGTACGGCCAGCCCTTGCGCAATGAGAAGGGCGAAGTAGTCATGTGCGGCAAGGGGGTTGTCACGCCGGGCGAATGGTTCCAGATCAAGGCCCTCATCGCCGGACGAACCGATGAGCGGTGGGCGAAGGGAAAGCCGGAAGCGAAGTACCTGGGAACAGGGAGCTACCGATGCGGACGGCTGCGAGACAAGACGGGCAGCGGTGAGCTCGAACCGTGTGGTGGCTCGATGAGCCACCGCGGTGGACGGTACCGGTGTGAGATCCGGCAGACGCGGGGCAAGTCGATCTGCGACGGCGTGGTGACCCTCGCCGACCGGATCGACCACGCGGTGGGACAGGCGTGGATCCACCACGTGACGGGCCTTGCGCCGGACGACCCGGTGGCCATGGAGATGGCCCGCCGGTGGCTCGCCTTCGCGGACCCCGAAACGCAGGCGAAGAAGGCAGAGGCACAGAAGGCCCTTGTGGCCGCCCACCAGCGTGTGAGGAAGCTCGAAGACGACTTCTACGTGTACGGGAAGATGGACGAAGACCGCTTCGAGGAGCTGAGCGAAGGGCAGCGCGCCGTTATCGAGAGCACCGCGGCGACCCTTGCGGCGCTGGACGCGGAGGCAGACCACTCTTCCCTCACCCAGATCGGCGCCCTGCGCGAGGTATGGGAAGCGGCGGACATGGTGGACAAGCGGATGCTCCTGAAGAGCGCCCTTGGGAAGAAGGGCATCACCGTCAAGCCCGCAGTACGGCAGGGGGATCACACCCCGATCTTGGAACGGCTGGAGTTCGACTGGCTTTCGAAGGAGGACACGATCACCGGATCGCCTGCGAGATAGGTCCCGTTCCTGTGTGTCCCCGGTGTAAGGCGGACTGCTCTACGGGCACGGAGCCGGCTCTCTTTCCCCCGTTGGTTCGTCGGCCCTGTGGCGTAGGGGCGGGGCGCAGGCAGGTGCGCGAGGATGGGGGCATGTCCAACCGACTCGCGCAGGCCGCATCCCCGTACCTCCTCCAGCACGCGGACAACCCCGTCGACTGGTGGCCATGGGAGGGGGAGGCGTTCGAAGAAGCCCGACGGCGTGGTGTTCCCGTGTTCCTGAGCGTCGGCTACAGCTCATGCCATTGGTGTCACGTCATGGCGCACGAGTCCTTCGAGGACCACGACATCGCTGCGTACATGAACGAGCATTTCGTCTCCGTCAAGGTCGACCGCGAGGAGCGCCCGGACGTCGATGCCGTCTACATGGAGGCAGTGCAGGCCGCCACCGGGCAGGGCGGCTGGCCCATGTCGGTTTTCATGACGCCGGACGGGGAGCCCTTCTACTTCGGAACGTACTTCCCGCCCGAGGCACGCCATGGCATGGCGTCCTTCCGTCAGGTGCTGGAAGGCGTGCACAACGCCTGGACGAGCCGACGGGACGAGGTGGGAGAAGTCGCGGGGAAGATCACTAAAGATCTTGCCGAGCGCGTGCTACATACCGGTGAAGTCGGGATGCCCTCCGAGGAGACCCAGGCGCTTGCGCTCCTCAAGTTGACTCGGGACATTGACCCCGCGAGCGGCTGGTTCAAAGGAGACACCAAGTTCCCGCCGTCGATGGTGATCGAGTTCCTGCTGCGCCACCATGCGCGGTCCGGTTCCGTAGCAGCGCTGGAGATGGCGGACGGGCTGTGCGGCGCGATGGCCTGTTCGAGCCTGTACGACCAGGTGGGAGGCGGATTTCACCGCTACGTGCTCACGCCGAAGGCAAATGGGCCTCTGGTACCGCACTTCGAGAAGATGCTCTATGACAACGCGCTGCTGTGCCGGGTGTACGCCCACCTGTGGCGCGCCACCGGGTCCGACCTCGCCCGGCGGGTCGCGCTGGAGACCGCCGACTTCCTGGTCAGGGAACTGCGCACCGGCGAGGGCGGATTCGCATCCGCACTGGACGCGGACAGCGACGACGGTACGGGCCGCCACGTGGAGGGTGCGTACTACGTGTGGACGCCCGCGCAGCTGCGGGAGGTGCTGGGCGAGGACGACGCGCGGCTGGCGGCGGCGTACTTCGGTGTGACGGAGGAGGGCACCTTCGAGGAGGGCTCCTCGGTGCTCCAGCTTCCGCAGAGCGACGGGGTGGTGGCCGACGCTGCCCGGATCGAGGGCATCCGTTCCCGGCTGCTTGCGGCCCGCGCGCAGCGCCCCGCGCCCGGCCGCGACGACAAGGTGGTGGCCGCCTGGAACGGTCTCGCCGTCGCCGCCCTCGCCGAGACCGGTGCCTACTTCGACCGCCCGGACCTGATCGAAAGGGCGACGGAGGCGGCGGACCTTCTCGTACGGGTCCACCTGGACGACCACGCCCGCCTCTCCCGCACCTCCAAGGACGGCCGGGCGGGGGCCAACGCGGGCGTGCTGGAGGACTACGCCGATGTGGCGGAGGGCTTCCTCGCCCTGGCATCGGTGACGGGGGAGGGCGCCTGGCTGGACTTCGCGGGTTTCCTCCTCGACCACGTGCTGATGCGCTTCACCGGCGAGAGCGGCACCCTCTTCGACACGGCGGACGACGCCGAGAAGCTCATCCGCCGGCCCCAGGACCCGACGGACAACGCCACTCCCTCGGGCTGGAGCGCGGCGGCCGGGGCGCTGCTCTCGTACGCCGCCCACACGGGCTCCGAGGCCCACCGGCAGGCGGCCGAGGGCGCACTGGGCGTGGTCGGGGCGCTCGGCCCGCGCGCCCCGCGCTTCATCGGCTGGGGGCTGGCGGGCGCCGAGGCGGCACTCGACGGCCCCCGGGAGATCGCCGTGGTCGGCACCCCCTCGGACCCGGCGGCACGCGCCCTGCACCGCACGGCCCTGCTGGGTACGGCTCCGGGCGCGGTGGTCGCCTTCGGTGCGCCGTCGTCCGGGGAGTTCCCCCTGCTGACGGACCGCCCGGCGGGGGCGTACGTCTGCCGCCACTTCGTGTGCGCGGCCCCGACGGCCGACCCGGCGGTCCTGGCGGAACAGGTGGGGGCAGCGGAGGCCTGAGCGGCTGGTGCCTGCGCGCCTGGTCCCGAGCGGACGGGGCGTAAGTGGACGAGGCGTAAGCGGCCGGGGCCCGGGCGGACGGGGCCTTCGGGCCTTCGGGCCTTCGCGGGCGGGCCCGAGCGGGCCGGTGCTTCCTTCGTGTCCTGCGTGCACAGGCGGGGACTCAGCCCCCGATCCGGGTGAGTCCCCGCTCGAAGGTGCGCAGCATGCGGTCGATGAGGTCCACCAGGTCGTCGCGCTGGCCCCGTTCCGCCCAGTACAGCGTGGTCTCCAGTACGGCCGCCAGCAGGCCGGTGGCGAAGATCCGGACCTCCAGTTCGCCCGCGTCCCTCCCGGTGCGCTCCGCGATCACGCGGCACAGCATCCGGCTGGTGGTGTGCACGCTCTCCACCATGCGGGCCCGTACCGCGGGCACCTCCAGCATCAGGCGGGTGCGCAGCAGCATCTCGTCCTGCTGTTCGTCGAGGGACTTGCGCATGGCCTCGGTCACCACGGCCCGTACCGACTCCAGCAGCGGCTCCCCGGCGGGCCGGTTCCGCAGGGCGCTCTCCAGTACCGGGTCGTACTCGTCGGTGAGGACGATGTCCTCCTTGACGGGGAAGTACCGCAGCACGGTGCTCGGCGAGACCTCCGCCTCCTCCGCGATCCGGTCGATGGTGAGGGCGTCCCAGCCCTCGGCGGCAACCAGTCGGAAGGTGGCCCGCCGGATCTCCAGACGGGTCTTGATCTTTTTGCGTTCGCGCAGGCCGGGGCGGGTGTGCGGGGTGCTGGGGGAGGTGTGCGGGGCGGCCATGGCGCCATTGTCTGCCATCTTCGCTGTCTGCCGTCTTCGCGCGGCTTTGATTGTCGGTGCGGCATGTCACGATGCGTGGGGGGTAGGCGAACTGTCCGTGAAATGACGGCAGATGTGCGGAGTGGCAGGGGGAAGGGGAGTCATGAGGAGACTCGTGAACGCGCTCACCGGGGCGGTGGCGGTCCTGTGCGTGCTGGGGTTCCTGCTCGGTGGGGCGGGGGCGGTGCTCGCGGTGGTGCTGATCGTGGTGGCGGCCGTGGCGTGGCAGGTGGCCGCGGCGTCGAGGCCGCGGCCACCGCGTCGTCAGGCCGGCCCCCGGCAGGGCCGGGGGCCGGGGGGATCGCGGGGGTCAGGACGAATAGGCCACCAGCGAGATCGCCGCGTAGTGCGCGGCGAACGCGGCAAGGGTCAGGGAATGGAACACCTCATGGAAGCCGAACCACTGCGGTGACGGGTTGGGCCGCTTGAGGCCGTAGATCACGCCGCCCGCGCTGTAGAGCAGCCCGCCCGCGACGACCAGCACCAGCACGGCGACACCGCCCTCGCGCAGGAAGTCGGGCAGGAAGAAGACGGCGGCCCAGCCCATCGCGATGTAGCAGGGGGTGTAGAGCCAGCGCGGGGCGCCGACCCAGAAGACCCGGAAGGCGATGCCCGCGCCGGCCGCTGCCCAGATCGCCCACAGCAGGGTGGTGCCGGTCGACGCGGGGAGCAGCAGCATGGTGAGCGGGGTGTAGGTGCCCGCGATGATCAGGAAGATGTTCGCGTGGTCCAGGCGGCGCAGGATCGCCTCGCCCATCGGGCCCCAGGTGCCCCGGTGGTAGACGGCGCTGACGCCGAAGAGCATGCACGCGGTCAGTACGAAGACGGTGCAGGCGATTTTGGCCCGGGTGGAGTCCGCGAGCACGATCAGCACGATGCCCGCGACCAGGACCGCCGGGAACATGCCGGCGTGCAGCCAGCCGCGCAGTTTCGGCTTGACCGGGGGCGGATCGATCTCGGTGACCTGATCGGGCACGGCATGCGACGTCATGCTTCGCATGCTACCTACGGGTCCGTAACTTCTGGCCGCGCGGGGCGATGAGTGGTGATGCTCACGTACGGGGCACTTGTCGGGAAGTGGCGATGCTCACGTGGGCGGCCCCCTGGACAGATGGGCGGATCGCACCGATGATCAAATGAGTGCGGTCGGCACCGGATGAGCGCCAGGGAACGAAGTGAAGCATCCGGGTCGCAGCCCCCACGGGGCAGAAACCAACACTTCCCTCGTTTAGGAGCAATCGTGGCGCGCGACATCGCGGCTCCCACCACCGTCCCGACCAGCCACCAGGAGCTCGTCTCCTGGGTGGACGAGATCGCAGCCCTCACCGAGCCCGACCGGATCGTCTGGTGCGACGGTTCCGAGGCCGAGTACGAGCGGCTCTGTGCGGAGCTCGTCGCCAAGGGCACGTTCAAGAAGCTCGACGAGATCAAGCGCCCGAACTCGTACTACGCCGCCTCCGACCCCTCCGACGTCGCACGCGTCGAGGACCGCACCTTCATCTGCTCCGAGAAGGAGGAGGACGCGGGCCCGACCAACCACTGGAAGGCCCCGGCCGAGATGCGGGAGCTGTTCCAGGGCAAGGACGGCAAGGAGGGCATCTTCCGCGGCTCGATGCGCGGCCGCACGATGTACGTCGTCCCGTTCTGCATGGGCCCGGTCGGCTCGCCGCTGTCCGCGATCGGTGTGGAGATCACCGACTCGGCGTACGTCGCCGTCTCGATGCGCACCATGACCCGCATGGGCCAGGCCGTCCTGGACGAGCTGGGCACCGACGGCTTCTTCGTCAAGGCCGTGCACACCCTGGGCGCCCCCCTCCAGGAGGGTGAGGCCGACGTCCCGTGGCCCTGCAACTCCACCAAGTACATCTCGCACTTCCCCGAGGACCGCGAGATCTGGTCCTACGGTTCGGGCTACGGCGGCAACGCCCTGCTCGGCAAGAAGTGCTACGCGCTGCGCATCGCGTCCGTCATGGCCCGCGACGAGGGCTGGCTGGCCGAGCACATGCTCATCCTCAAGCTCACGCCCCCGCAGGGCGAGGCGAAGTACGTCGCGGCAGCGTTCCCGTCCGCGTGCGGCAAGACCAACCTGGCCATGCTGGAGCCCACGATCTCCGGCTGGAACGTCGAGACCATCGGTGACGACATCGCCTGGATGCGGTTCGGCGAGGACGGCCGCCTCTACGCGATCAACCCCGAGGCCGGCTTCTTCGGCGTCGCGCCCGGCACCGGCGAGCACACCAACGCCAATGCCATGAAGACGATGTGGGGCAACTCCGTCTTCACCAACGTCGCGCTCACCGACGACAACGACGTGTGGTGGGAGGGCATGACCGAGGAGCCCCCGGCCCACCTCACGGACTGGAAGGGCAACGACTGGACCCCCGAGTCCGGCACCCCCGCCGCCCACCCCAACGCCCGGTTCACCGTCCCGGCCGGACAGTGCCCGATCATCGCGCCCGAGTGGGAGGACCCCAAGGGCGTGCCGATCTCGGCGATCCTCTTCGGTGGCCGCCGCGCCACCGCCGTCCCGCTGGTCACCGAGTCCTTCGACTGGCAGCACGGTGTCTTCCTCGGCGCGAACGTCGCCAGTGAGAAGACCGCCGCCGCCGAGGGCAAGGTCGGCGAGCTGCGCCGCGACCCGTTCGCCATGCTGCCGTTCTGCGGCTACAACATGGGCGACTACATGAACCACTGGGTCAAGGTCGGCGCCGACAAGCCCGACCAGTCCAAGCTCCCGAAGATCTACTACGTGAACTGGTTCCGCAAGAACGAGGCGGGCAAGTTCGTGTGGCCCGGCTTCGGCGAGAACAGCCGCGTCCTGAAGTGGATCGTCGAGCGCCTCGACGGCAAGGCCGACGGC
The DNA here is from genome assembly GCF_042716745.1 of Streptomyces sp. NPDC058663. Classification (NCBI taxonomy): domain Bacteria; kingdom Bacillati; phylum Actinomycetota; class Actinomycetes; order Kitasatosporales; family Streptomycetaceae; genus Streptomyces; species Streptomyces sp. NPDC058663. The sequence continues at coordinate 65,948 of NZ_JBHXRV010000015.1, forward strand.
GTCGAGACCCCGATCGGCATCCTGCCGACCAAGGAGTCCCTGGACACCGAAGGACTCGACCTCCCCGAGGCCGACCTCGACTTCCTGCTCACCGTGGACAAGGAAGCCTGGCGCGAGGAGGCCGCCCTGGTCCCCGAGCACCTCAACACCTTCGGTGACCACGCGCCCAAGGAGCTGTGGGACGAGTACCGCGCGCTGGTCAAGCGCCTGGGCTGAGCACAGCCCGTCGAATCGTGCCGGAGCCGGGCCTGTCCCCCGGCGCCGGCCACCCTCTCCCCTCCGGGTGCACGAACACCCGGAGGGGTGTGGAGAGCCGCAACTCGGATCGTCACGAATCCGCCCTGACCTGTGGGATCACCGGAACGAGCAGCGGCACGGCCCCCGAAGCCCCCTCACGGCATCGGGGGCCGCCTCTTTCCCCCACGCCTTACCCCCAGCCCCCTTGGGCGGTGGGGCCACCCGCACCCCTACCCCCTCAGCGCCCTTTGGCGGCGGGGCCGTCCACCCCCTACCCCCCCCGCCCCCTTGGGCGGCGGGGTCGCCCCCCGGGGGCGAGTGGGGTCTCCCCTGCTCGAGCGAAGCCGAGAGCTTGGGGAAGGGCGGGCAAGGGGGCGGCCCCCGGCGGAGCCGAACACCTCGCCCCCGCCCAGCCAAAGCACGCCCAGCCAAAGCCCGCCCAGCCCAAGCTCACGTCCCCCGCACCCCCCGCACCCCCCACGGAGTGGATGGCACCCGGCCCGCACACCTCCACGGGCGCGGACCGGGGCCGCTCAGGTCGCGGCGACCGGTGCCTCGGTCGCCGCGGAGTGCGCGTCCATCCGCTGCGCGGCCAGGATCGCCGCCGCGGTGTCCGCCCGGGACGCCGCCACCACCAGGGCACGCCCGGCCAGCGCGTGCGCGCGCCGGTGCAGCGAGGCGGGGGACTCGTGCCGACGCCCCGCGTGCCTGGCCGGCGGCGCCCCGCGCAGCCTGGCCACCTGGACGGCGATGCGGTCGGCCTCGCTGGCGAGGCCGAGTTCGTCCGTCACGGCGAGGAGCGCCGAGAGATGTCCGGCGAGCTGGATGTCCAGCTCCTCCTCGCGCGAGCGGTGCGGATAGCGCGCGTCGTCGTCGGCCAGGGAGTGCACCGACTTCGTGCGGATCGGTTCGTACATGACGGATGGCCTCCTGGCGTCGAGCGACAGGAGACCATCCTAGCTTAGATCGTGTCTAAAGTTGACTGCCGTAGAAGTTCGCGGTGGTCCGCAGAACGTTCCGGCGCCGGCACGGAAACGCTCCCAGACGCCGGCACGGAAACGCTTCCAGGCGCCGGCACGGAAGCGTTCCCGGGCGCCCCCGGAATTCAGTGCTGCCCGTACCCGTCCAGGAAGTTCCCGATCCGCGTCACCGCGTCCGCCAGGTCCTTCGCGTTCGGCAGCGTGACGATCCGGAAGTGGTCCGGCTCCGGCCAGTTGAAGCCGGTCCCGTGCACCACCATGATCTTCTCGGCCCGCAGCAGGTCGAGGACCATCTGCCGGTCGTCCTTGATCTTGTAGACGTTCGGGTCCAGCTTCGGGAAGAGGTACAGCGCCCCCTTCGGCTTCACGCAGGTCACGCCCGGGATCTGGGTGAGCAGGTCGTACGCCGTGTTCCGCTGCTCCAGGATCCGGCCGCCCGGCAGCACCAGGTCGTCGATGGACTGCCGCCCGCCGAGCGCGGTGGCCACCGCGTGCTGCGAGGGCATGTTGGCGCACAGCCGCATGTTGGCGAGGATCGTCAGCCCCTCGATGTACGAGGAGGCGTGCGCCTTCGGTCCGCAGACCGCCATCCAGCCGCTGCGGTACCCGGCCACCCGGTAGTTCTTGGACAGCCCGTTGAAGGTCAGCACCATCAGGTCGGGAGCGAGCGCCGCCGTCGGCGTGTGCGTCGCACCGTCGTACAGAATCCGGTCGTAGATCTCGTCCGAGCACACGATCAGGTTGTGCCGACGGGCGATCTCCGTCAGCCCCCGCAGCATCTCGTCGTCGTACACGGCGCCCGTGGGGTTGTTCGGGTTGATGATGACGAGGGCCTTGGTGCGGTCGGTGATCTTCCGCTCGATGTCCGCGAGGTCGGGCATCCAGTCGGACTGCTCGTCGCACCGGTAGTGCACCGCCGTACCGCCCGCGAGGGAGACCGAGGCGGTCCACAGCGGGTAGTCGGGGGCCGGGACGAGCACCTCGTCGCCGTCGTCGAGCAGCGCCTGCATCGACATCTGGATCAGCTCGGAGACACCGTTGCCAAGGTAAATGTCCTCGACGTCGAGGTCGATGCCCTTGGTCTGGTAGTGCTGCATCACCGCCCGCCGCGCGGACAGCAGTCCCTTCGCGTCCCCGTATCCGTGCGCGGTGCCGAGATTGCGGAGGATGTCCTCCAGGATCTCGGGCGGGCACTCGAACCCGAAGGCCGCCGGATTGCCCGTGTTCAGCTTGAGAATGCGGTGTCCGGCCGCCTCGAGCCGCATCGCCTCCTCAAGTACCGGTCCCCGGATTTCGTAACAGACGTTTGCGAGCTTCGTCGACTGGATCACCTGCATGACGGCGAGCTTACGGCCGTGTGTCGTGCACCGCCGGTGATTACGTGGGCGTTCCCTCCACCGGTACGGGAACCGCGCACTTGGCGTCTTCCATCGCAAAGCACACCCTCGCTCCGGCCCGCCCAAACGCAAGCGGGCCCCACCGGACGGCTGGGAAACCACCCGTCGGACCCCCGCCCGGGTGGCATACGTCACTCCTGCCGACGCACCGCCGCACCATGGGCCCCGGCGCCCCGGTCCCACGCCCTACGAGGCCCCCGTCCTCCGCACCGCCCGCCCCGCCAGTACATCCGTGCGCCGGCCGTCCTCGATGACGAACCGCCCGTCGATCAGTACGTGCGGAATGCCGGTCGGCAGGGTGCGCGGCGTCTCGAACGTGGACCCCGCCGCCACCGTCTCCGGGTCAAAGAGCACCAGGTCCGCCCGGTAGCCCTCGCGGACCAGACCCCGGTCGGCCAGCCGCAGCCTGGCGGCCGGCCGCGACGTCAGATGGGCGACGGTCTCCTCCAGCGAAAGGACCCCCAACTCCCGCGCGTAGCGGCCCAGGTACTGCGGGAAGGTGCCGTAGGCGCGCGGGTGCGGCTTGTAGCCCTGGAGGATGCCGTCGCTGCCGCCGGTGTGCACCCGGTGGCGCATGATGGCCCGCACGTTCTCCTCGTGGCCGACGTGCTGGAGGATCGTGGAGCCGAGCCGGTCGTTGATCAGCAGCCTGCGCGCCGTCGTCCACGGCGCCTCGCCGCGTGCCGCGGCGGAGGCCGCGATCGTCTTGCCGACGCAGCCCACCAGGCCCGGGTCGGCGACCCCGGAGATCTCGATGGTGTCCCACTCGATCGGCACCCCGTGGCAGCCGTCCGAGCCGATCACCTCCAGATGGTGACGGATCCGCTCGGCCGTCGCGTCGTCCCCGAGTCGCGCCAGTACCGCGTCCGGGCCGCCCTCACCGGCCCAGCTCGGCAGCATCGCGGCCAGCGTCGTACAGCCGGGGGTGTAGGGATACGTGTCCAGGCTGATGTCCGCACCGGCGGCGAGCGCGTCGTCCAGGAGGGCGAGCAGGTCGGGGGCCCTGCCCTTGTTCACGCCGAAGTTCATGGTGGCGTGTGCGAGGTGCAGGGCGCAGCCGGCGTTGCGGGTGAGCTCGACCATCTCCTCGTACGCTTCGAGCGCCCCCGCCCCGTACGAGCGGTGGTGCGGGCAGTAGTAGCCGTCGTACGAGGCGACGACGCGGCACAGTGCGGTGAGCTCGGCGTCGTCGGCGTACATGCCGGGCGTGTAGGTCAGCCCGGAGGACATGCCGACGGCGCCCTGTGCCATGCCCTCGGCGACGAGCTGCCGCATCCGGTCGAGCTGCTCGGGGGTGGCGGGTCTGTCGTCCCAGCCGACCGCGTACATCCGCACCGTCCCCTGCGGGATCAGGTACGCGGCGTTGACCGCGATGCCCTGCCCGCCGAAGTTGCGGTCGAGGCGGTCCAGGTACTCGCCGACCGTGCGCCAGTCGAAGTCGATGTCCGATCCTTCGCCGTTCCAGCCGGTGATCGCCGCGCGGACCGCCCCGAGGGTGCGGTCGTCGACGGGCGCGTACGAGAGGCCGTCCTGGCCGAGCACTTCCAGGGTGACGCCCTGGGCGGCCTTCGCACTGTGGTCCGGGTCGCGGAGCAGGGCGAGGTCGGAGTGGGCGTGCATGTCGATGAAGCCGGGGGCCAGGGCGAGCCCGTCGGCGTCCAGCACCCGGCGGGCACTCAGCCGTCTCTCGCGGCTGACGCAGACGATCCGGCCTTCGCTGATGCCGACGTCGGCGCGGAAGGAGTCGCCGCCCGAACCGTCGACGACCCGTGCGCCGCGTATCGCGAGATCCATGAGGAACGGCCCCTTCTCAGAAGAACGTACGGACGAAGTCGACGACGTGGCCGTCCGCGTCGACGACCGGGATCAGCTGCCACTTGTCGAAGATGGTGCACGGATGGGACATGCCGAGGCCGACCCAGTCGCCGACCTCCAGCCGGGCGCTCTCGTCGGTGGAGAGCCAGCCGTGCTGGTCGGAGAGGCCGGTGACGGTGATTCCGTCGGCCGGGCGGATGCTGCCGTCCCTGGCCGACCGTACGACCTGTGCCTCGGGGAGGTGGAGGTCGTGCGCCGCGTCGCGCTTGCCCGCGTTGACGAACGCCTGGTCCGGGGCGGGCCGCGACACCACCTGCGCCCACAGCCGGAACGCGGGCCGCAGTCCGCCTTCCTCGGGCACCCGGTTGAAGGGGGTCAGCTCCTTGTAGTGGCCGTCGTCGTGGGAGACGTACGCACCCGAACGCAGCAGCTTCAGGACGGGCCGGGACAACTCCCCGATCTCCGCGAAGACCTCGGCGACCGCGTCGAACCAGGCGCTGCCGCCCGCGCTCACCACGATCTCCTCCAGGTCCGCGGCGAACCGCCCCTCCCGGTCGAACTGCTCGGCCAGCGACACGAGTCGGCGCAGCCAGCCGCGTACCCGCTCGCCGTCCGCGCGCGGCACCTCGCCCTCGTAGCCGGCGACGCCCACCAGCCGCAGGGTCGCGGTGGCAGCCACCGCGTCGGCGACGGCCGCGCAGTCCGCCGGAGTACGGGCACCGGTGCGGGCGCCCTCGCCGGCGCCCAGCTCCACCACCACGTCGAGCGGTCGCGAGGCGCCCGCCGCCCGCAGTGCCTCGTCCATCAGTTCGGCGCCGCGCACCGAGTCGACGTACACGACGAGCCGGAAATCGGGGTCGGCGTCCAGTTCGCCCGCCATCCAGCGCAGGGCGGCGGCGTCGACGACCTCGTTGGCGAGGAAGATCCGCTGGATGCCGAAGGCCCGGTAGACCCGCGCCTGGTGCGGGACGGCGGCGGTGATCCCCCAGGCGCCGCGCTCCAGCTGGCGGGCGAAGAGCTGCGGGGACATGGAGGTCTTGCCGTGCGGGGCGAACGCCAGGGCGTGCCGCTGGGCGTACGTCTCCAGGAGCGCCAGGTTGTGGTCGAGGGCCTCGGCGGAGAGGGCAAGCAGGGGAGTGGTGAAGCCGCCGTCGAACAGGCTGCGGCGTTCGGCGGCCAGCTCGCCGACGGTGAGACCGGCGGCCTCGGCGTCCGGCGGGAGTCCCTTGAAGCGGTGGGTGACGCGTTCGCCGGCCAGCGCGGCGGTCCCGGCGTCCTGGGGGAGTTCCTTGGTGCGGTGGGTCGCGCTCTCGTCGGCGGGTGCGGTGGTCTCCCGCACGCCCGGTGTTCCCTGCTCGGCTGCCATGGGCGGACCTCTCCCTCCAAGGCGTTGCAAATTGTGCAACGTCCATTGCGTATATCGCTCACCGATGTCTAACATCCGAGCCGTGTCCGCACAACAGTCAGGTACCGGTACCCGCCCCGTCGACGTCGTCTGTCTCGGCGAGTCCATGGTCACCTTCCTCCCCTCCCGCCCGGGACGTCTCGCCGACGTGCCGTCCTACCGCCGCACCGTCGGCGGCGCCGAGTCCAACGTGGCCTGCGCGCTCGCCCGCCTGGGGCACCGCGCGAAGTGGGTCAGCCGGGTGGGCACGGACGGCTTCGGCACCCACCTCGTCGAGGCGATCGGCGCCCACGGCGTCGACGTCTCCTCCGTCGTCCGCGACCCCGCCCGCCCCACCGGCGTCTACTTCCGTACGGCCGACGACCGCGAGGACGCCGACCACGAGGTCGTCTACTACCGGGCCGGATCGGCCGCCTCCGCCATGTCCCCGGACACCGTCGCGCGCGACACCCTGTACGCGGCCCGGGTGCTGCACCTCTCCGGCATCACGGCGGCGCTCTCGGACGACTGCCTGGCCCTGATGCGGACCCTGTGCGCCCCGGACCCCGCCCGCCCGCTGCTCTCCTTCGACGTCAACTACCGCCCAGCACTGTGGGCCTCGGCGGCCGCCGACGCGTCGGTCCTGCTGGAGCTGGCCCGCCACGCGGACCTCGTCCTGGTCGGCGAGGACGAGGCCGCGGCGGCCTGGGGCGTACGCGGCGGCCCGCACGCGGTCCGCGAGGCACTGCCGGAGCCCGCCGTCCTGGTGGTCAAGCAGGGCGCGGCGGGTGCGACGGCATTCGTCAGGGGCGGCACCGGGGCCGCCACCCGGGGCCCGGACAGCAACCCGCCCGCCTTCGGGGACCCGCCCGGCACCCCGCACGCCTTCGGGGACCCGCCCGGCACCCCGGACGCCCAGTGCCAGCACGTTCCCGCCCCCGCCGTCGACGTGGTCGCCCCCGTCGGCGCCGGAGACGCCTTCGCCGCCGGGTTCCTCTCCGCCACCCTGCGCGGTCTCGACCTCACCGCACGGCTGCGGCACGGCCACCTCACGGCCGCCGCCGCCCTCACCGACCCCGGCGACGTCGCCGTACCCCCGGACCGGGCACACGCGGACGAACTGGCCGCACTCGCCCCCGACGCCTGGGAGAGACTTCGTCTCGGCCCCGGGTGGACCGGGCGTCACCAGGAGGTACGAGCATGAGTCAGACAGTCGACCGCGCGCTGAGCATCCTTCCGCTGCTCGCACAGGGGCCCGCCGACCTCGGCCAGGTCGCCGACCGGCTCGGTGTGCACAAGTCCACCGCGCTGCGCCTGCTGCGCACGCTGCACGAGCACGGCCTCGTGCACCGGCAGCAGGACCAGCGCTACCGGCTCGGCGCCCGGCTGTTCGCGCTCGCGCAGGAAGCCATGGAGAACCTGGACGTGCGCGACGTCGCCCACCCCTACCTCCAGGAGCTCAACGCCGAGTGCGGGCACACCGTCCACCTCGCCGTGCGCGAGGAGGGCGAGGTGCTCTACATCGACAAGGTGGAGAGCCGCTACCCGGTCCGGATGTACTCGCGGATCGGCAAGCCCGTCGCGATCACCGTCGCCGCGGTCGCCAAGCTCCTGCTCGCCGACCTCCCCGAACAGGAGCGGCGCGCCATCGCCGAGAAGCTCGACTACCCCCAGTACACCTCCCGCTCCACCCCCCACGCCGCCGCATTCCTCAAGGAACTGGCACTGGTGCGGGAACAGGGCTGGGCCACCGACCTCGGCGGCCACGAGGAGTCCATCAACTGCGTCGGCGCACCCATCCGGGGCGCCGACGGCAAGGCCGTCGCCGCGATGTCGGTGTCCGCACCGAACGTCGTCGTCACCCGGGAGGAACTCCTCACCCTCCTCCCGCTGGTCCGCCGCACGGCGGAGGCGATCAGCCGCGAGTACTCCGGTACCGGCGGCACCCCCACTGCCCCGACCACCCCCACTACCCCGACCACCCCCGCTGCCCCGAACACCCCTCACGCAAAGGCGAGTTCATGACCGACAAGCTCCAGAAGACCGCGATCGTCCCGGCCACCCACACCGCCCCGCCGGCGCGGTTCTCGCACGGCGTGCGCAAGGGCGGCATCCTCCAGGTCGCCGGTCAGGTCGGCTTCCTCCCCGCTGTCGAGGGCCAGCCCCCCACGCCCGCGGGCGCCACCCTGCGCGAGCAGACCCTGCAGACCTTCGCCAACGTCCAGGCCATCCTGGAGGAGGGCGGCGCGAGCTGGGAGGACGTGATGATGATGCGCGTCTACCTCACCGACACCGCCCACTTCGCCGAGCTGAACGAGCTCTACAACGAGTACTTCGCCGACCTCAAGGAAGCCCCCTCGGCCCGCACCACCGTCTACGTCGGCCTGCCCGCCGGCCTGCTCATCGAGATCGACGCCCTCGCAGTCCTGGGCTGAATCGAGAGCGAAGCCCTCGCCGTACACGGCTGAGCGGCCCCCCATCCCGGCTGATCGGCCCTCCCCTGCGTCTCCCCACGCCGCACCGCATGCCTTCCGGCCCGGCGCCCCGCTTTCCCGCGGGTGCGCCGTGCCGCGCTCCCCCCTGCCCCGAAGTCCCCCGGACGTACCGGAGTTGACCGCACATGCAGTTCGCAGCACCGACCCCGTTCCCGCTGGTCCTGGCCGCCGCAGCCGAGCCACCGAAGATCCCGCACACCGGAGGACTGCTCACCTTCATCGACGGCACGGCGGGACTGCTGACCGTCGCCGCCCTCGGCATCGGCCTGCTCCTCTTCCTGATCATCAAGGTCAGACTCCAGCCGTTCGTGGCCCTCCTCGCGGTGTCCATCGCCGTCGGCCTCGCCGCCGGACTCTCCGTCACCGAACTCTTCGGCACGGTCCAGAAGTCCGCCCTCCCCTCGGTCATCGAATCGGGCATGGGCGGCATCCTCGGGCACGTCGCGATCATCATCGGTCTGGGCACCATGCTCGGCGCGATACTCGAAGTCAGCGGCGGTGCCCAGGTGCTGGCCTCCCGGCTGCTCGCCCTCTTCGGCGAGAAGCGCGCCCCGCTGGCCATGGGCCTCACCGGTCTGATCTTCGGCATCCCGGTCTTCTTCGACGTCGGCATCTTCGTCCTCGCCCCGATCGTCTACGCGGCCGCCAAGCGCAGCGGCAAGTCGGTCCTCCTCTACGCCATGCCGCTCCTCGCAGGCCTGTCGATGACCCACGCGTTCCTGCCCCCGCACCCGGGCCCGGTGGCCGCGGCCGGCCTCTTCAAGGTCTCGCTCGGCTGGGTCATCGTCATGGGCGTCGTCGTCGGCATCCCGGCGGTGCTGGCGGCCTGGGCGTACGGGGCCTGGATCGGCAAGCGGATCTTCGTACCGGTGCCGCAGGACATGGTGGAAGCGGCCGAGGAGGCCAAGGCGGCCGTCGTCGCCGAGCAGCAGGCGGCCGGTGTCCAGCCGCCCGAGAAGCCCGTCCCGCTCGGCACGGTCCTCGCCATCATCGGCACCCCGCTCGTCCTCATCCTGGGCGCCACGTTCTCCTCGATCGCCCTCGCGGAATCCACTCTGCGCTCGGTCATCGAGTTCTTCGGCAACCCGTTCGTCGCGCTGACGATCGCACTGCTCCTCGCCTACTACCTGCTCGGCCTGCGCCGCGGCTGGTCCCGCAAGTCCCTGGAGCAGGTCTCCACCGCCTCGCTCAAGCCCGTCGGCAACATCCTGCTGGTCGTCGGCGCGGGCGGCATCTTCGGCGCCGTCCTCAAGGGCAGCGGCATCGCCGACGCCCTCGCCGACGCCTTCCAGAACGTCGGCCTCCCCGTCATCCTGCTCGCCTGGCTGATCTCGGTGGTCCTGCGCGTCGCCCAGGGCTCGGCGACGGTCGCCATCGTCACCACAGCCGGCATCGTGGTCCCCCTGGTCGAGGGCCAGGACCTCTCCCAGGCCCACCTGGCCCTGATCATCATGGCCATCTCGGCGGGCTCGATCTTCGCCTCCCACGTCAACGACGGCGGCTTCTGGATGGTCGCCAAGTACTTCGGCATCTCCGAGCGCGACACCCTGAAGTCGTGGACGGTGCTGGAGACGGTGCTGTCGGTGGCGGGATTCGTGGTGGCGGCACTGCTGAGCCTGGTCATCTAGCGGGGGCCACGACGTCCGGCCGACGCGCGGCCGGCCGGCACGAGCGCTGCACCCATGGGGCGCGAGACCTGGCCTCGCGCCCCAAAGAGCTACCCTCGTACGCACGTTGGTACGGGAAAGGGTTTCCTTGAATGGGCGTACCTGAGCAGCGGGGCGAGGCCTCGGGTGAGGCGCAGTTCTTCCAGGCCCGCAACGATCAGCAGATCACGCAGTGGATCTCCCACGTGCACCTGTGCGGTTCGCACGCCGAGCAGATCCGTGCGGAGGCCGACGGCCTCGTGCGGCAGCTGACGCACGTCGTGGGCGCCCTCCAGGAGGAGCGGGACGCCCTCAAGGGCGAGGTGCGGCGGGCCAGGGCCGAGGGCAGGGCCGACGCGCTGCGCGAGGTGCAGTCCCAGCTGCAGGACTCCGAGCTCAGGCTGATGGGGCTGCGCCGCCGCTGGGAAGAGGCCAAGCAGGGCCGCGAACAGGCCGAACAGCTCCTGGCCGACGCCCGGCGCGCCGCCGAGGCGTACCGGCGCGAGGCCGAGGAACTGCGCCGGAAGCAGGGGGAGGGCGTGCGCGACGGAATCCGCGCCGGGCGCCTCCTCCAGGAGGTGACGGACGTCGGCAGAAGCGCCGACTACGACCGGGTGGTGTCCCAGGCGGATGCACAACTGGACGGCATGCGAGACGAGTTGAGGAAGCTCTCGGCCGACATGCGGGTACGGCTCGACGACGGCGCGGACGGCAGGGTGGTGCCGGGGGCGGTGGTCCCTGAGGCCGTGGAAGTCGTGCCACCGGTACCGGTGGAATTCGAGGAGCCGGGTGTCGCGCCCGTCACCGAACCCGATGACGTGCCCCTCGTCCCAGACGCTCCAGCGCAACCCACCACGTGGTACGGCCCCGCAGGCGTGCGGATGAGCCTGCTGGCCACCCTTCTCTCGGTGGCCCTCGTCGTGGTGGTGGCCGAGAGCATGAACGTGATGTTCCGCGACAAGAACGACACTGCCCTCGTGTGGATGGTGCTCTACTCGGTGGTCGCCCTGCCCCTCGGCTTCTTCCTCTCCTACTTCGTGAAGTCGTTCGTGCTGGCCATGGGCGGCTGGAACGGTACCAGCGACCTGGGTCTGAAGGGCGCGATCCACGCGCTCTTCTTCTGCCTCACGCTGGCCTACGTCCTGCTCGACTGGCCCGTGGGGAGCTGGACCACCGGCCTGGCCCGCTTCATCGCGGTGTCCCTCGGGCCACTCCCGTGAGCCCGCGGCCGGGCGGCGTTCAGCCGCCCGGCCGCGCGGCACCTCACGCCTTGTTGACCGTCTGGTCCCGCCCGGCCTGAAACACCTGACCGTTGCCCGTCGCGTGCCCGTGCATCTCCACGTGCGTGGAGCCGCTCTCCTTCGCCGCCTCAGGTGCCAGCTCGTCGAGCAGTGCCCGCAGGTCCGCGACGATGCCCGGGTCGTCGCGCAGCAGGCGCCTGACCCTGCCCTGCCAGTCCGCCCGGAGCTCGCCCTCGGTCTCCGTGTCCCCGCCCTCGCGTGCGACGAGGAGCTGCTCACGGGTGTGGTCCAATTCCCCGGCGACGGCGTCGGCCCGCTCCGGGTGCACGCGCCGCCACAGGGCCGTCACCCCGTCGCGCGTGCGCTGCCAGGCGTCCGTGGCCATGAGCGTGACCAGCGTCGTTCCGGCAGTTCCCGCGAGCGCCGCAATCTGTGGATCCATCAGCTCTCCCACCTCTCGACCCGTGGTACGGCCCTGCGGCCGACCGGGTCTGCGAGGCTACCCGCGGCGGCCTCCCCGGGCAGCTGCCCGGCCGGACGCAACACTGCGATCCGGAGACGATCCGCCGCGCCCCCTTGCGCACCCGCACCGCCCCCGCTTGGGTGATCCGGATCATCAGGGGGACGAGCGGGAGGTAGGTCACCATGTCGGACGGCTTGCAGGACGGCGGCGGCGGCAGCCGGGCGGGAGGTGCGGCGCGCGCGGACGCCGATCCCGGGCCCCGCAGATCGAGTTGGAAGTACATCGGCCCCGGCATCGTCGTCGCCGCCACCGGTGTCGGCGCCGGAGACCTCGTCGCGACGTTGATCGCGGGCAGCAAGTTCGGCTACACCCTCATGTGGGCGGCCGTCATCGGCTGCGTCGTGAAGATCGCGCTCGCCGAGGCGACAGGACGCTGGCACCTGGCCACGGGCCGCACCCTCTTCGAGGGCTGGCGCAGCCTCGGTCAGTGGACCACCTGGTACTTCGCCGTGTACGTCGTCATCTGGGGCTTCGTGTACGGGGCGACCGCCATGTCGTCCTCGGCGCTGCCCATCGTCGCGCTCTTCCCGGACGGACCGAGCCTGAAGTTCTGGGCGATCCTCTGCGGGCTGATCGGCCTGGCCTTCGTCTGGTTCAACCGGTACGCCGTCTTCGAGAAGGTCATGACGGTGCTGGTCGGCATCATGTTCGTGGTCGTCGTGTACGTCGCGATCCGGGTCGGACCGTCCGTGGGCAAGTCCTTCGCGGGGCTGGCGCCGGTCCTCCCCGACGGCTCGCTGCTGTACACGCTCGGCCTGATCGGCGGCGTCGGCGGCACCATCACCATGGCCGCGTACGGCTACTGGGTGAACGCCAAGGGCTGGACCAACTCCTCCTGGATGAAAGTGATGCGCCTCGACAACCGGGTCGCCTACGTCACCACCGGCATCTTCGTCGTCGCCATGCTGATCGTCGGTGCCGAGCTGCTGCACTCCACGGGCCTCGCGCTCACCAAGGGCGACCGGGGTCTGATCGACCTGGGCAAGATCCTTCAGGACCGCTTCGGTGCCACCACCGCGAAGCTCTTCCTGGTGGGCTTCTTCGCCACGTCGTTCTCGTCCCTGATCGGGGTGTGGCACGGGGTGAGCCTGATGTTCGCGGACTTCGTCGAGCGGTTCCGCAGGGACCGCGAGGGCGCCCCGGTCGAGCTGGGCACGGCCGCGGAGGTCGCGGAGGGCAAGCGGGAGAAGTCCGTCCCGTTCCGCGCGTACGCGCTCTGGCTGACCTTCCCGCCGATGGCCCTGCTCTGGCTGGACCAGCCGTTCGGTCTGGTCGTGGTCTACGGCGTGCTCGGCGCGTTCTTCATGCCGTTCCTCGCCCTGACCCTGCTGTGGCTGCTCAACTCCTCGCGCACGCCCGGCGAATGGCGCAACGGCATCCTCAGCAATGTGCTGCTGGCGGTGAGCGGCCTGCTGTTCCTGGTGCTCTGCGTGAAGCAGGTCATCGACCTGTTCTGACCGTACGCGGGAGTCTGCCGCGTACGGGGTGTGGGTAAGGGGTGTGCGTACGGTACGAAGCCGGAAGGGGCGGCGCCGGGCAGTCGGCGTCGCCCCTCCGTACACCCGCCGCCTACGGCAGCTTCCGCACCCGCGCCCCCACCGCCGTCGACCACTCGTTCCCGTACGCGGCGTCCCAGTTCGTCGACCAGGCCATCGCACCGCGCAGTCCCGGGTACTTCTTGGCGGGCTTGAACTTTCCGCAGTCCGTGCCCTCGGTCAGGCAGTTCATGGCCTTGGCGATCACCGAGGGGTCGACGTAACCGGCGTCCTTGCTGGCCTTGTTGGTGGGCAGGCCGAGGCCCACCTGCGACGGGTCGAGGCCGCCCTCCAGCTGGATGCAGGCCAGCGCGGTGAGGAAGTCCACCGTGCCCTGCTGGTACGACTTTCCGTCGCAGCCCAGCTGCGAGCCGCTGTTGTAGAACTGGGTGTTCACGACGGTCAGGAAGTCCTTCACGCCCAGCGCCGTTCTGAAGTACTCGTCCGTCGGCTTCTGCATGTCGATCGTCTGCGGGGCCATCGTGAGGACGAGCCGGGGGCCGGCCTTCTCGCGCAGCGACTTCAGTGCCTGGATCATGAACTCGGCGCGGAACCCGTTGTTCTCGGTGTCGATGTCGACGCCGTCGAACCCGTACACCGTCATCAGCCGGTGCACCGACGTCGCGAACCGCTCCGCCGCCGCCGCGTCCTTGACCTCGACCTTGCCGTTCTCCCCGCCGACCGAGACGATCACCATCTTGCCCGCCTGGTGCTTGGCCTTGATGTCCGCCTTGAACTGGTCGACCGTATAGCCGCCGAGGGCCTTCGAGGCCAGCTTGAAACCGACCTCGCCGGGCTGCCCGGCCGCGTCCGCGAAGGAGACGGCGATGATGTCGTACGCGTCCGGGACCTCGGCCAGCTTCTGCTGCTTGGCCTCGTTGGTGAAGTTCTGCCAGTAGCCGGTGAGGGCGTGCGCGGGGACCTGGGGAGCCCCGGCCGCCTTCCGGGCGCCGTCGTCACGGGCGCCGCCGTCACGGGCGGGCGGGGCCGAGCCCGCAGGCGTCTTTCCCGCCGTGCTCTTCTCCGCCGGGCCCGTACCTCCGTCCGCGCCGTCCCCGTCCGCGCAGGCCCCCAGCGTCCCCGCCAGCAGGGCCACCGCCACGGCACCGACCGCGAGCCGGGAAAGGGAGTGAGGGCGATGAACGAAGGTGGCCACGTGCTGTCTCCAGGTGAGCGGGAAAGGGGATGGGACGGGACGGACCACCCAAATTGGTTCGGCCCCCTCCCGATGTCAAGCGGATCACTGGCCCGAACGGCGCGAAGTATGGCGCGAAACCCCCTCCCGCAGACCTCAAGCGGAACCCATGATCACAAGCGGTAGTCCATTCGCGACGTGGTGTCATCGTGATCATCGGTGCGGAAGCGGAGGGAATGCGACCTGCTGCGGCGGTCAATTCCCGCGCAAAACGTGTGAGTTGGTGTGGCGTACGGGATCTCTGGAACCTGTTCTCTACCACGTATGACGTGGCTAAAGTGCTGATGCACCACGCGCGAGCGGAGATACGGACGGACGACGGGCAACAGTGGGCGTGCGACGGGGAGCGGGGACATCGACGTGCCGACAGCGATAGCCGTGACCAGCGCCGATCTGGTGCTGCCCCCCAGCGACCACCAGACCCCGACCGCCGCCGTCCTCCAGCCACCGGCCACCCAGTCCCTGGACGACGCGCTGGCCGCGATGAACGTCCTGCTTGAGCGGCACGGCTATGTCGTCGCCCTCTACCCTGCCTCCCTCCCCGCCGCCCACGAGCGGCGCATGCACGCCGTCCGCTCGGTCCTCGAAACCGACCGCGTCGCCCTCCTCAAACTGGACCTGCCACCGCTGGGCATCGCCGTCCTGGCCCGCCAGCTGCGCCAGCTCTCCGTCTGCGACTTCAGCGCGGGCGTCGTCGCCTCGGCGGCCAGGCTGCTCTCCCACTACGTGTACTCCGGCGCCCTGCTCGGCTCCGTCACCAAGCTGGACCGCATCCCGGTCAGCCTCAAGTCGCACGCCAAGTCGTGGATGCCGGGCGCCCAGTTCGCCGTACTGGCCAACCCGGAGCCGCAGCTGATCAAGCTGGGCGGCGAGGAGACGCTGGCGGGACCGGAGTTCGCGACGCAGCTTGCCTTCGCCCGGGGGCAGCTGTCGTCCGAGTGGGTCACCGAGACCCTGGCCCCGGGCTGGCAGGTCCAGGCCGCCCACGAGGTGGAGCTGCCTGCCACCTCGCCCGCCTGGTGGGGCACGGCCAAGATGATCGAATTCGCGGCGTTCCTGCCCGACATCTCCGTGCTCTACCAGCTGGTCTCCTCGGTACGGCGCGAACAGTGCCACTGGTGCGGCATCCAGCTGATAGGGGACCGCTGCGGATTCTGCTCCGCCCCGGTGGCCCAGTCCGAGGGCGCTGTGCACGCGGTCCGGGCCCTCAACCGCGGGCCGGCCTGATGCCCGCGCCGCGCGCACCCCGTACCCCGGGCGCCCGCCCGCGGAGCATGCGAAAACGCACGGCCCGCACGCGCACCATCCGGCTCACCTGCCCGGTCCGCACCACGCGTCCCATCCGCACCACGCGTCCGATCCGCCCCACGCGCACGAGGCGCCTGACGCGCACCACGCGCACCACGGCCACCACCACGCTCACCGTCCGTTGAACTGTTCCGACGTTCCTGATCGAGGTAGCACGCACCATGAACTCACGCCAGCGTCGCGGCATCATCCTGCTGCTCCTGTCGGTCCTGTGCGCCATCGGCGCGTTCGTCGGCGTGCTCTCGGTGATCCGGGACGTGAATTCCAAGGTCGGCCCCGAGGTCACGGCGTACCGGCTCAAGGGTGATGTCGCCCCGTACAAGACCCTCAGCGAGACCCAGTTCGAGAAGATCGAGATGCCGAAGCGCTGGCTCTCGGACAACGCCATCACCGACATCTCGGAGATCCGCGGGAAGATCGCGGTCACCCAGCTCAAGGGCGGCTCGCTCCTCCAGACGGACATGCTGGTGAAGAAGCCCGAACTGGCGGCGGGGGAGCAGGAGATCGCCATCATGATCGACGCGGCCACCGGTGTCGCGGGAAAGATCACCCCCGGTTCGCGGGTCAACATCTACGCGACCTTCGAGGGCAAGGAACAGAAGGACGCGGACCAGTCCCGGGTGATCGTCGCGGGTGCCCGGGTGCTGGACGTCGGCAAGATCAGCGCCCTGGAGCCGAAGGCGGACGACCGGACCCGCAGCGTGAAGGACGCGGTCCCGATCACCTTCGCCCTCAACACGCTCGATGCCCAGCGCGTCGCGTACGCCGAGTCGTTCGCCGAGCACGTACGGCTGGCCAGGGTGGCCGACGGCAGCGACCCGAACATCACCCCCCGCGACCGCACCTACACCCTCACGGCGGACAAGTAGTGCCGGCCCGCCACGGGGGACAAGCGGTGCAGGCCGGCAGCGGGGGCAGGTTCGTTCCGGCCCGCCGCAGACCGGCCGTAACGACCCGCCGAGGACCGGCCGTACCGGCCCGCCGCAGACCGGCTGTAACGACCCGCCGAGGACCGGTCGTTCCGGACCGCCGAGGACCGGCCATACCGGCCCGCCGAGGACCGGTCGTACCCGTCCGCTCGCCCCTCCCTCTCCCCGTTGCCCCGCCCCGACCCGCGAGGAAGCCCGTATGACGACTCGCATCCTCCCCGCCGTGGGCGACCCGGACGCCGCCCGCGCCGTCATCACGCTGCTCAGCCAGCTCCCCGACGCCGAGCCCGCCAACCCGGTCACCGACTCGACCGCCCTCCTGGACACCCTGGCCCGGCTCGCCTCGGAGTCCCTGGACGAGCTGCCCGAGGTGGTGCTCGTCCACGAACGCATCGGCCCCGTACCCGCGCTGGAGCTGATCCGCGAGGTGGCCCTGCGCTTCCCCGCCGTCGGCGTCGTACTGATCTCCGCCGACGCGAGCCCGCACCTGTTCACCGCCGCCATGGACTCCGGCGCGCGCGGGCTCGTCGGGCTCCCGCTGAGTTACGAGGAGCTCGCGGTCCGCGTGCAGAACGCGGCCTCCTGGTCGGTGGGCGTACGCCGCCACCTGGGCGCGGGCCCCGACGTCTTCAGCGGCCCCGGCGGCACGGTCGTCACCGTGACGGGCGCCAAGGGCGGCATGGGCGCCACCCTGGTCTCCGTACAGCTGGCCCTGGCGGCAAGGGCGTCGGGCCGTACCGTCGCCCTGGTCGACCTCGACCTCCAGTCCGGCGACGTGGCCTCCTACCTCGACGTCCAGTTCCGCCGCTCGATCGTCGACCTGGCCGGGATCTCCGACATCTCGCCCCGGGTCCTCCAGGACGCCCTGTTCACCCACGCCACCGGCCTCGGCCTGCTGCTCGCCCCTGCGGAGGGGGAGCGCGGCGAGGAGGTCACCGACCGGGTGGCCCGCCAGGTGGTCAGCGCCCTGCGCAACCGGTACGAGGTCGTGGTCGTCGACTGCGGCACCCAGATGCACAGCGCCAACGCCGCCGCCATCGAGATGGCCGACCAGGCCCTGCTGGTCGTCACCCCGGACGTGGTCGCGGTACGGGCGGCCAAACGCATGGTCCGCCTCTGGGACCGGCTCCAGATCCGTAAGGCGGAGGAGACCACCACCGTGGTCAACCGCCACACCCGCAACTCGGAGATCCAGCCGCCCCTGGTCGAGAGGATCACCGGCACCAAGGTCGCCCGCAGCGCCGTCCCCTCGCACTACAAGGAACTCCAGTCGGCGGCCGACGCGGGCCGCCTCCAGGACCTGGACAGCCGCAGCACGGTCAAACAGGCACTCTGGGCCCTCGCGGGGGAGCTGGGGATCGTGAAGACGACGGAGGCGGCCACCGGCGGCAGGGGCGGCAGGCTGCGCGGCGGCGACCGCGGCTCCATCGGCCTGCGTCCGCGCAAGGACCGCACCAAGGGCGCCCACGGCGACCGGGGCGCGGTCACGGCGGAGTTCGCGGGCATGTTCCCGCTGATCCTCCTGGTGATGGTGATCATGTGGCAGGCGGCGGTCTGGGGCTACACGTTCTCCCTGGCGGGCAACGCGGCCGACGAGGGCGCCCGCGCGGGCACGGCGGCGTACGGAGCGGGCGGCAGCGGCGCGCCGGAGTGCCAGGAAGCGGTACAGAAACGGCTGCCCGGCGCCTGGCAGGTCAGCAACGTGACCTGCAACCCGGAGGGCAACGTCTACAAGGCCCGCGTGACCCTCACCACCCCCATCCTCTTCCCCGGTGCGGGCAACTTCGGCTGGGACACCGACGGCGAGGCCGGCGCGGCACTGGAAGGCGGCAACTGATGCCCGGCAATTGGCAGTTACGCACCCGCCTCATGCGGGGCCGCGACGGGGACAAGGGTGTGGCGGCCCTGGAGTTCGCGGGCTTCCTCCCGCTCCTGCTCCTGGTCGCGATGGCCGCCATCCAGCTCGGCATCATCGGTTACGCGGCCAGCCAGGCGAGCTCGGGGGCGCGGGCGGCCGCGAGGGTCGAATCGCAGGAAGCCACCGAGGGCCAGTGCGAGGCGGCGGGCCTGGCGGCGATGAGCGGTTGGGTGGCCGGCCGTACGCAGATCGACTGCACCGGCGGCGACATCGTGAAGGCCACCGCCACGCTCTCGGTCCCTGCCGTCATCCCCGCCTTCACGGTCACCACCATCACCAGATCCGCCTCCATGCCCTCCGACGACACCCCCTGACCCCCGTAATTCCCCCGCCTCGATCACCCCCGCCCCCTGACCACCGGAGCCGCCCCTTCCCACCCCCTCGGCCACCGGACCCGCCCCTTCCTACCCCCCCGCCCCCTTGGGCACCGGGGCCGCCCCCGGGGGCGGAACGGGTGGGCAAGGGGGCGGCCCCCGGCGGAGCCGAACACCGCACCCCGCCCCACCCCGACGCCCCCAGCCCCAGACCAAACCCCACCCCACCCCGTACGGCCGTACAGAACGAACCACCACAGGGAGCCCACCCATGAGCCTGCGGCAACGCCTCACCGCCCCCGAGGAATCCCCCGGCGGCCGCGAGGACGGCCACCTGGTGGCCACCTACCGGGCCAAGCTCCTGGAAGAGATCGACCTGGCCGAAATGTCCTCCCTGGCCGCCGCCGAGCGCCGAGCCCGCCTGGAACGCGTACTCGGCCACATCATCAGCCGCGAAGGCCCGGTCCTCTCCACCTCCGAGCGCTCCCAGCTCATCCGCAGGGTGGTCGACGAGGCCCTCGGCCTCGGCGTCCTCGAACCCCTCCTCGAAGACGCCTCCATCACCGAAATCATGGTCAACGGCCCCGACGCGATCTTCGTCGAGCGGGCCGGCCGCGTGGAGCAGCTCCCCATGCGCTTCGCGTCCAACGAGCAGCTGATGCAGACCATCGAGCGCATCGTCTCGACGGTCAACCGCCGCGTGGACGAGTCGAATCCGATGGTCGACGCCCGCCTCCCCTCCGGCGAGCGCGTCAACGTCATCATCCCGCCGCTGTCCCTCACCGGCGCCACCCTCACCATCCGCCGCTTCCCGAAGGCCTACCGCCTCGACGAGCTGATAGCGCTGGGCACCCTCGACCACCAGATGCTCATGCTGCTGAGCGCCTTCGTGCGGGCCCGGTTCAACCTCATCGTCTCGGGCGGCACCGGCTCCGGCAAAACCACCCTCCTCAACGCCCTCTCCGGCCTCATCCCCGACCACGAGCGCATCATCACCGTCGAGGACGCCGCCGAGCTCCAGCTCCAGCAGGCCCACGTCATCCGCCTGGAGACCAGGCCCGCCAACGTAGAGGGCAAGGGCCAGATCACCATCCGCGACCTGGTCCGCAACTCCCTCCGCATGCGCCCCGACCGCATCATCGTCGGTGAGGTCCGCGGCGGCGAGACGCTCGACATGCTCCAGGCCATGTCGACCGGCCACGACGGCTCCCTCGCCACCGTCCACTCCAACAGCGCCGAGGACGCCCTGATGCGCCTCCAGACCCTTGGCTCCATGTCGGAAGTGGAGATTCCCTTCGAGGCGCTCAAGGACCAGATCAACAGTGCCATCGACGTGATCGTCCAGCTCAGCCGCATGGCCGACGGCTCCCGCAAGATCACCGAGATCGTCATCCTCGTCTCACACGGCCGCGAACAGTTCCAGATCGCCTCGGTCTCCCGCTTCCACGCCCAGCCGGTGAGCCCGGACCGGCTGGTGCACGGCCAGTTCGAGCACCTGCCGCTGCCCCGCCGTATCGCGGAACGCCTCTATCTCGCGGGCGAGCCGATCCCGCCCGCCTTCGGCGTCGCCAACGACCCCCTGCAAGATTCCCTCTACGTGCGAGAGGCCCAGTAGGTACCGGCCATGGTCACCCACACCACAGCGTCACCACCGTCACCACCACCCGCGGAACTCGCCGCCGCCTTCACCGGCCTGAGCAATCCCGCGCTGCTCGCGGTCGGCGCCACGCTGCTCTGCTGCGTGCTCGCCACCATCGGCGTCCACACGTACACCAACGGCCGCGCCCAGCGCGCCGCCCTGGAGAACCGCCTCGCCCTCACCACGGGCCCAGAGACCGGACGCCAACGCCACTTCCGCGGCATCGACCGGCGGCTGCGCAAGACCACCCTCGGCAAGAAGATCCAGCTCAGGCTTGCCGCCACCGGCCTGGACGTCACACCGGGCGAGTTCTTCGTGTACGTGGTGGCAGGCGCGGCGGGACTCTGGCTGATCGCCTCCTCGGTCCTGGCCCCGTTCTTCGGCCCGATCGCCGCCCTGGTCGCCGTGTGGGCGGCCAGTACCTTCCTCAACTGGCAGCGCCAGAAGCGCATCGAGGCGTTCATCAACCAGCTCCCCGACCTCTCCCGCATCCTCGCCAACGCGACGGCCGCAGGCCTGGCCCTGCGTACCGCACTCGGCATGGCGGCCGAGGAACTGGAGGCCCCGGCGGGCGAGGAACTGGGCACCGTCGCGGCCCAGTTGGCGGTCGGCCGCTCCATCGACGACGCCCTCGGTGAACTCGCCGAACGCCTCCCCTCCCGCGAGCTGGTCGTCCTCGTCACCACCCTGGTCCTGTCCAACAAGGCGGGCGGCACCGTCGTCGGCTCGCTGCGCAACCTCACCGAGACCCTGGAGGAGCGCAAGGAGACCCGCCGCGAGGTCCGCACGATGCTCTCCGAGGTCAACGCCACCGCGTACACGGTTCCGCTGCTCGGCCTGGGCGCCATGATCATGCTCAACTCGATGACCCCCGGCTCCATGGAGAAGATGACCGGCAATCCCGTCGGCCAGATCGTCGTCGCGGTCTCGGTGGGCCTGTACGCGCTCGGCTTCGTCGCCATGCGCCGCCTCGGCAAGATCGACGTCTGAGGGGCGGGGGAGAAGACATGCCAGCACTCGACAAGGGCCTGATCGGCCTGCTGCTCGCGCTCGTCGTCGGCCTGAGCGTCGCCGGCATCGCCTACGGGATCAAGATGTACCGGGCGGAGGCCAAGGTCCCGGGCGACCTCGCGGTGGCGCTGGAGGTCGGCTCCACACGGGTCTCGCGTACGGACTCGGCGATCGACCGCATCGGCATGCGGTTCGCCCCGGCCGTACTGTCCGCGATGGGTCCGGTACGGGTCGACAAGAAGCGCCGCAAGATCGACATGGCGGGAAACCCGGGCGGCCTCACCCTGGACCGCTACGCGGCGAGGCGCGCGGTGTACGGCATGTTCGGCGGCCTCACCGCGCTCCTCTGCTTCGTCAGCGACTTCACCCTCTTCGCCGTGTTCTGCCTGGCGTACGGCTGGTTCGCCGCCGACGCGCTGATCTGGCAGGCCATCCGGGCCCGCAAGGAGACCATCGAGCGCACCCTGCCCGACTTCCTCGACGTCCTCGCGGTCGTGGTCAGCGCGGGACTCGGCTTCCGCCAGGCACTCGACCGGGTCGCCGAGAAGTACGAGGGCCCGTGGGCCGACGAACTGCGCATCACGCTGCGCCAGATGGACATGGGAGTCAGCCGCCGCCTGGCCTTCGAGGAACTCCGCAGGCGCAACGAGTCGGAGCAGGTCTCCCAGTTCGTCACGGCACTCCAGCAGGGTGAGGAGCTGGGCGCGCCCATCGCCGACACCCTGATCCAGATCGCCAACGACATGCGCCGCACCGACGCCCAGAACTCCCGGCGCCGCGCCGCCAAGGCCATCCCCAAGACCACGGTGGTCACGCTCGCCTTCATGGTCCCGGCCACGCTGCTCCTGATCGTGGCCAACATGTTCCTGGGCTCCGGCGCCGACTTCGGCTCCCTCTTCGGCGGCTGACCCCGATGCCCCATTCTCAATACCCAGCCCGCTTGGGCGGCGGGGCCGCCCCCCGGGGGCGGAACGGGCGGGCAAGGGGGCGGCCCCCCGGCGGAGCCGAACCCTGTGCCCCGCCCAGCCAGCGCACCGCCCCCACCCCCGGAGGTCCCGCCCCCACCCTCGCAGAGCCCTGGCCCCCGCCCGCCCTGGGCACCGACGACGACCACACGACCCCCCTCGCCTCCGCCCTCGCAGAGGACGTCCCACCCCCCAGCCTCCCCATCCAGATCAACGCCCTCCAAGCACTCTGCCGCCAAGTCTTCGCCTTCCGCCTCGTCATGATCGCCATCGGCGCCCCCCTGGCCCTCAGCCGGGCCCAGGGCCCCCTCGGCTCCTGGCTGGTGGGCGGTGCGGTCACCGCCACCGTCGTCGGTTCGTACGCCATGCTGCGCGACTGGGAAACCTTCGCCCCCCTCCTCATCAGGTACCGCTCCCTGATGGCCGTCGACCTCCTCTTCGGCTCGGTGCTGCTCCTGACGGCCTCCCCGGACTCGTCACTCGGCTACGCGACGGTGTGCACACCGCTGCTGGCGGGCCTGCTGTACGGATGGCGCGGCGCAGGCATCTTCGCCGCCGTACAGATTTTGATCCTGGCGGGGGCGTACGGGGCCTGGGAGGCACGCCTCGCCGGCCCCGCCGGAACCGTCCTCATCAGCGGCTTCTGCGTGGCGGCCGGAGTGGTCGGAGTGACGTTGCGCAACCTGATGTTCCGCTTCGGCGCGGCCACCCAAGCCCTTTCGGAGGTCAAGGCACGGCTCGCGGTGGCGGACGCGGTGGAGGAGGAGCGGGCCCGCCTGGCCCGCGAGATGCACGACTCGGTGGCCAAGACGCTGCACGGAGTGGCCCTGGCCGCCGACAGCCTCGCCGAGTCGGCGGACCGCATGGACCCGCTCACGGTGAAGCACCAGGCGGGCGTGGTGGCCCGCTCGGCCCGCAGGGCGGCCGCGGAATCCCGCGAAATCCTGTCGGACCTGCGCCGCAAGGCGGACTACGAGGGAGGCGGCGTAGACGTCACGGCGGAACTTGAAGCGCGGGTACGAGACTTCACCACCCGCACGGGCGTTCCGACCGACCTCCTCCCCGCCGACCCAGCGGGGGAGGTCCCCACACCACCCCTCCCGCACGCGGTGGCCCGCCCGCTGATCACCATCGCGACCGAAGCCCTGGAGAACAGCCACCGCCATGCCGGAGCGCACCGGGTGACGATCGAGCTGGGCGTACAGAAAGGGATGCTGCGCCTGAGCATCCTGGACGACGGCAAGGGCCTCCCCCCTGGTCTGAACCTGGAAGACCTCCGCCGAGCGGGCCATTTCGGCCTGGTCGGAATGGTGGAACGCGCAGCCGCCATCGGAGCCCGCATCCGCATAGGCCGAGGCCACACCAAATCCGGCACCGAAGTCCGCCTAGACCTCCCCCTAGCCGCCCTCAACCCTTCGCCCTCTTGGGCGCCGGGGCCGCCGGACCCCACCCCCCAGCCCGCTTGGGCGGCGGGGCCGCCGGACCCCACCCCCCTGCCCGCTTGGGCGGCGGGGCCGCCCCCCGGGGGCGAGTGGGGTCTCCCCTGCTCGAGCGAAGCCGAGAGCTTGGGGAAGGGCGGGCAAGGGGGCGGCCCCCCGGCGGAGCCGAACAACGCACCCACGCCCAGCCCCGGCCCCGCTCGCCCCACCACTGGAACCCCCCGCCCCTGACACCCGCTCTCACCCAACCCCTCCCCGAGAGGAGGCCGCAAAATGCCGGAAGCAAGCCAAGAACACCCCCACCACACCCCGCAAGGAACTCCCGTCCCCCCTCCGGCGGCGGCAGCCCCCAGCACCCCAACCAACCCCCCACCTGCCCTACGCCTCGTCATCGCCGACGACAACCCCGTAGTCCGCGCCGGCCTCACCGCCCTCCTGAGCTCCCGGGAGGACATCGACGTGGTCGCCGAGGCAGCCGACGGCCGAGCGGCCCTGGCCGCCGCCGAACGCTGCCGCCCCGACGTGGTCCTCCTGGACGTCCGCATGCCGGGCGTGGACGGCATCTCGGCACTTCCGCACCTGGCAAAAGTGGCCCCGGTGATGATGCTGACGTACAGCAGCGAGAGCGAGATCGTGCGGGAAGCACTGCGCCTGGGTGCGGGCGGCTACCTGGTGCACGGAGAGTTCACCTCCGAACAACTCGTGTCCGCTGTCCGCGACTTGAACGCCGGACGCGCCTACTTCACCACCTCGGCCCAGGACGCCCTGCTGGCCCACGTACGGGCCGGGGCCCACGGCCCGGAAGCGGTACGCCCGCTGCCGGAGTGCCTGGGCACGGCCTACGCGACGGCCGTCCCGTACGGCGCCCGCACCACGACTGCACCGGACTACGCGCACCGCGATCCGGAGCCACCTGTCTCAAGTTCTGACCGATCGAGGCAAACCACTTCGCAGTCGCAACCAGCTGTGGCACATTATCCGGCGAGGCATGAGCAGCGTACGGCCAACCGGCAGCAGTTCGGACTGAGTTCGAGGGAGGTGGAGGTCATGGACCTCATAGCGGCAGGCATGAGCAACCAGCAAATCGCCGCCACCTGCTTCATCAGCGAGAAAACGGTCAAGAACCACATCAACCGCATCTTCGCAAAGCTGCACAGTGCGAGCAGGAGCGAAGCGATAGCGATGTGGATCGGCACCAGGCCGGCACAGCACGACAACGGGCTCCATGGCCTCAACGGGGGAGGGGTGATCGGCCGTGGCTGACCACACGACCGGCACGACAACAGGAATGCGAAGCGTCCGCACCCAACTCCGCCTTTGGGCCCCGCATTGGGCCCAGGGACCCTCCGCCGGGACCCCCGGCCGGGCTTACGTTGCGGATGTCGCAAGCGGGGCCGGCCGGGAGGCGGACGGAGACGCGGGTGGCACTACCGACCAGGAGCCGTACGGACCCGGAGGAGCACCGCATGACGAAGGCGTACATGGCGATCAATACGTGGAGCAACACGATCGTCCGCAAGATGCGCGAACGCGGGGACCAGGGCGCGAGCGTGGTGGAGTACGCGGGTCTGGTGGTGATCATCGCGTTGATCGTGGTGGCGGTGAAGGGATTGAACCTGGACACCACGATCTCGACGGCAATCCAGACTGCGGTGACCCAGATCACCGGCGGTGGCTGACAGTCAAAAGCTCGCAGTGTGACCGAGGGCAGGCATTCCCCATCTACATCATGTTGGTGGGGCTCCTGCTCTTTGTCGCGTTCGCGCTCTTCGCCTTTGCCCAGGCCGCCGCTGCTCGCAGTGGCGGCCAGTCTGCTGCGGATGCAGCAGCCCTGGCCGCTGCGCAGGAGTCCCGGGACGAGCTGACCGACAACTTCATCCGCGACATCGTCAATCCCGCGATGTGGGTGGTCTGGCTGACCGGAGAGGGCCCCGTGACCAACGGCGCGGCCGGGGCGACAGCTCTCGCCAACCAGAATGACTCGGATGTCATCGCTGGCCCCAACATGACGCTCTTGAAGGGGTTCCCCGCGCGTTGGGTGCAGGTCGAGACGCGATTCACCTCGGGGCAGTCAGTTGTTCCCGGTACGGACAAGAAGGCCAAGGCGGAAGCCACGGCGGTGATCGAGCCCCGCTGCTTCATCGGCCCGGAAAGCGATCCGACCAAGCTGGTATTCGTCCACTGCAAGGACGGCAAGATTTGGGCGATCGACCCCAAGAAGGTAGTCGAACTTCCGGGCCTTCTGCCCAAGCCAAATGATCTTTTTTCCGTCCACCTGGTCAAGTAGCGAGCGAACGACAAGCAAAGGAAGAGCTGTTGATGAGCATGCGGCACGCCATGAAGGCCCGAAGGGCAATGACCGCTGTGGCGATCACGACTGGTTTGGTCCTGGCGGTGGCCGGATGCGGTGGGGATCCGGTGGGTGAGAAGCAGAGCCCGACAGCTTCGTCCCCTTCGGCCCCGAACAAGCAACCTGATGCGAAGCAGAAGGAGACTACTCCTCAGGCCCCTGCGGCGGAAACTGTGCTAGCAGAGGTGAAGGGTGGGAAGAACGTCACACTCATCATCAATTCGGCGGTCCGCGATGCTGGAGGATTTGTAACGGTCACCGGCAAGGTGCGAAACGGGGGAGACATCTGGAACCCAGCAGACTGGCGAGGTGATGAGAAGGAGCTGAGTGGGAACTCGGCGTCCATGGCTGGCGCCACTCTGGTCGACAAGGCGGGGAAGAAGAAATATCTGATTCTCCGAGACACGACGGGGCGTTGCCTGTGCACGAAGTTCTCGGGCGGATTTAACTCTGGTGAAGAGAAGACGTTCTATGCTCAATTCCCCGCTCCGCCTGCGACTTCTACGAAGGTTGACTTCCAGATCGCAGAAATGCCCCCCGCTACTATCGAAATCTCTGAGGGGTGACGGGCCGGTGTCCCTGACTCACTCTCGAAGTCGCCCGGCCGTCCCGGTCATCGCAATCTTCGCTGCTTCTGCGCTAGCGCTGGGACTCACCTCCCAGGCCCAGGCGGCCCCCACGCCGCCGCCAGGGGCCCCGAGCGCTCCCCCTGGTGGCACCACCACGCAGGAGCCGCCCAAAGTCGACGCCAACTCGCCCAACCTTAAGATCAGCGACGGCGGAACACTCGCCGCCGCCAAAGTCGTCGACATCAAGTCCGTAGTCGAAGACCTCGGCGGCGAGGAACGCCGCGAAGACACCAACTCCGACGTCAAGTTCGCCCTCCAGGCCGAAGTCCTCTTCCCCAAGGACAGCGCCAAGCTCCAGCCCGATGCGGCCGCCCGTATCAAGGCCATCGCGCAGGAGGCCCTGACGAACAAGGCGACCACCGTCCGTGTCTTCGGGTTCACGGACAACCTCGGCTCCTACGAGCACGGCAAGGCACTGTCCAAGAAGCGCGCCGACATGGTGCACGTGGAGCTGACCAAGACACTCGGCTCCAACGTCACGTTCGAGGTCCGCGGCTACAGCGAGGACTACCCGATCGCCGACAACGCCAGCGAAGAGGGCCGCAAGAAGAACCGCCGCGTCGAAGTCACCTTCCCGCGCGGCGAGGCCCCCAGCGCGAACACCACCCCCGGCGCCTGACGCGCCCCACCGACCGTGCCCCGGCTCCTTGCCCGAGCCGGGGCACACCGCGTACTCAGCCCCTCAGCGCGGCAACGTCACCCAGGACTTCACCCCCCTGTGCGGCGGCAGCGCATCCCCGACGCCCCACTCCCCACCCCAGTCCTCCACTGCCTCGTCCAGGAGCCACAGCGCCCTACGGCGTCGTACGAAGCAGAGGGACGCGGCGTCGGGTTCGGCGTGCGGGGGATGCTGGTCCCAGACGATGAGGCGCAGGGTGTCGTCCCGGTGCCGCAGCGATACGTAGGCGTCGCCCGCGCAGGTCAAGGCCGATGACACGGAGATGAGTTCGGTGGCAGCGAGTGTGGTGATCGGCCCGTAACGGTCGAGGTGGTGGGCGTGCAGGGCGCCGCTGATGGCCGCCCGTACGATGCCGGCGCTGCGGGGCTGGCCGGGCACGGTGAGGCTGAGGGCGAGTCCGTCCCGTTCCTCGAAGGTGGTTCTGGCCGGGACGCCGGTGGGGCAGAGGATCGCGGTCAACATCGCTGAACTCCCTTGTTCAGAGGATCTGCTGGCACGCCGGTGAGCAGTGGCCTGTCTCCCTGACGCGAGCCCGGCCCCTCCCAGGGAAAGGAGCGTGCGGGCAGGCTCGCGCGATGCACTTCCAGCTCAGCTGCGTAAGCGGTGCGTTACTGAATGTAGAGTCGTTGGGGGTCAATTGACCACCCGATCTCGGGAATTTGGCACTCGTACGTGGTTGCGACTGCCCCGACGAGGCAGACTGCGTAGCAACTCGAGAGAGAAGGAGCGCCGTGGTTGCCAGGACCTCACCGACCGAACGACAGAAGCGACTTGGCGGCGAAGTGCGCAAGATGCGCCTCGCGGCCGGAGTATCTGCCGAAGAGGCCGCCGGGCTGCTGGGCGTCGACCGTTCGAAGGTGTCCAACATCGAGCAGGGCATCCGTGCGATCAGCGAGGAGCGTGTGCGCACCCTCGCGTGCAATTGCGACTGCGGCGACAAGGCCTACATCGAGGCGCTGGTCGAGATGGCCGGGCCCCGACCGAAACAGTGGTGGGACCGCTATCGGGGGTCACTTTCATCGGCCTTGCTCGACATCGCGGAGCTGGAAGCCCACGCGCGCCGCATTCGTTCGGCACACTCCGTGCACATCCCGGGCCTCCTCCAGACCGCCGACCACGCCATGGCAGTCTTTCGCGTGGTGGTCCCGCAGCTGCCCGAGCAGGAGGTCGCGTTGCGGCTGGCGTACCGGGTGGAGCGGCAGCAGGTTCTCCGTGGAAGCGACCCCACCCCGTACTTCGGCATCGTCCACGAGGCCGCGCTGCGCATGCAGTTCGGTGGGCGGCGGGTGGCCAGGGCACAACTTGAGCACCTCTTGGCAGTGTCGGAACGGGACAACATCACCCTGCTGGTGATCCCGTTCGAGGCCGGGGCCTTTCCCGGTGCAGGGCAGACCGTGAACTACGCGGAGGGACCGGTGCCGCAGCTCGACACCGTACAGATAGACAGCACTCACGGTCCCGAATTCCTCTATGGCGAGGCCCAGCTCGCGAAGTACCGTGCACACCTGGACTGGATGGAGGGGATCGCCCTGCCACCCGACAGGTCGCGGGACTTCATCCGCGACATTGCCCGCCAGCTGTGAGGAGACAAGCCGTGCCGGACATCGTGTGGGAAGAGCCGTACTGCGGGGAGGGAGCCAGCTGCTTCCGGCTCGGCACCGACACCTCCGGCAACGGCTACATCGCCGTACTCGGCCAGGAGGACACCCCCCTGACCGACACCCACGAGGCCCTCCGCAACCTCATCCGCGACATCAAGGCCGGCAAGGCCGACCACCTCCTCTGAGGGCGGGCACCGGTCCGTCAGGACCTGAGCGATCAGCCGCGAAGGCCACTCGGAGGTTCATACGGCCGCACCTGTGGGCGTCCGGAGCGGGACGGGCGGTACGGGTGGTCGGCGTCGAGCGGGTGTATGCGTCACCCCACGGCAGGTGCGCGGGCGTAAGGAGGTCCGACCTCACGGCTGTTCGCGCGCCGCTACGCTGGGACGATGTTGATCAAGGGGATACGTGGTCGGTGGCTCGTCGCGGTCCTGACTGCCTCTGCGGCCCTCACGTCAGGGTGCACAGTGACCCCGCCCGACGCGGACAGCCTGCCCGGTGTGTACCGCAATGACGAAACCGGGGGCGAGATCGTGCTCGATCCCGACGGGACGTTCACCGCCACTGACATCTCGCCCGACGAAGCCCACGGGGAGGACGGTGGTGGTGCCGAGCCGCTCGATTTCAGTGGGCAGTGGAAGTTCCATGCCGCGGAGGCCTCCGACGACTACATCAACCTGTTCACCAAGGACGACAACTTCAGCAAGTACGCGAACATCCAGCTCTACGTGGATGAGCGGGTGACAACAGTCGGAGGTATCCAGCTCTCCCCGCGGGGGCGGCCGGAGGTGGAGTTGCACCCCGATCCGGACGGGCCGCCGACCCTGGTGCTCACCAAGCTGCCGCCCGGCGGCGCGTGAGGTGGTCGGCGGCCGAGCCCGGGTAGGCCTGCGTGCCGCTTCCAGCTCGAATGAAGAGCCGGACGCTGGGACATCACGTGAAGCGGACACCTCTTTCGCTGAGTACGTGCACCTGCTTCGCACCTCGGACGACGCCTTGGCACACAATTGATGCCGAACAAAGGGGAGTTCGTGAGCCGACCGCTGCTGTTCCTCGATGTGGACGGGCCACTGAACCCCTACGCGGCCCAGCCGGAGCGACGTCCCGACGGTTACACCACGCTGCGAGTGCCCCGGACCGACGGCGGCAGCGCCGGCGGACACGCAGGATTCCCGGTCCGGCGCCGCCCCCTGCGGGTCTGGCTCAACCCCGAACACGGGCGGTCCCTGCTCCGGCTCAACTACGAACTGTGCTGGGCCACCACGTGGATGGCTGACGCCAACCGGTGGATCGCCCCGGTGCTCGGTCTGCCCGAACTCCCCTTCGTCGAGTTCGGTGACGCCCTGTTCCAGGAACGCCCCGACGGGGTCCACTGGAAGACCGGGCCCCTGGTGGACTACGCGGGCGGACGTCCCTTCGCCTGGGTGGACGACGAGCAGAGTGGCCTCGACGACGTGTACGTGGCCGCCCACCACCCGGGTCCCGGGCTCCTCCACCACGTCAACCCGCGTATCGGGCTGCGCGAGGACGACTTCGACACGCTCGCCGACTTCGCTCGCTCCCTGGACACCCGACAGGCCACCGGTTGAGCACATCGCCCTCCCACCGTCAGGACTGCCGTCTCGGACGGAAGACCGAAATTGACCGACTGGGCGAGGAAGCCGACTTTCTTGCAGATCAGGTAGACCTGGATGGTCATCTTCCCATTGTTGACCGCTTGTTTCCGGACACCCTTTCTGGCCTTTCTCTTCCGTTCCCTTTGGCTGCTTGAGTTGTTCTTGAGAAGCGGCCATTATGCGAAGTGCCCGCCAATGGGGGGGCGGTTCGACAACGGGGGGAACTTTGAAAACCGGTAGAGCGAAATCCGTTTTAGGTACGTCACTGGTTCTGGTGCTTGCGGCTGCTTTGGCTCCGGGTGCTTCGGCGGTCGCCGGCGAAAGGGCCCTGCCGAGCGATGAGGTGTTCAGGTCGGTCGCGCAGGCCGTCCTGGAGCACCGGACGGCAAACCTCGTCGAGGGCGCGACACCCAGCTCGGCGCCCCTCCCGATCGCAGGCCAGGTAAGGCTGTCGGTCATGAGGGCGCACGAAGAGACAGAGATCGACGCCGAACTCACGGCTCGGCGCCTCACACTCGCCGGGGCGCGTGAGGCGTACACGAAGGCCACTACGCAGGTCGACGTGGAATCGACGACCGGCGACGGCAACCAAGTCGTGGCCGTCATCAACGAAACGACGGAGCTCACCTACAAACAGATTCACGGGGACGAGCCCCCCAATACGGCCTTCCAGTCCCGCCACGAGGTGACCTTCTCGGCCGCTCCGGGGGGCGGCTGGGAGCTCACTGCGATGAAGCCGCTCGACGAAGGTCCCAACGCGGTCAACCAACCGGACACCGCAGCCGACCCCGGAGGAGTCCTCCCGAAGGAAGGCGAGGAGGCCGGCACGAAGGAGCCTGCCACCCCGGCCTACGACGAGAAGAGCACCCTCGCCGCCTCGTACAACTACACCGAGATGGCGAAGTACGCCGAGCGGTACTGGAAGAACTACAACCCGTCCTACCGGCGGTTCAATGACGTGGGCGGCGACTGCACCAACTTCATCAGCCAGGCACTGAAGGCCGGAGGCTGGGCACACGACACCGGGCTCTACACCGACTACCGCAACTGGTGGTACAACTCCCTCAATCAGACGCGGTCGTGGGTGAACGTCAACTACTGGGCTTCGTTCGCCCTGCACAGCAAACGCACCTACAACCTCTCGAATGTGTACCAGATGGGGCTCGGGGACATCCTTCAGATGGACTTCAGCAACAACGGCTCCAAGGACCATTCCATGATCACGACCTACCGGAGTTCCAGGGGAGTTCCCTACCTCACGTACCACTCGAAGGAAACGTACCGGAAGTCGGTGGCCAGCATTGTCGCGTCGAACCCCCGAGCCATCTACTACGCCTTCCGTACCTGAGAGGTCCGACAGGCGTGGCGTGAGGTGGTCGGCAGCCGTAGCCCTGGCAATCCTGCTGACCACTTCCTGCGCGGGCGGCAAGCCGGATCCTGCTGCACCTCACGAGGCGGACACCTTCCTCGCGACATACGTCAGTCTGCTCAACGCGTCGGACGAGTCCGGTCTGGCCGAGCACCTCTCCGCCCACCCCAGCGCGGTGAAAGATGCGAAAGTGCGCATCGCCAAGTTCGGTGGGCAGGGATGGAAAGTGAAATGGACGAAGACTTCGGAGTTCGAGGGTGTGTGGAATG
Organism: Streptomyces sp. NPDC058663; assembly: GCF_042716745.1. Lineage (NCBI taxonomy): Bacteria > Bacillati > Actinomycetota > Actinomycetes > Kitasatosporales > Streptomycetaceae > Streptomyces > Streptomyces sp. NPDC058663. The sequence goes on from NZ_JBHXRV010000015.1 coordinate 98,432, forward strand.
TAAGGTTTCGCGGCAGCAGAGAGCCTCGGGCCACACCCGTGGACGTGACCGAAGTCCTTTCCCGCGAGAACGAGAAGTGGATTCTCGCCCCGCTGCCGGGTGTCGTCCCCCGGCCCAGCGGCGCTGCGGACACCACCCCGACCGGGCAGTGAGGCCGTAGGCACGGGATCGGAGTGGGGTTGCCGGCCGGCAACCCGACTTTCCTGAGGGCAAGCGGACCGCCGAGGGCGACTGCGCGTCTCGCGCAGACGGCCCATGGGGCCACTGGACGCCGCCGCCGTGAGTCACCGGCCGGACGACGCGTGAGTTCCGGTCCTCAGCCCTGCGAGTTCGGCTTCCAGTCCCGCGCGAGGAGTCCGAGGAGTACCTCGTCCAGGAACTCGCCCAGCACCCACGCCGAACAGCGCAGGACGCCCTCACGGAGGAAGCCGTTGCTTTCGGCGGCGCGCAGCATGGCGTGGTTGTCCGCCAGGGTTTCGATCTGCAGCCGCTGCAGGCCGCGGACGACGAAACCGTAGTGGCAGAGCGTCGCGACCACGTCCGTGCCGTAGCCCTTGCCGCGTGCCACCGGCAGCAGACCGAGTCCGATGTGCGCGGACCGGTGGTGGTTGTCGATGCCCCACAGCGCCGCGGTGCCGACGAGGGAGCCTCCTTCCAGCTCCACGACGGAGAACCCGACGCTGCCCGGCGCCGAGTCGTCCACGGCCAGCCGCGGGTCCTTCGCATCGGGTGATACCGGACGCCACGGCCCGGCCTCGGCCCGCGCCGAGCCGACCACGTCGTCGTAGAGCTCGGTCCGCAGAGTAGGGATGTCGCTCTCGTGCCGGGCCCTGAGGCCGATCTTGCTGCCCTTTAGCATGGGGGCTTCTTATCCGGCTCCCCGCGCCCACGGCAAACGGATTACATGTGGGCCGAGTTGGCCCGGTGGCGGTGGCGGCAGCCGCTGGGTGAGACGTGGGAAATCCGGTGGCGCGGTCCGGTGGCGCGTCACTACCGTGCGGTCGGACCAAGTCGTCGAGCCGAGGAAGAGCCCTTGTACACCGTGTGAGAACTCCCTGGCGCTGATTCGTCGCGCGTCGCGCACTGCGCGCCGTGCTGCTTCCTGCTGCGGACTTCCTCACGGAAACCGGTGTACTTCTTTGCTCACCCACTGGGTGGTCGCACCCACCTGCCTGCCCATCGTTCTCCGCCGTTGCCACAGGTGCGCTTCCGGACGCTTCCGGACAAGCGGCAAGTTCCGTGTCAACGCCCACCACAAGCTGATTGACGCCTGGCTCCTCGCGCTCTGTTGCGACTGCGGGGACACCACGAGGATCACGGTCCTGGAGCGCGTCAACGTCCGTTCCGTAAGGCCTGGTCTGCTGGAGCGGATGCACGACAACGACCCCGTTCTGGCAGCCGAGATGCTGCACGATCCGGTCCTGCGGCGCCGTAACCGCATCGCCCTCGACTGGGACGGAGCCTGGCGTCTCGACACGGGCGGTCCGGGTCGGTTGGACCACGAGATGATGGATGTCTCGGTCCGCTTCGCGGTACGGATTCCGGTCCGGCCGGTGCGGCTGATCACGGAAGGGCTCGGCCTGTCACGGGCCGGGGTCGAGAGCCTGATCGCGGAGGGCGTACTCGTCTCGGCTGTGCGGCTGAGCGGCAAACGCTCCACCGACTTCACCTTCCTGCTCAAGCGCTGAGCCCGACCGGGGTCAGGGCCTGTCCCGCGGCTGCCGCGGAACAGGCCCTGACCCCCCGCTTGCATACGGTGGTCGAGTTCCGGTGCCGGGCGGCGATCAGTCCGTACTGGCTCGGCGTGCACGAGGCCGTGATCACGGGCGAGGTGACGCCGGACCCGGGAGAGGCCGCCTGGCACGCGTGGATGACGCAGGCGAACCTCCGGGAGGCCGTACGGCGGTGGCGCTTCATTCCGGACGGGCAGGCGGCGTTCGCGCGCTACCTCACGTACCACCGGAGCCGACTCCGAGTCGGGCGCTGACCGTGGGAAGTCGGACGGAATTGGCCCGGGGGCGGGCGAAATCCGGGCCTGATGACGTCGAACAGCCTTGTGCCTAAGGTGTGCCGGTGATCTTCAAGAAGAAGCGGGGGGCTGCAAGCCTCACCGCCACCGTGTCCGAGCTGGAGGAAGCGGTTGCCGCCCAGGCCGGCGTCCGCACCGAGCGCGCCTTCACCGCCATGATGCAGGCCGTGCAGTCGGCAGCGGACGCCGAACGCGTCCTGGCCGGGCCCCGGCTGGCGGCGCTGCTCCCGGCCTTCCCTCCCCATGGCCCGCGGCCCATGCTGGCGACGGCGGCCGGCTACTGCGTCGAGCGCGGTGCCGATCCGGCTGCCTGCGCCGAACCGATTCTCGGCGGCGTCCACCAGGATTTGCTGGACGCTCTGGAGTTCGCACGCCGCTGGGTCTCCACCGGCGCGGCCGGGAACGTGCTGCCGGAGCCGGACGAGAAGATCATCGATGACCGACTGCTGGCGCGCTTCGGCGGCGACCGGGACGAGGCCGTGCGGCTGGCGCTGGCCTGGTGCTCGGTCGAAGAGTGGCAGGCACCGGCCTTGGCCGTGCTGTGCCGCAGCACCGAGGTGCGCCGTCGGCACGCAACCGGGATCCTCCCCGCCTGCCGTGACCTGGCGGCCCTGGAGCGGCACGACCTCAAGTGCCTTACCTACGCGCTGGCCGTCCTGGACGACGAGCCCCTCGTGGTGCTGCACAAGCCGACGGGGACCGGGTTCGAGGTGACCATCGGCGGGATCGGGGACAACTTCCAGTTGCACACACTGCTCGCCCACGTCCTGATCGGCGGCGGCCACGTGCCCGGCACTGCTCCCTCGGCAGCGGCGGTCCGTCTGTCCACCGATCCCCAGCCCGTCCAGGAGCGCACCGAGACCCTCACGACCGGTGCCTTCGAACTCCTCACCGGGGACGGAGAGCGGATCTGGAACGAAGGGCTTCCCGACGACATCCCGGCGGTGGAGGGACGCCGCCTGCTCGTGCTCGACGAGCCGATGTATCACCGCAGTTGGAACGCTGACCGCTTCTTCCCGCACCTCCCGGGCACGGCCGAACTGACCCGCGTCCTGACCACGGACGAGACACGGGCATGGTTCGCCCGCACGTCGTCTGGCGAGGGGATGACCGGGCTTTCCTGACCCGGCCGGGCGGCCGACCTGCCGGGCCGCCCCCGCTCCACGCCGGTGGCAGTGGCGCGCGCGGGCGGTGGAGGGCACCCGGCCCACCCCTACCGGCGCCTCGCCGGCCTCACACCTGCTCGATGTGCGCACGCCTGCCGCACAGCTTCCGCATGTCATCGGCGTCGGAGGTGAGGATGATGCGCGGGGCGGCATGCTGGAGAGCCGTGGCCGCGACGACTGCGTCGATGGCGTACTTGTGCCCATGGAGCCCCGCGTCGCGCAGGAGGTCGATGGCCAGCCAGGTGAGGGGCTCGGACACCGGTACGACTTCAAGGCGGGACACGTACCAGCGGAACCGCTCCTTACGGATCTTGCTGTGCCACGCCTCGATGAGGGTCAGGTCGCTGACGGCGACCAGCATGTCGGCTTCGTGGCATGCCTGGATGAAGGCTGTCACCTGGGGATCCGCGGCAACGGCCTTCGCCAGGCCTTCACTGTCCAGGAGGAGGATCCCGTTGCTCAGCCCGCTTCGCGTGCGTGCCACGAGGCGGCTTCCCCGTCGTACTCGTCCTGCCCGTCGTGGTCCTGCTGTGCCGACTCTTCCTGCGCGGCCAGCTCCTGAGCCAGGCGCACCGCGTTCTTCGCTCGGTCCTGCATCTCCTGGGGGATGGGCCCGGCCTCGGCCTCGTTGCTTTGGATGAGCTCTTCCAGCAGGTCACGCTGTATCTGCCGCTCGACCGCCGCGCTGACGTACGCCGAGAACCCGCGGGCGCCGACCCGCTCCTTGACCGCGGCGATGCGATGCGCGGGCATGGACACGCTGACCTTCTGAGCGTGCTGATCGCTTGGTTCGTGCTGGGGACGCGAGGCCATGCCATCAGAGTAGCAATGAAAGTAGGAATCGCGCGCGGAGGGGACGCCCGCTACGACTGTGCGCGCGTGTCGCGGCTGCGGGCCAGTACCGTCGCTGCCCACACCAGCCAGATAAGCCCGCCGAACCGAACCACCGGCAGGGCCTAGCCGATGGGGGCGGCCAGCAGGCTGAGGGTGGCGAGCAGACCGGCGGCGGCTACCGCGATGCCCACGACGGCGAGCGGCTTGGGCAGCAGCCCGTTGCGCAGACCGGCCGCGACGGTCAGTCCACCGACGAACAGGCCGAAGGACACGGCGTACGCCACTCCACCGGTCAGGAAGGACAGGTCGGCGACCGTCCGGGCGAGCGCAGGTTCGGCGTCCGCAGGCAACCGGGCGCCGGTCCAGGTGAACAGCGCGCTCAGGATGAGGGCCGCCGTGGCCAGGACCCCGCCCACCGGGCCGACCGCCGATGCGGAAGCGGCCTTGCCGAGTGCCCGCAGGCGGCCAGGAAGGGTCGCGGTGAGGAGCGCGAGCGGGACGGCAGAGGCGAGCAGCAGGAACGCGCCGACCCTGACCGCGATGCCGTTTTGCCGGTCGTACGCGAGAACTTCGGCGCCGGTGGCAGTGGGCTGGGGAGTGGCGCTGTTGAGGACGACGTACGCGATCGTCAGGGCGGCGAAGGAGAGAGCCGACAGGAGGGCGGGGGCACTCGGCGGTCGGCGGGCGGAAGAGGTGTCCGAGGGAAGGGGCGCGGTCGAGGCGGTCACGAGGACTCCTTGGGCGGGGCGCACGAGGGGCCACCGCGGGAGCGGCTGCCGTTGCACCGTCGTGGTACGACGGTGTGGCCGCGCCGGGACGTGACATCCGCGTCGCCGCCTCCGGGTGTGATGTTGCGTGAGGCCGGGTCACTGCCCCCAGCCGCCCTTCGACGGGCTCCTCCGCATCCTTGACTGCCACGCCACCCGGCTCATGGAGCACGGCGTCGACTTCGTCGTGATCAAGGGACTTCTCGGAAACGCTCACATCGGCGTCACCGCCACCATCTACGCCCATGTGCGCATCCGCCTTCCACGCGACGACATCGACTTGCTCGGCCACGCGCTCGACCGCCCCTGAAAGTCAGGCGGCGGCGGACACCACTGTGTCCGCCGCCGTCGCCGTCAGCACGGCCCGACGTGGCCGAGCTAACGGGAATCAGGCTCCGGCCAGGGAGCGAGTCCCGGATCGGAGTGCAGGCAGATCAGCGGGCGATTCCCGCGGACTGCCAACTCCAAGGAGTCTTCAAAGGTGGAACCGAGCTCCCATATCCAGCCCATGCCGGCAGCAACCACCCTTCCCGCAGTCTCGACGAACACGCTCGAATAACTGAGCCATTCACCGACTGGGAAATAGTCCCCACCGAGAACACTTTCTACCTCTTCCGCTAGATCACGCTGCCCTGATCCAGCGGCAAAGGGATCGAAATTGTAGGGCTCGTCATTGCTAAAGTTTGGGCCGACTCGATTGACCGGCTGGATCGAGAGCCCTCCCATCGTAGCGAGGATTTCTTCAGCCAACGGGTGAGCCCGGTACCCCTCAGCCTGCAACGGCTTCAGCCACTGACCAGTGTCAACCCGTCTGTCGGCGCTCCATCCGGACGCTACAAGCGCCGCAAGCAGATCCTCGCTGAGCGAGTCGAAGCGAATCAGGGGCATCAGTTGATCTCCAGATCTTCCAACAGTCGGACACAACGGCCGCAGGGGCGGGCCGGTGCACCATGCCCCTCTGTATTCGATGTCGGCATGGAGTTATTCCGTGTCCTTACCGTGCGCATGGTTCCGCCCCTGATGGCCGCGGGCCCCTCCGCTGCCTGCGACTGAATCAGACAGTGCACTTCGGCGCACCCCCCATGGTGTCCAGTCCGTTCGAGCGCATCCGCCAGTGGCCCCTTTGCCTGCTGACCGTGCTTATTGCGACCGTAGTACTTGGTGCCTGAAGGAGAGGTGTATTCGGAGGCAAACTTCACCCCGGGCTCGTTACGAACGCTGTCGGCGTAGTTAGCCAGATCGCAGTTATGAACGAGCAACGGAGTCGCGCTGGCCAGCACATAGTACGTGTGCGTGCTGAGGTGCTGTCATGTGCGTTTTCGCAGGTCAGCGGAATTCGGCCAGTCCGTGGGTGTGCGTGGAACTGCTGTGTTGTGCGCCCCTGTTGCCGTCGGCGTTGCCGTCAGACGGCTACGCACGTGAGGGCGGTGGAGTGGGCTTTGGCCGGTGTCCTGTTCGGGTTGGGGTCGGGCATGGTCAGGGGGCCGTACGCTGGCCGGCAACTCGGGCAGGCTTTGAGCCTGCCCGGAATTTGCACGAGTGGCCCCCTGGCCTTGCCCGACTCGGGCCCCGAGCCGAACAGGTGGGTAAAGCCCACGGAGCCGACCGACCTCACCCGCGAGCTCCGCGCCAGCCGACTCCCAGCTGCTGCCTCGTCGTCGGCCTGGTGCTCGTCGTGCGGACGCGTCCGGCTTCTTCGTGCTTCCGCTCGTCCGCTGTGCTGTCTTTGCGTGGCATAGTCGCTGGCCGGCCCGCGGTGGCGGAGCCGGGAGCGGTCCGGGTGGGCGGCCGTGCCGCGCGCGACCCGCGCCAGCGGGTCGCCTTGAAGACGTATAGAAAGTTTGGACGCATCCCTCTTCGGCGGTACGCCATGGCCATCGGTGGAGGCTCGTGCTGGGGATGCGGCCTCGGGCGTCGGCTTGGCTGGCGTGGCTTCAGGTGGTGCTGCCGTAGCTGCGTCTACTCGGCTCGGGTCACCTTGGCGTGGTCGGTCACGACGCGTCTGAAGAGATCGTGGCCGGTGCGTCCCGTGTGGCGAAGGGCCCAGTCTTGTGCGGCCTCTTGCTCCTCGTGCGGGCCGGATTCGGCGTCGCAGCCTGCGGTGACGCAGAACGCTTCGTAGGTGATGCCGCCCTCGGGGACGTGCCGGATGGCGTGGGGTACGTGCCGGTACACGGTGCGGACGGTCACTGGTGGCCCTCGGGGTGGCGTCGCATGTAGACGTTGCAGTCGGTCACGGTCGTCATGTCCCCGACCACGCGTGCGCGGTCGCGTACGTTGGCCAGTTCGGTGCAGCCCGCACAGCCCTCGACGGGGGCCGGGTCCGGCTCCAGTCGCAGCGGTAGTTCAACAGGCGCAGTCGAGTACCTGGTCGGCTCACTCATGGTGCGTCGCCACCCTTCGAACGTCACATGGCTGACCTGTTGACAGGTCGGTGCTCTAGTTCAGTATTCGAGTGGCCGAAGCACTCCCGCTACGGTTCGTAGTGCACTAGTGTGCCCTCACTGACAGCACGTCAACTCAATGGAGGGGCACGCCTTATGCCCAGTCCCAAGACGTTCACGAAGATCGCTGATCACTTCCGGGAGCGCATCCTGTCGGGCGAGCTGGCGCCGGGTGCCAAGCTGCCGACCAACCGGGAGATCGCCGGACAGTGGCAGGCCGCAGCCGCCACCGTGTCCCGGGCTCTGCAAGCCCTCCAGGTCGAGAACTTCATCCGCACCACCCCCAGGGGTACCTTCGTCGCCGATGACCCGAGGTGGACCCTGTCCGCGCGTGACCGGCTGGCCAGGGTCCAGCGGGTGAAGTCGTTCCTGGCGGAGGGAGAGACGAGCCGTGTGACGGCTGCTGAGCTGATCGCCCCGCCGCTGTACGTGGCCGAGATCTTCGATCTGGAGACCGGGGACCAGGTGGTCCGCCGCGAGTGGCTGGCAGGCCGGGGCAAGACACGGACCGTGTTCGCGGTGACCTGGTACCCGGCCCCATTCGCCGCCCTGGTCCCCGATCTGCTGAACACCGCCCCGGGCCGCAATCACGGGCTGTCCTCGCGCGTGCTTGAAGCCACTGGGCGCACGATCACTCACGCTAGGGACGACATGCACGCCCGTCCCGCCGACGCGCGGGAGGCTAGCGCGCTGGGGCTGCCCGTCGGCTCACCCATCCTGGCCGGTGCCCACCGGTGGTCGGACTCGGAAGGGGGCATCGAGTACGGGGAATGGTGCCTGCCGCCCCGGTTCACCATCGGCTACGAGTACCAGCCCTGAGCCATGAACGCGGAGCGTCCCCGGAGATCCAAAACTCCCGGGGACGCTCCGTCACTTTCACGCATCTCAAACGGTGTCGCTGCGCTCCAGTCGCTCGACGCGTTCTTGCAACTCTTCGATCTGCTCCAGGGCGAGTTGAAGCTTGTGGGCCAGGTCCGCGAGCCCGGCAATCGAGGGGAACTCCCGGTCTGGAACACCGAGCTCCTCGGGTGCCTCGTCCACCGACTGCACGTTGACGGGCAGCTCGGTCCCGAACTCGCCGCCCACGATGGCGTACGCACTCTCCTGGTGCGCCCCGCTCGTCCGGTGGACCTTCTTGACCCGGCCCTCTAGGGCGAGGAAGGTTAGGGCCTGATCCGCGGCTTCTGCGTCGCCGCCGATCATGTCGACCACTTCGTTCACGGTCACCGTGGAGCCCCTGGACAGCGATCCGTCCCTGATCCTCCTGACCAGTCGGCCGTGAATGAGCTGCGTGGCGAATCCGTGGTCGTCCCAGTCCCGTACGTAGACGTCCTCGCCGGGCACCTCGCCCGTGTAGCGCAGGAGGAAGTTGCCGGCCAGCAGGGCGATGGCGTTGGTGACAACGTTGAGCGGCACCGAGTAGTGGTCGGCCAGGACCTCCCGGGCGGGAAGCTTGGCCCCGGGCGCCAGTGTGCCGGTGTAGATCTGCTGCTGGAGATCGCTGGCGACGTTCTCGAAGGCTTCCTCGAAGTCGGCCGACCGGGTCACGAACGTGCCGCGCCCCTGGCGGGCGATGACCCAACCTTCGTTGCGTAGGAGCCGGATGGCCTTCTGCACGGTCAGGCTCGACGCCTTGTACTCCTGCATGAGCTGGCTCTGAGTCGGCAGCAGCTGGCCCGGCCGCAGCTTCTCCTCCCGGATCTGCTGCCGCAGGTCGTCCGCGATGCGCTCGAACGTCAAGCGCGCGTCGTCAACACGAGGCATGTCCACCCCTGATCCGGTTCCGAGTCTCACAGGCCGCAGGCGGGCCGTCGCCTCTATGTTTCACCAGCTCAGCCACCCACGGTGCCAGGGTAGCCGCCGCATGGATGGACCACTTCAGGAACGGATGGAATTCAATAGGGATGGACTTCGGATGGAATGAATGTATGGTTGCGGCATGCGATCACCCACAAGGGTGGTTCACCCCCTCTCACCTGGAGGTTTGCCGTGAAGACCATGCCCATCGACCAGTCCCAGGCCCTGGAGATCCTGGCCTCCGAGCCCCGCCCGCGCTTCAAGGACCGCGAAGGCCGGGAGGCTGCCATCGACCGGGGCACCGGAGCCCAGCTGCACCAGGTAGACGTGATGTTCGCGTTCAACGGTCGCGCCGAAGTGATCACCGTCAACGTGCCCGAGCCCGGTCTCGGCAAGGGCCTCAAGGTCGGCATGCCGGTCGTCTTCACCGGCCTGGTCGCCTCGGCCTGGGAGAACGAAATCAACGGCAAGGACCGGCACGGCATCTCGCTCCGCGCGGACGCCATCACCGTGAAGACGGCCGCCTGATGCCGGGGAGTGCCCTCGGTACCGGATCGCTGCTGTTTGTGTGTCTCTGCGTGCTGGGCGTGCTTGCCTGGGCCGGGTTCTGCTTCGTGCGTTGGTGCCGGGCCGACAGCGAGACCCGTATCAGCCTTCGTCAGGCGCGGCGGATCCGGTGGGGCTGGAAGCGCCTGGCCCTGATGCTGGAATTGGCGGTCAAGGACGCCACACCGACCGTGCTCCAGCACCTCAGCCCACAGGAGACGCCCGCGAAGCCGAGGGTGCTGGCGCCGCGCCTGAACACCCACGCCGACCCGTTCGGCGTCACCGTCACCGCGGATGCGCTCCCGCAGGTGGGGCTGAGCGCCTGGCAGGACGCGAGCGAGGGCTTGCGTGATGCGTGGGGGATGCGGCGCATCCGGATCTCCCAGCCCAAGCCCGGGGTGATCGTGGCACGCGGGTTCCGGCGCGAGCCGCTGGAGGCCGTGATCAGCTCACCCCTGCTCGGTCCCAACGGGTCCCCGGCCTGTCGCCCAGGCCAGTTCGTCTCCACGGATGACGTGCTGCTGGGGTGGGACGAGGACGGCACCCCCATCGTGCTCAACCTCGCCAACTCCGCACACGCCCTGATCGCCGGGGCCACCCGCTCCGGCAAGTCGATCACCGTGAACACCCTGCTCGCCTACGCGTCCCTGATGCGAGACGTGCGCCTGATCGTGATCGACCCCAACCTCGGGGCAGTCGCCCCATGGTGGCGTACCGCGTACAAGGTCTCCGACTCGATTCACCCGGACGAACCGACGGAGATCCTGCGCTGGGTGCGGGAGGAGATGCAGAGGCGGGAGCGGCTGTTCTGGTCCGGCCGCACCGACCGCATCACCAACTTCAGCCCCGACATGCCACTGATCGTCTTGGCGATCGACGAGGTGGCGAACTACACCCGCCACCCGGACCGCAAGGCCCGCGAGCGCTTCGAGGCCGAACTGCTGGCCATCGCCAGCCAGGGTGCGAAGTTCGGGATCCGGCTGTGGCTGCTCACCCAGAAGCCGTCCGCCGACGTGCTGACCACCGCTGTCCGCACCAACCTGTCCGCCCGGATCTGCCACCGCGTCGACACCACGGAGGACTTCCTGCACCTGTTCCCGGACGGCCGGGAACTCGACATCACCGCCGCTGACCGTGAGATGCCGCCCGGTGTCTCGATCGCCTCCGTAGGCGACATGCGCACCCCCGTCCGGCTTCGCTCCGTCTACCTGCCCACCGAAGCCTGCTGGCAGATCAACGACCTGATGTGCGCAGACGGCCTCCAGGTCCGCGAACTCCCCGACCACATCGACCTCGGCGAGGCCGCGTGACCCCCCCCCGTCGGCCATCCACCCGAGCAACGAAGACCCGGACCGCCCCGGTCCCCAATCGCAGTGATCCCCGGCAGAGGCGTGTAGTCGCCAAACCCTCGCCCCTGCCGGGGCCTTTCCCCCCTTCATCCACGGCACACGCATGTGCCGGAACGCAGAGAGGCCCTGCCAGCATGCCATCGCACGACCGCACCGCCACAATCCCCCGGCCGGAGCCGACCACCGCCAGCCTGGCGGCGTTCACCTCCTACCGGGACCTGCCCGGCCTCGTCCGACAGCTCTCCTCCCTCGGTGGCTGCGCCCAGCCGATCCGGCTCGAAGGCCACCGCACCGAGGTCAACACCGCCACCGGCGAGGTCCTGCGGCACCTGGACTCCGCGAAGATGCCCGCCGGGCACCTCCTCGTCCGCTGCGGCAACCGCCGCACCACCCGCTGCCCCTCCTGCGCCGAGCTGTACCGGCAGGACACGTTCCATCTCATGGCCGCCGGTCTGCGCGGCGGGAAGAGCATCCCTGAGCAAGTTGCTGCCCACCCGAGGGTGTTTGCCACGCTCACCGCCCCGTCGTACGGTCCGGTTCACGGTCGGCGCTCCAGTTCCTCCGCGCGCTGCGGGTGCGGGCGCACCCACGCCAAGGACGACCCGGCCCTCGGCACCCCGCTCAACGCCGAACGGTACGACTACAGGGGCGCGGTCCTGTGGAACGCCCACGCCTCCGCCCTGTGGGCCCGTTTCATGCTCCACCTGCGTCGCACCATCGCCGCCGTAGCCGGAATCCCCCAGCGCCTGCTCCCCAAGGTCGCCCGCGTCTCGTACGCGAAGGTCGCTGAGTACCAGCGACGCGGGCTGATCCACTTCCACGCTGTGATCCGCCTCGACGGTCCCGGAGGCGGCCACACCCCGCCACCCGCGTGGGCCACGCCCGAGATGTTGGCTGATGCCGTCCGCACTGCCGCCGCCCGCTCCCACGTCGACGGGCCTGAGATCGACGGCCGGACCTACTCCTTCGGTTTCGGCAAGGAGCTGGATGTCAAGGTCATCCGGTCCGCCGCTTTCCAGGACGGGACCACCATCACCGAGGACAAGGTCGCCGGGTACGTGGCGAAGTACGCCACCAAGGGAGCCGAAAGCGCGGCCGGCACCCTCGACCACCGCCTGAAGTTGATCGCCGAGCTCGGCCAGGAAAGCATTCCCGACCACGCGGCCCACATGATCCGCACCGCCTGGGCCCTCGGCGCCCGCCGCGACCTCGAACACCTGAAATTGCGGACCTGGGCCCACATGCTCGGCTTCCGCGGCCACTTCTCCACGAAGACCCGCACCTACTCCACCACCCTCGGCGTACTCCGCGAGGCCCGCGCCGCCTGGCACCGCCGCCACACCCCCACGCCCGAGGCGACCACTCTCGTACTCGCCCACTGGGCCTTCGACGGCACCGGCTTCACACCCGACCTCGAACGACTCGCCCGCCTCGTCGGCGGCACCCGCTCCGAGGCGGTGACGGCCCGTGCGTGACGACGAACTCCTCACCGTGCCCGAAGTGATGGCCCGCCTCAAGATCGGCCGATCCGCTCTCTACAACCTGATCCGCAGCCGCCGTCTCGCCTCGCTCACGATCGGCCGCGCCCGCCGCATCCCCGTCCACGCGCTCACCGACTACATCCAGCTGCATCTGGAAGGGGCCGCCCGATGACCGCCCCGAAGGGGAAGGCCCGCGCAAACGGCGAGGGCACCATCTACCAGCGCAAGGACGGACGCTGGGAGGCCGCCGGCTACGTCCTCGCCGCCGACGGCAGCCGCAAGCGCGTCCGCGTCTACGGGACCATCAGGAAGGAAGCTGCGGAGAAGCTCGCCGGGAAGATCGCAGACAGCAACCGCGGTCTCCCTGTCGCAACAGCAGACAGCACTGTGGGCGAGTACCTTGCCCACTGGCTCGGCAGCGTCGCCGTCCATCAGCTCCGCGAGAACACGCACACTCGATACGGCACCTGCATCCGCCTGTACCTCATCCCCGGGCTGGGCAGGAAGAAGCTCGCCCGCCTAACCACACGGGACGTGCGAACCTTCCTTGACCGGCTCCGCACCACCTGCCAGTGCTGCGCCCAAGGGCTGGACACCGTCCGGAAGCGCTGCTGCACCATCGACCAGTGCTGCCGCAAGGTGCTGTCGCCGCTGACCGTGACCTACGTGCACTCGGTCCTGAAGTCCGCTCTGGAACACGCCGTCCGCGAGGACGAGCTGCCCCGCAACGTCGCCCGGAACGTCAAGACCGTGGCACCCCGCCCGAGACGCTTCCAGCCCCTCACAGCAGCCGAGGCCCGACAGCTCCTCCATACGGCGGGCGGTGACAGGCTGCACGCGCTGTACGAACTCGCCCTGCGCACCGGCCTCCGCAAAGGCGAACTCCTCGGCCTCCACTGGGAAGACCTCGACCTCGACGCAGGCACCGCCAGCATCCGCCGATCCCTCCAGCGCACCCGCACGGGCGGTCTGACCGCACTGCCTACCAAGACCCGCGCCTCCGAACGCCGCATCGCCTTGCCCACGGGGTGCATCCAGTCATTGAAGAGCCATCGGGAACGCCAAGAGAAGGAATGCGCAGTCCCCGGGGCGGGCTGGAAGGACAGAGGTCTGGTCTTCACCACCCCAACCGGTGCACCCCTTGACCCCGCCAACCTCACCCGCCGCTTCCGCGGCCTCCTCCACCGGGCAGGGCTACGCCGAATCCGTTTCCACGACCTACGGCACTCGACCGCCACCCTGCTCCTTGAGCAAGGCGTCGACCTCGTCGTCATCAAAGAGCTCCTCGGCCACGCCCACATCGGCGTCACCGCCGGCGTCTACGCCCACGTAAGGCCCCGCCTCCAACGCCAAGCCATCGACACCCTCAACGACTCACTAGGCACGGGCAACGACGACCCCGACGACCCACCCGCCGCAGACGTCGTCCGCTGACGTTGCCGTCACCGTTGCCGTCAAGAGACACTTGGGCCCCTCCGAATTCTCCCGGAGGGGCCCAAGTGCTGCGCGGGGTAAATACTTCAGAAGCTAACCCCTGAGGTCGCGCCATCGTTACTGATTCGCCAGTCCCATGACGGGTCTCGATGGAATCTATTCAGGACTGCTTCATAGCCCAGAAGCTCGCCGTGATTCGTGTCGAGAATCCCGCGAACCCCAGGAATTACCTCCGCCAAAAGATCGCGGATGCACGCCATGTCGGGGTACTCAACGAGGATTGCGTTGAACTCTCCGAGTTCCTCGCGAATCTCGGCAATCTCTTCCTCGTCAAAGTCACCGATAACGTCCCCCGAAACATCCACCCCGAAACGACACTCCCTCCAATCCAAATGATCGAAGATTGCACCGTCGCTATAGGAGCCGACTCTGCGCAAGCGAGCCGCTAGCTCCTGGTGATCACTGGTCGGGCTGAGAAGCACGATGGTAGGACGCACTGCGGCTCCTTCCTGTCAGCAACGCTGAACCATGTAGAGACTTTTGGGGGTTACGGAGCCAGGACATCGAGTAGCAGGTTCTTGTCCCGTGTCACCATGATGCCAGCCTGCTCCAGACTCTTAATCACACTTCCACGCCCCTGTGGAAGATAGACGATGACCGGATAGTCCGTCAGGCCTTGCGTATTTAGCGCCTGCTTGAGAGCACCCTTTCCTGAGCCACTCTTCACCTGTACCACCGCATTTCGGGTCACGATGTCGAAGTCCGTGAGCGTACTGCCGTCCGGCCCATTTATTGTGACGCCTTCAGCTCGCACATGCCCGGGGTAGCGAGCATTGATGTCGTTGATGAGTTCCGGAACTAGCGGGTCATCGCCCTTGCCTGTGACATGAGTAGGGGCACCTCCGCAATTGTGAACCAGAACTGGCGTTTCGCCCGCCAGCACATAGTACGCGTGGACGTCCTCAACGGTTAGGTCATGAGTCCGCTGGCGCTTGGTGTAATAGCTCGTCGCAGTGATCTGGACGTGGGTGCCTGCGCTGGTTCGCAGCCACTGACCGACTTCGAGGTCACCGGCCTTTATCCACTTGCGGAGTTCGGGAACCCAGAACGGGTGGGTGTCCGTGGCGACAATGCTGGAGAGCGTGTCGCCGGTGGCGACGGTGATCTCGGTGAAGTCCTTGTCGTCCTCGGTGGTGATGGTGGCAATGACCTTCTTGGTAACGGTCTTGCCCGTCGCGGTGTCCGTCGTGGTGACTACGTCGCCTTCCTCGACGTCCTCGATGGCCTTGTGAGTGCCGTCGCCGAGCAGGACTCCCGTTCCGGGGAGGAAGCTGTGGCACTTTGGCGGGAGCGCACTCTTGCCCTTGACCATCGAGCTGATGGCTTTTCCGATTCCCAGACCGACAACAGCTCCCGCCGCGCCCCACACCGCACCTTCGGCCATATCACTGAGCGCACCGGTAACGCTGTGATCCGCATCGTCGGACATGGCGTTGGCGACTGCTGCTCCGGCCGCGCCGGCCAGTGCGCCGCAGCCGGCTACCGCCGCGAACCCGACACCTCCCGTCGCCACACCCGCAGCCGAGGCTCCGGCCACGCACACTGCTCCGACCGCGACTTCGGTGACGATCTGAGCGATGTTGCTCTTGTTGTCGACCACCCAGTCCTTGGCCGAGTTGAACGCCTTGGACCAGCCGCACGAGGAGAAGAATCCGCAGTCCTTGCTGCCGCTGGAAGCCTTGGCTTTCGACGTGTGACCCGAACTGGATGTGCTGGCCGTGCTGGCCCGGTATCCGTCTCCGTATCCGCGGATGGGGCCCTGGTTGGCCTTCTGCGTATTGACGGCTTCCGCGATCGGGTCATTCGCTCCGGTCCACTTGCCGCCGCCGGAGTCGTAGCAGGGGCCGTTGTCGCTCATCCGGATGCACTGGCCGGTGGGATCGGACGACGTCGCGGGGTGCTGATTGGCGTAGGAGTAGCCGTTGAGGGACTGGTGCTGGTCCGGGACCAGGAGCGGGTCCACGCTGATGAACTGACCGACCGCAGGGTCGTATTCGCGAGCCCCGATGTGCGTCAGGCCGGTGGCCGTGTCGGACGGTTTGCCGAGGAAGGCCTTGTCGTCCGGCCAGGCCTTCGACGCGTCTCCACGGGGTGCCCCGAAGAGGCCGGTGTAGCGCTTGCTGGTGACAGCCAGAGTCACGCTGTCGATGGCGAGGCTGGAGGTGCCGTGGTGGTCGCCCGCGAGGAAGTTGAGCTTGGTTCCCGCGGCCCCCGTGGTGGCGGTGCGCAGAGCGACGGTCTGGCCGGCTGCGCTGTAGTAGCGGGTGCCGGTGACCGTCTTGGTGGCGCCCTTGGTGGTCAGGCGGAGTTCATTCGCGCCGAGGTAGAGAACCGTGTCCCCGTCGCCCGAAGTGGCGCGTCGGATGAGGAGTTCACCTGAGGCGTCGTACAGGTAACCGGTGCCCAGAGCCGGCTTGCCTGCGGCTGCCGGCTCCGTGGTGGAGACGAGTTCGCCTTCGCTGTCCCAGACAAGGGTCTGCTGGGCCTGGGTGCCGGGGCGGCTGGTGGTGTTGCCGGTCTTGTCGTAGCCGTAGGTGTTGGTCCTGGTGCCGGTTTCGGTCTTGACCAACGGGTGGGGCTGGCCGCCGGGTGTCGCGTAGGTGAGCTTCGTGGTGGTGTTGCCTGTGGCGGTGTGAACTGTCTCGGTCTCGCGCTGACCGGAGCCGGTGTAGGTGTAGCTGGACCAGTACGGGGCTGCCCCGCCGAGGTTGGCGGTGGTGCGGCCGGTGGCCGCGCAGTCGGCGGTCTTGGGGGTCCAGGCTTCGGTGGTACGGCGGTGGCCGTCGTAGGTGAAGCACTGGTTGTCGGTCTTGCCCGTGCCGCCGAGGTCGGTCTTGTCGAAGATCGACGTGACGTTGCCGGCTTCGTCCTGGGTGTAGTTCAGGTCTTGCAGCGCGTAGGGGTGGACGTTGTCGGTGACCTGGGAGTTCTTCAGGCGGCGGGTGCCGGGCTCGTAACTGTTCGTGATCCCGAGCTGTTTGGCGGAGGTCGCCGAATCGGTTCCGAGCCGGAGCTGCTGAAGATCGCCGAGCGGGGTGTAGAAGGCGTTCTGGAGGTAGCCGGTGGCTCCGACTGAGCTCAGGGACTGCCCGAAGGCGTCGTACTTGTAGGAGACGGTCTCGGTCGGGAGGCCCGCGACGGCCGGGGAGGTGGCCTGGCGGATGGTGCCGTCCACGTTGTAGGTGGTGCTGGAGGTCAGCGTCGCCGGTACGTGCTTCTCGGCGACCAGGGGCTCCGTGGCGGGGAGCGTCAGCTTGCTACCGGTCGGCTGGTAGGTGGGGCTGAAGGAGGTGACTTCCTGGATGTACGCCTTTCCGGTGGCGCCACCCACGTAGCGGGTGCTGGT
This sequence comes from Streptomyces sp. NPDC058663, assembly GCF_042716745.1. Classification (NCBI taxonomy): domain Bacteria; kingdom Bacillati; phylum Actinomycetota; class Actinomycetes; order Kitasatosporales; family Streptomycetaceae; genus Streptomyces; species Streptomyces sp. NPDC058663. Next base: position 115,685 of record NZ_JBHXRV010000015.1, read on the forward strand.
GTCCTGCTGGCCCTTGACGACGTTGTCGAAGCCCCAGGCCGCCAGTTTGGCGCTGTCGGTCTTGGCGGTGCCGTCCCAGAGGCTGGTCTTGCGTCCGAGCTGGTCGTATTCGGTGGTCAGTGTCTTGCCACGGGCGTCCGTGGAAGTGACGGCCTGGTCGAGCTCGTTGTAGGTGGTGGTGCTCTTGCCCTTGTCCGGGTCGTTGGTGCTGGTCTGGTGTCCGAACAGGTCGTACCCGTAGGACCACGCCGCCCCGTCGGGGCCGGTCATGGTCGACTGCTGTCCGGCCGGTGTGTAGGTGAAGCGGGTGGCGGTGAAGTCGCTGCCGGTCGGCTGGGCGCCGCCGTACTCCCGCCGTTCCGTGGTCTGACCGCGCGCGTCCGTGACCACGGCAGTGGCCTGCCCGCCTGCGATGGCAGACGTGCTCACCGTGTCACCGGCGTAGCGCGTCTCCGTGGTCCAGCGGACCTTGCCGAAGTGGGACGTCACGGACTTGACCGCGCGTCCGGCACCGTCGTAGGTGGTGTCGTTCTGGACCGGTGCCCCACCCTCCGTAGCGAGGAGCGTGCCGGAGGGGGCGGTTTTGTCGGCCCAGATGTCGCCCTGTGCGGAGGTCGCGAGACCGCGCGAGTCGTACAGGGTGAGGGCGATCACGCTTCCGCCGGCCGCGGTCGGCCGCTGTGTCTGGCGGGGCCGCAGGAGCGAGTCGTAGATCTCGTAGCTGGTGTGGTAGCCGCCGCCGTCATTGGTGAGCGTGCTGGTGGCCACCCACGGCAGGGAGGTCGACTTCATGCTGTAGGCGTAGGTGTGATTGGGGGTGGCGCCGATCGACTTCGGCCGGTTCGGCAGCCAGACCTTGGTGACCCGCCCCAGCGCGTCGTACTCGGTCTCGGTGATCCGCGCGTTGGGGTCGGTCACCTTCTTCGCAGCCCCGGTGGCGAAGTCCGACACGGTCGTGACCGCGTGCCCCTTGGCGTTGGTCGCGGTGGTCGAGGTCAGAGGTCCCGCGGCAGCCGGTGTGTAGGCGGTGGTGGAGACAGTCAGGTCGTTGGTGTTCTTGACGACCAGCGGGCGGCCGAGCGAGTCGTAGGTCGTGGCGGCTGTCTTCTGCCACACCGGCTGGTTGTCGGCCCCGTAGGACTTGGCGCGCCCTGCCCACAGCACGTCGCCCTTGACGGGCTTCTGCGCCGCGGACCACACGGTGGTGTCGTAGGCGGTGGCGTTGTCGGAGATGACGTCGCCCTGACGGGTGGCGTCGGCGGGGAGGTCGAGGTCCGTGTCCGAGGTGGTGCAGGCGTCGGCGGCATTGGCGCTGTTGGCGGTGACCCGGGTACGCGACACGAGGCCGTTGATGCCCAGGGCGTCGTTGCGGGCGTACCAGGTGCGGGTGCACTTCTCGTCGCCGGTCACGCCGTGGTCGCCCTTGTCGAACGTCGTCACGGGCATGCCGTAGTCGTCGAAGACCGACCGGATGGATGTCACGCGGTCGCGGGGAGTGGCCCCGCTGGTGATGTTGGTACGGGAATACGTGGCACTGGTGCGGACGTAGTACGCCTCGGTGTCGGCGTAGGACTTGTGCTGCGTGGCGGTCTTCTTCGACCACGGGACGCTGATCGATCCGCTGACTTCTTCCGCCCCGTTGTAGGTGGCGGTTTCCAGCGTGAACCCGGCGAACTGCGCGGAGTCGGTGACTGCCGAGGATTTGATGCCGGTGACCTGGACGGTCTTGCGCTTGGTGGGGTCGACGCTCGTGCCGTCGGCAGCCAGGACGCGGTCGCCGTTCATGCCCCGCAGGAAGACGGTGACGGTCTTCGACTGGGTCTTGCCCGGGACACCGGTGAGGTGGGTGACCTTCTCGAAGCCGCGCCAGCTGGACCAGGTGCGGTCCTTCTCCTTGGTGAACGGGTCGTCGTTGTACGCCCAGGCGCCGCCGCCCGCGTACTGGTAGGTGTGCTGGACGGCCTCGGAGCCGCCCCTGGGGTCGGTGGTGGAGACCGCTTCGACGGGGAACTTCTGGAACCAGTCGATGACGGTGATGTCACCGCCGTTGGGGGCGCGCTTGACCGGGTAGCAGCGGCGGGTGTTCTCGTCCAGCTTGGGCTTGGCCTGCCCGGCGACACAGTCGGCCGGCAGGTAGGTGACGACCGTCTGCGCCCCGGCCTCGGAGGTGATGGTCTTCAGGCGGGGCTTGTGGAAGGGGAGCATGTCGTCGCTCGCCCCGTCCACCCGGTTGGCCAGGTACTCGTGCCCGAAGGTGACGGGGTCGAGCGAGATCGGCGTGCCGTTCTTGCCGGTGTGCCTGATCTCGTTCAGCCACAGGGACTGGTCCGAGGAGTCACCCGTGTCGCCCGGGTCGAGATACGTCTGCTTCAGTGCCCATTCGTCCACCGGGGAGAAGCCGGGAGTGGTGGCCGCGGCGTTCCACGCGTGGGTGGTGATGCCGGTCATGCGCTTGCGGGTGAAGAAGCTGGGGCCGGTGTTGTAGGGGCATTTGTCGCCGTCCTTGCAGACGGTGTCGAAGGGCACGTCGGGCCAGTTGTCCCTGGTGTCCTTGGTCAGGGCGTCACAGCCGGTGCCCGCGGCGACGCAGCGCTCGGCGTAGGCGAAGGTGACCTTGTTCGAGGCGGCGGGGGTGGCGGAGAACAGGGCGCCGGCGCGCTGGCCGTAGCGGATCTCCTTCAGGTAGCCGCCGCGGGTGTAGCCGGTCCCGGTGTTGTCGTCACCGAGCTTGTCGTAGTTGTTGGTCTCCGCCTCGTACCAATAGGTCATGGCGTTGCTGTGGGTGTCGACGACGTAGTCGAGATTCCACCGCCAGGCCTGCTTCTTCTCCCGGGCCGCGAAGGTGGCGCCGTCCGCGTAACCGGGCTCGCCCGGGTCGTCGCCGAAGACCGGCACGGTCCACACCGACTGGGTGCGCTCGGCTGCTCCTGCCCCGTCGAGCTTGTTCAGGCCGAAGACGTACTTGGTGCCCTCGCCGGTCGTCACGGTCCAGTGCTCGCCGTTGTCGTCACCGTTGTCCGCACCGGTGGACAAGGTGACAGTGGAGGCATCGTCGCTCTTCAGACGCCACTTGCCACTGGTGTCGTCCTTGACCAGCTCGGTAGCTTTGCCATTGAGGACGAGGGACGCGTTGTCGTACTTCCAGCAGAGGTCGCCCTTGTCGCTCTGCCCGTCGTCGTCGCAGGAGCCGTATTTGCGCTCGACGTAGGACGAGGTGAGGCTGAAGCCCTCACCGATCACGGTGCTCTGGGTGTTCACCGAGGCGGTCTGGCCGTCCACGCTGCCCGAGTCGTACCCGATGGACAACTGTGGTGCCGGGCCTGCGGCGGCGGAGGGTGTCCGCAGCGGGTACGACCAGCTGAAGGTTCCGCCGGAGCTGCCCGCTTCCCACGAGGACGACGAGCCCAGCGACGTGGCCTTGTAGTCACCGGCGCCGGACTGCGTACCGGCTGCCAGAGCGAGGAGCATCGTCTGCCCTGTTGCGGCGCGTGCCCCTGCGCCGGGAGCGGGGGCCGCGAACGAGAGCGACGTCTCGACGCGGTTGCGCTTGCGCAAGTTGTCGGACTTCAGCGGCTTTCCGGCCCGGCACTGGGCCTTGGCCGGCTCGGAAAGAGCACAGTCGGGGAGACGGGTCACCTGCAGTCGGCCCGCCCAGTCACCGCCGTAGGCCGAGGAGAACTTCGCGTAGTCGATGCCCAGTTTGGCATCGCCGCCGTCCGAGGGCCCGGTCACGCGGAGCACGACACCCTTGACGCCGAGCTTCTCCGCCGTCGGCTGATCCAGCACCTGGACGGTCACGGAATCGGCAGAGGAGAGCCTCTGTGCCGGAGCGACGTTGGGTGGCTGGGTCAACGTCAACGGGAGGTCGCCGGGAGCGGCCGACGTTGAATTCTTACCGGCGAGCTTGAGGGTGCTGGTACCCGCTGTCGGCCATGCGGGCTTCTGCGCGCGGTTGTTCTCCGCCCGCGCAGCGGCGGTGCGGTCGGCATTCTCCGCCTTCTCGACCGCCTTGGCGGCCGACCTGTTGGCCTGGGCAGTGAACGGAGAGACCTTGTTCGCCGCGTACTTGCCCACCCCGGGAATGCCCAACGGGTCCGCCTCGGCGGCGAAGGCCACGGGGGCCAGCAGTCCGGGCAGGAGAGCGAAGCCGGTCAGAGCTGCGACGCGACGGCCGCCCACCGGTTTCAGCACTCCGCCCCATCTGCCGCGTTTCCCGGCAGGTAGAGAGCTCTTCATGTCCCATGTCCTTAGTGCGGAGCCGTATGGGGGCGGCATGTGTCATCGGCTCCGCGGCGGCGTGAGGCCGCGGAGCACGAGGGGATCAGGAGGGAGCGGCCCGTGGTGACGGGCCGCGGGCGGTGGGGGGGGGGGGGCCCCCCCCGGGCGGGCCCCCCCCCCCCCGCGGGGGCCAGATGTGCCGGGGGGGCCCCCCCCACGGAGGGGGGGTATTAAAAAAAAAAAACTCACAC
>NZ_JBHXRV010000015.1:120163-151195 GCF_042716745.1 Streptomyces sp. NPDC058663
GGTTGCGTTTGGGGGGGGTATGGTTACTTCGGCCCGGGGGGGGCGTGTGCCCGGGTCCCTGGGGGGTATCGGGCGGGCGGGGCGCGGGTGGCCGGCCCGCGGGCGGTGGGTGTGGCAGCACCACGACGGCGCTGCCACACCCACCAGGGGGATCAGCTTTCGCCGGGCGTTCCCAGCACCTTGCTGCGTACCTGGTCTGCGGTCATCGCACCGGCCCAGACCCGGACCTCGTCCAGGGCCCCGGGAAGGAAGTGCCCGGTCTTTCCTCCGGCCGGCGCACTCCCGACGGTGAGCGCGCCTGTTCCTTGTGCGAGGGAGTTGAAGACGGGGGAGCCGGGCTGCTCCTCGCCCTCGACGTAGAGGTGCGTATTGCCTGTCTCCGGCGCTTTGGGCCCGTCGTAGATGCCGGTGACCTGGGTCCAGGTGTCAAGCACGGCCGGCATCTCCGACTTCGCGGAGGCCGACTCGACCGGCTTGCCGGCTGCGTCCACCCCTGTGCGACTGAAGTTCCAGAGGTAACCCTCCGCACTCACCTTCTCCACCCACAGGCTCCAGGAGGATTCCAGGCCTCCGGGCGCTGCCTGACTGAAGACCGCCGCCCGGTAGCCGACCGGTTTTGTGGCGAGCTTCGCGCTGTCGAGCCGGACTTCAGCCGTGACGGTGAAGGCGCCGGTCTCATCCACGGCAGGGCCGTTGGTGGAAAGGTGTCCCGAGGTGCCGTCGAAGGTGACCTCGTTGTTCTCCGGGTTGGCGGTGGCCCCCGTGGCGGAGAGTTTCATGCCGTCCACCGGGTACGACGTCCACTCCGGAACGACGTTGTTCACCGTGCCTGCAGCGTCCCAGTATCCGACGAGTGCTGCCTGCGGGACCGAGTCCTCAGCCAGGAGACTCTCGTCCCGCACCTCATCCGCACTCAACGCCCTCTGCCACAAGCGCACTTCGTCGATGCGGCCCAGAAAGTATTCCTGGAAGTTGCCGAGGGCCTTCGAGCGTCCGATCTGCAGGTCACCGGTCGACATCCACGGCGTGTAAGTGGGGGCGACGGCAGCCGGCTTGACCGGAGAGCCCTGCGGTCGTCCGTTGACGAAGAGCTGGATGGTGTCATTGGCCTTGTCGGTGTCCCCCTTGGTGTCGAAGACACCTGCGAGATGGGTCCAAACCTTCTTCACCGGACTGGCATCGCTGGCGGAGCGCACGTAGATGGGGCTGCTCTGGACGTCGGCCGCCGACCGGTTGAACACCCACTTCTTCAGGTCTTTCGAGTAATACAGAGTGAAGGCCGAGCCATACGTGCCTGGGGCTGCTGCCACCGCGTAATTGACGGTGTCGTCCTGAAGGAGCACCCACGACGACAGGGTGAAGGAGTCCTTGGAGTTCACCGGCGCGCCTGCCGTGGAGGCGTAACCAAGCCGTTTGACGGGATCGTCGATGTCGTCGTTCAGCCGCAGCGAGTAGTCCCTGCGTACCGTCTCGACCCCGTTGACGTCGCTGATGTTCGTACCTCGACGTCCCAGCGTGGACCAGGTGGCCGCGGTGCCTGCCTGCTGGTGCAGGGTGGCAGGGTGGCGTGCCCCCTCGGTCGCACTGTCCTTGGCGGTGATGCCGGTGCCGCCGGGGGCGGTGTCATCGAAGTGCCACTGGCCTACCGGACCCTGGGGAGACTGCACTTTGAACGTGAACTCGGCTGGGGCACCCCAGCGCACCCGTCCCGCGGTGAGGTCGCTCGCTTCGACCGAGAGCACGTATGTCCCCGAAAGGCTGGGGGTGACATCGGTGACCGTGACGGCGGAGCCGGCCACTGTCTTCGCGCCCGCCTGCGACGAGGTCATCAGACGCCAGCGGTAGCTCTTGATGTCCTTGTCGGCCGCGTTCGGCTTGAAGGTGAACGTACCTGGCACGCCGGGGCCGCCCCTGCCTTCGCACACCGTGGCGGTGCACTGGGTGTACGGGCTGACCGAGGTGATGACCGGAGCCTTGGGTGCCCCCGCATCATGGGTGAAGTAGCACCAGGGGGTGTACCCGGAAAAGAGTTCGGTGTTCTTACCGGCGTAGTTGATGTGCGACTGAGTACGCGCCTTGTACCGGTAGAGGCCGCCGTCAGCCAAGGTTGCTGTAGGTGCCTTCTCCAGAGTGCCGTCCACGTGCCAGCCCGGTTTGGGGCGGTAGTCCAGCCAGAAGTCCGACCATGTGCCGCTCGCCTGTCCGTTGCTGCTGCGCTCGACCTCGAACTCGGCCTGGAGCGAACCCCGCTCCTCGTTGGTCCGGGGCTGGGCCGCCGTCTCCACGGTCGCCTGCACCGTCGGGTTGGGGATGGTGACCGTCGTCGGGGTGGCCGCGTTGGTGCTGCAGTACTGCTGGGTCCCGTTGTTCGGGATGATCCCGTACTTGGCGGGGGTGCCCGGCTTGGGCACGTACACCACCTGGAGCTGCGCGTTGTCCTCGAACCGCTTCCAGCCGGTCGGATCGCCCTCGTCGGCCGCGCTCAGCCGCAGGGTGAGGCGGGAGAACCTGCCGTTGGCGAGATCCCGCACCGAAGCGGTCAGGTTCTCGTCGGGCTCTGCCGGGTTGTCGTGGAACTCCACCCACTGGTCAGGCTGCTCCGGACTGCACAGGCTGCCGCGTCCGGCGGAGATCCACCGGTCGGCCATGAGGTCCCGGTAGGCCGGGCCCGGCCAGCGGGTGCCTTCGGAGATGTTGTCCGTACGGGTCAGGTTCACCAGGCGCGCGGTGCAGTCCCACGACCAAGTCTCATAGGCGCGGAACGTGGCGTCGATGACATGCTTGCCGGCCAGTTGTGTCGGTGCGAACTCGAAGTACATCCGGTTGGTGTGGGTGGGACGGTCGCAGTAGTAGCCGCCGGACTGGCTGCAGTTACCGACCCCGTAGTCACCGTTGAAGTTCCAGAACCGGTCGCCGTCGGAGGAGAGCACCGAGCGCTCCGAGGCATTCAGTCCGACCGGCGGGTCGATATAGACCGGGTAGACCGTCTTCTCGCCGCGCAGCAGCTCGAGGTCGGGTGTGACCGTGACGCTCCCCTCGCCGACCTGAACCGGGAGTTCCGCGGTGGTGTCCCCCTTGTCCGGGTGAGCGCCGTCATCCTCCGACGCACCGTCTGTGAGGGTGTTCATCCGAGGTGCCACGTTCTTGAGCGGCCCCGGAGCAGGGTCGGGCTGGGCGGGCGTCCCGGCCGAGTCCCACATCTGCCCGGAAGGTCCGGTGAAGACAGCGTTGCCGTCCGGGTCGATGGCACGCATCCCGCCACCCGCTCCCGGAACGATCTGCAAGCCATCGCCCGACGAGGCCAGCTTGATCTGCTCCAGCGCCGGGTTGGCCGCCGCATCCGCCGACTTGACCACCAGTACCTGGCGGAATCCTTCAGCAGTTGCTGTCAGTTGGAGGTCGACGCCCTTGAAGACCTCCGGGTAGGTAGCCGTGGCACCTTCCAGTGTCGGTGCGGGCAGAGCAGATGGCCAGCCCAGGCCCATCGAGCCCTTCCTGTGACCCAGGCGGATCAAGTCCTTGCCGTCCCCGCCCCCCGAGAAGCCCAGATCGACCACTGCGGACTTGGGGCCGACGCTTCCGTCCGTGCGACGCTCCAAGGTGGTGTCGATCGGCCTCCAGGTCCCGTCGTCCGCCTTTGCCCGCTGCGGAGTCGTCGTCTGGGTCAGCGTGAATGTGCCGTCCGGATTGGCGGCGGTGGAGGTGTACTCCGTCCGCGCGGAATGCACCTCCACCGGCTCACCCGAAGCCGCGGCACGGGCGAGAGCCGAGGTCTCGGCGCCCGCGGTCCCGAGCGCCGCCGGCGGTACGCCTTGACGCTCCGTCGCTACGGAGTTCCCCGCCGGAACACCCACTGCCATCACGGCCGCGAGTACCGCCACATCGAGTCTTCGGCGTACGCGACGCCGCCTTCCTACCTTCACGCCCCACCCCAACATGCACACGAGCCTCACAAAGTCCGCTCAATATGTAGTGGACATGTAAGGGCGTCAAGGCAGAACCGGGCCCCTGTTGCGATCATTTACCGTCGCGAAGCGAGGTGGGTCGATGTGGATCCGCTCAGTAACGGAAGGCCCCGATCCTCTTTGTTCCGCGCGGGATACGGCCCCCTCGCCGTGTCCTCGGCTGTTACTTCATCCAGCTGCCGCCGAATCGCTGCGCAAGCCCACTCATGGAATCGCTCCAGCAAATATCTGCAAACTGCGCGCCTGAATGGGTATTTGCATCGAGTTCGCATGGGAACTCCCTGTGGCCCCTTCTACCCGCATCCGGAGGGGCTTCGGTGCAGTCGTGCCATTTCTGGCTCGAGGTGATCTTTGTGCAGTCGTCGCGTCGACGCCTCCGGGAGCGGTAATGGCGGTAGAGCCCGCCCCGCCCGCTCTCCTCGCTGTCGGTGGTGGCACCTACCTTGTCCCCATGACTGATCAGCAATGGGCGGGCGTACGCCAACGGGTCGAGGCTCTGGCGGCGGCACCTGGCAGCGATGAGGTGTTCGGGGCCCTGGGGCACGCATGGGTGCTGGAGGAGCCGCTCAGCCACGCCGAACTCGGTGAGCTCGAAGCGCAGGTGGGCGTGCGGTTGCCGGAGGAGTTCCGCGCGTTTCTTCTGCAGGTGGGTGCGGGTGGTGCCGGCCCCGCCTATGGAGTGTTTCCCGTACGGCGCGTGGACGGCCGCTGGCGGTGGGTGGGCGACGGTGCCGAGCTGGCGGACCTGTCCCGGCTCGCCGAGCCCTTTCCCGAACGCGGGCCGGACCCGCGGCTGCTGGAGGAACTGACTGAACAGCGCCCCGAGGAGGAGGACTTCGACGACGAAGAAGAGTTCGATGACGCGATGGAGGCGTGGGACGAACGCTGGGGCGCCGTCATGTTCGACCCCGACCGGACTGTCGGGGCCCTCGTCGTCTCCCACGGCGGCTGCGCCCAGCGCGACTGGCTGGTGGTCAGCGGCGCCCATCGAGGCACGATGTGGACCGACGACCGCGCGGACGACGCCGACCTCGCCCCGCTGCGGCACGACGACGGAACGCCAGTGACCTTCGCTCGCTGGTACACGGACTGGCTGGCGCGCTCCGAGAGCACCGTGCTGGAGTCGGTCCAGGGCTGACCTCGGCGCGGGCCGCGCGCTTCGGAGCGCCGTGTCCGTGGAGGGAGTGCCGTACCCGTGGAGGCAGAGCACAGCCCCTGCGCCCGTCTCCGTGGGTGCAGGGGCTGTGCTTCCGGTCACCGGCGGCCCGTGGTTGTGCGGGCCGTAGGTCCCGGGGTGCCGGGCGTTCAGGGGCTGTGGCTCCGGTTACCGGCCGCCCGTGGTTGCGCGCGGCGCGTAGGTCCCGGTGCCGGACCGCGCAGGGGCTGTGCTCCGGGTTACCGGCCGCCCGTAGTCGCGCGCGGGCTGTACGTCCCGTGGTGCCGGGCGCTCAGTTCTCGGTGGCGCGGCGGCGGCGGGCGGCCACGAGCAGGCCCGCTCCGGCGAGTGCGACCGCGGTGCCGCCCGCGGCCCACGGCAGGGTGGAACCCGCGCCGGTAGCGGCGAGGTCGCCGTCTCCGGCGGTGGGCGCCGTGGTGTTCCCGGCCGGGGTGGTCGCCGGGTTGTCACCCTTGGCGGCGGTGTCGGTGCCGCCGCTCTGGGGGGTCTCGGTGCCGGAGCCGCCCTTGTCACCGGCCGGGGTCGTGCCGGTGCCGGTGCCGGTGCCGGTGTCCGTGCCCTTGTCGGCTTCCTTGGAGGCGTCCGGGGCCGGCTTGTTCCTGTCCTTGTCCTTCGAGGTCGCGGCGTCGGCCTCGTCCTTCTTGCGGGCCTCGAACTGGCCCTTGTCCAGAAAGGCCTGGACGTCCTCGGGAGTGCCCAGGAGCGCCTTCTTGCCGGCCGCCTTCACCGCGGGGCCGCCGACGCTCATGAGCTGGCCGGTGCGCACCCGGTTGTCGGTGATGCGGGCCTCGTACTGGCCCTTGTCGAGGAACGCCTGGACGTCTTCGGGGGTGCCCTTGAGCGCCTTCTTGGCGGCGTCCCGTACACCCGGGCCACCGGCGCTGTAGATCTGCACGGTGCGCACCCGGTTGTCGACGATGCGGGCCTCGAACTGTTCCACTTCCAGGAACTTCCGCATGGCGGCGGGGCCGGCGTCGAGCGCCTTGCTCCCCGCCTCCTTCAGCCCCCGGCCCGCGTCCTTGGCCGCCATCAGCCGCAGGATCTCGGCCCGGTCCTTCTCCTCCTGCTGCGCAGGGGTGTCCGCCCCGGGGACGGGCGCGGAAAGGGCGGGGACGCCGGCGACGGCGGCGTGCACCGGAGAGGCCAGCAGAACGGCAGGCGCGATGGCTGCGGACGCGATGAGCGTCGATATACGCGCGAACTTCATGTGATACCCCCACGTGCACAAAAAACAAAAATAGTCGCGCACATGGTACTTCGATCTTCACTTTTCCTTTACGGGGGCCCTGGCGGCGGGAAAATGACGAGGGCGTGCAGACCGGAGACATCGCCGACCACGGCCTCGTGGCCGAGTACGAGCAGGCGCGGGAGTTGCTGCACTCCCCTGACTGCCCACTGCCGCAGTGTCACCGACTGAGTTCACTGGCAGTAAATCGTTGCTTGTTGACGTCCTGCCGTCTGGGGGAAGTGCCCGAGCGAGGGCAGCATGGCAGCCATGAACACCGAAACCAATGACGCCGCCATGGGATTGCGCACGGCCCTCGCCCGGAACGCCGCACTGGTTGTCGTCGACGTACAAAAGGGCTTTGGTGAAACGGAGTTCTGGGGACCGCGCAACAACCCGGCCGCCGACGAGAACATCGCCGCACTCCTCACCGCCTGGCAGGAGACGGACCGGCCCGTCGTCTTCGTACGGCACGACTCCGTGCATCCGGAATCGCCGTTGCACCCGGACCGGCCGGGCAACGACCTCAAGGACTACGTACAGGCGCGGCGGAACCTGGGCGGCGAACGGGACTTGTTCGTCACCAAGACCGTGAACTCGGCCTTCCACGGGACGCCGGACCTGGACGCCTGGTTCAGGGAAGCGGGCATCACGCAGTTCGCGGTGGTGGGCATCCAGACCAACATGTGCGTGGAGACCACCGCGCGGGTGGGCGGCAACCTCGGTTACCGGGTGCTGTTCCCGCTGGACGCCACGTACACCTTCGACCTCACGGGCCCGTTCGGCTGGCACCAGACGGCCGACGAACTGGCCCGCTCGACCGCGATCACGCTGCACGGCGGCGACTTCGCGGAGGTCGTGACGACGGCCGAACTGCTCGCGGCGGCCAAGGGGTAGGGGCCCCGGCGGCTGCCAGGAGGCAGGGGCCCTGCCGGAAGCCAAGGGTGGGGCTTTGCCGGCGCCGGCTCAGACGATGTGGCGGCCGCCGTCCACCGTGAGCACGTCGCCCGTGGTGTACGTGGCGTTCGCCAGGTAGAGGGCGGCCTCCGCGACGTCGGCGGGTACGCCGACGCGGCGGAGCGGGGTGTGGGTCGTGATCCATTCGCGCGAGTTCTCCCAGACCTGGTCCTCCTCGGCGTACCAAGGGGTCTCGATGAGGCCGGGTGCGATCGCGTTGACGCGGATCTCCGGGCCGAGCTGTGAGGCCAGGAGGCGGGTCATGTGGTTGAGCGCTGCCTTGCTGACCGCATAGGGGATCGAGCTGCCGAGGGCACGTGTCGCCGACACCGACGAGACGTTGATGATGGCCCCGGAGCCGGAGGCACGCAGATGGGGGACTGCGGCCGTGGCCATCTGCCAGGCGCCGATGACATTGACCTCGAAGATCTCCCGCCAGGCGTCCGCGTCCGCGCCGGCCAGGTCGTCGAGCGGGATGAAGCGGGTGGTGCCCGCGTTGTTCACCAGGATGTCGAGCCGGCCGTACGCCTCGACCGCGGTGCGGACGACGCGCTCCGCGTCGGCGGCCTCCGAGACGTCTCCCTGGACGTAGACGGCATCGGGGAGCTCCTTGGCGAGCGCCGTGCCCGCGGCTTCGCTGCGGGCCGAGTTGACGACGACACGTATGCCGGCTGCTGCCAGACGCCGGGAAATGGAAGCACCAATTCCGGACGATGAGCCGGTGATGAGGGCAACGCGTCGTTCTTCCATCGTCAACTCCTTGGGTGGGTCACATCTCGCGGCGGAGACTAGCTTACCGACAGGCGGAATTAGGTATCCACGATGCGGAAAGTTGCATGCCGACTGTTCGCGGCTCCGGTGGTCCTGACCGGGATGGGCGTCCTGACCCTCGTCGAAGAGACGGATCCGACTGCCACGGACCTCACCTGGGTCATCGCGGGCTCCGTCCTCGGTGCGGTACTCGGCGCCCTCCGCGGCGCCACCGTGCTGCTCCTCGACAAGGGGGTGTCCTGTGGCAGCGGTACACCGGGCAGCCGTACGGCCGTCGTCCCCGAGGGCAGGTCCGCCGTCGTGGTGTGGTGTGGGGCGGGGCGCCGTCGTCCTCGTTGTCTCCGCTTCAGGGGCGCTACGGGCTACTCCTGCCGGGGTGTGTGCGCCGGTGCGCCGGTGCTGGGGCCGAGACCGAGGATGAGGTCGCCCGCGCGGGAGCGGACCTCCTCCGGGGTGCGGCCGGGGTGGTCGGTGGCCAGGAAGTGGTGACCGATGGCCAGGCAGAAGGCGAGCAGGCTGCGGGCCTCGACCTCGTCGGGGTCGTCGCAGAACGTGCCGATCAGCTCGCGGGCGAGCTGCATCCGCCGGTTGTCGACGCGACGCAGGCGCGCGTTGACGTCCTCGTCGCGGCGGGCCCAGTCGCGGATGGCCAGTTCGACCCGCAAGCGGTCGCCGGAGAAGGTCAGCAGCCCGGCGAGCCGCATGCGGTCGCGGGGGTCGCCGCCCGCCTCCTCGACCTGGGCCAGCACCTCGTCGACGCACTCGCGCTCCCAGCTGTCGAGCATCTCGCCCAGCAGTGCGCCGCGGTCGGCGAAGTATCCGTAGAAGCCGCCCTTGGTGACGCCGAGCCCCTTGGCGAGCAACTCGATGCGCACCGCCTCCACACCGCCCGCGGCCAGGGCCCGCAGCCCTTCCTCGACCCACTTCTCCCGCGAGGTGCGCAGTGCGCCCATGTGCTCCGCCCTACTTTCCGCGCCGGTCGTACGTCGCCCTGTACGTCGCCCCGTACGTCGGCGTCCCATCGCCCCACTCCTGCTTTGTACGGAATCGTATAAGCGTTGATCGGCGCCGGTCGCGGGTGTGGCGGCTGCGGTGGGTGTCCGTCAGTTCGCGCAGTGGGTGTCCGTGGCCGGGCGGGTGCCGTTGAGGAGGAAGTCCGTCACTGTGCGGTCGCCGCAGGGGGTGCCGTTCGCCAGGTAGGCGCCGTGGCCGCCACTGGCGTTGGTGACCATGCGGGCTCGGTCGCCCAGGGCCGCGCGCATCTTCAGGGCTCCGAAGTACGGGGTCGCCGGGTCGCGGAGGTTCTGGGTGATCAGGATGTGGGAGGGGCCGCGGTCGGTGAGGCGCGTCGGGGTGTGGGTGGGGGCCGGCTTCCAGAAGTTGCAGGCGTTGAGGTTGGCGGGCATGCCGGCCGTGAGCGGATGGCTGGCGCGGTCGCGGGCGACGGCCTCGGGGTACGCCGAGATGTCGGCGGGCCACCGTACGTCGTTGCAGATGCTGGCCATCACCACCGCCGCGTCCGTGTCCGGCAACGGGCCCGCGATCTCCGGGGTGAGGACCGGGGTGCCCGCGGGGGAGCCCGCCGGGGCCAGGGCCGACTTCATCATGCGGGCGATGGCCGGGAAGTGCGCGTCGCTGCCGAGCCCGGTCTGGAGGGCCTGGCGCAGCCGGTTGCCGGTGAGCGGGACGCCCGGCGTGGTCGACTCCCTGGCCGTACGGTCGAGTTGGGTGGCCAGGTGCAGGAAGAGGGGGCGGATGTCGGCGGGGGTGGCGGCCAGGCGCAGGTTCTCGGTGGGGGAGCCGGGGGCCGGGTCCCGGTGGGTTTCGCGGGCCGGGTCGGCGGCCCAGGCGGCGAAGTCGGGGAAGCGGATCTCCACAGCCCGCGACAAGTTGACCATCCAGCCCTGTTCGAGGCGGCGCGGGTCCGGGTCGCCGACACTGTCCAGCACCCAGCGGTCCGTACGGTGCGGGAACTTCTCGGCGTAGACCGCGCCGGAGTACGCGCCGTACGAGGTGCTCCAGGCGGACAGCGTCCGCTCGCCCAGTGCGATGCGCAGGCGCTCCAGGTCGCGGACCTGATTCTCGGCGGAGAAGCTGCGCAGGAGGGGACCGCCGTTGCGGGCGCAGGCCTCGGCGATGCGACGGGCCTGGGTGATGTTCGCGTCGATACGGCCGTGCGCGTCCGGCCACGACCGGAGGCCGACCATGTGCCGGTCCCCGGCGGCCAGGCCGCAGGAGGCCTTCGTGCTGCCGCCGACGCCGCGCGGGTCGAAGGCGACCAGGTCGTACCGGCCGCCGAGCTGCTGCTGGAGCGCCGTGGCCCGCTGGGTCAGGCGCTGGACCCCCGAGCCGCCGGGGCCGCCCGGAATCACCATGAGGACGCCTCTCCGGTCGGCGGCGTCGGTGCTGGCGACCCGCGAGACGGCAAGGGTGAGGGTCGGCCCTCCCGGCCGGGCGTAGTCGACCGGAACGGTGAGGTCCGCGCACTCCTGCCCGGCCGGGCCCCCGGCGGTGGCACAGGGGCGCCAGGTGAGGGAGGGGGTGGTGGCTGCGGCTGTGGGGGCGAAGGTGGTGCCCAGGGTGGAGGCCGTTGCCAGGGCGGAGAGAAGCAGGGCGAGGGTTGTGCGTCCAGGGGTTTGCATGGCTGCAACTCTGGTTGCTGATACGCCTGTTGCCCATGCGGACTGCTGGTGGGCGGGGGTGGGGGTAGCCCCCGGGGGAGGGGTAGCGGGGTGGGGTGCCATGCACCTCCGGGGCCCGCCGCCCCCGCGCGCACCTCCGGACCCGGTGCCCCCGCGCGCACCTTCGGACCCGGTACCCCCGAGCGCACCTCCGGGCCCGCCGCCTCCGCGAGCCCGCCCCCGCCCATCGACTACTTCCCGAGCAGCACCGCGTCCAGTCGCTTCGCCTGGTCGGTGGCGAAGCGGGTCAGGCCCTTGGTGTCCTTGCTGCGGTACTCCTGCGAGACCGACACGACGAGCGTGCCCACCCGGAAGTGCACGACGCGCAGGGCGCTGTCGTCGCTGTCGCCCGACTTCAGGTAGGTGTACGTGTTGCCGACCGGCTCGCCCTCCTCCTTGCGGGCGTCCGCCGCGAGCTTGCTCTCCCGCGCGTAGGCCGCTTCGGCCGCGCTCCTGCTGCCGTACGCCTTGAGGCTGCTGCCGACCAGGGCGCCCGAGGAGTCGGTGTAGTTGCCGACGCCCTCGAAGGTAAGACCGTCGCACGGGCCTTCGCAGGAGGCGGCCTGGGCCTTGATGCCGCCGTTGTCGCCCTCGCTGTCCTCGGCCCAGCCGGCCGGGAGGTCCTTGGCGCGGAGCAGTGCGCCGTCGAGGGTCTTCGCGTCCTTCAACGGTGTGCCGGAGTCCGAGAGCCCGGCCTGGGAAGCGGCCGGGCGGCTGCCGTTCCCCTCCCCGCCCGCGGTGGCTCCGGTGCCGCCGCTGCACGCCGGCACGGCCAGCAGCAGGGCGGCCGAGACCGCCCCCGCCCAGATTCTCCGGGAGACCATCACACGTACCTCTTCATCTTCATCTCTTCACCAGGTGCACTTAACGGGCAACCTACACAGCGGGGGCCGGGGCCGGGCCGGGTGCCCCTTTTTGTTCGCGGAGTGCCATGGTGTGCCGCTGAGTGCTTGTGCGCGGAGTGCCTTCTTCGGGAGTTCCGGGAGAGGGCGGCTTCGTATCATCGGACGCATGACCGTCGAACCCGCAGGATCCGCCGGACACCTCGAGTCCGCGAAGCCCCCCGCGCGCCGCCCGCTGCGTGCGTCCGACGAGGACCGCGAGGTCGTCGTCGACCAGTTGAGGGAAGCGGCCGCCGACGGCCGGATCGACATGGACGAACTCGACGAACGGCTGGGGCTCGCACTCGGTGCCAAAACCGTCGCCGAACTCGGGCCGCTGGTCGAGGACTTGGTGCCGGACGGCCAGCTGCCGCGCCTCCCCGGCACCGTCGCCGGGGAACCCCTGGTCGTCAAGGGCGGCATGCACGGCGCCACCAGGAACGGCCGCTGGAAGGTACCGGCCCGGATCGTGGCCCACGGCGGCATGGGCGGAGTACTCCTCGACTTCACGCTCGCGGAGGTGCGCGGGCGCGAGGTCGAGGTGGAGGTGTACGGGGACATGGCGGGCGTGGTCCTGGTGCTGCCGGAGGGCTGGGGCGTGAACACGGACGCGGTGGACCCGGGGGTGGGCGGCGTGAAGAACCGGGTCAAGGGGGACCGCGAAATGGGCGCGCCACTGGTGCGGTTGGTGGGGACGGGGGGCATGGCGGGCGTCACGGTGCGGCACCCGGGGCCGCTGCAGAGGAGGAGGCTGCGGAAGGGGGAGTGAGGGGCGCGGGCGGCGTTCGTGGAGGCGGGGCCTTCCGCCTTACCGTTCGCCACCGGCCTTGCGCAGCTGCGCGGCTTCGATACCAGGCTTACGAGGCACCGTACTTGACGTGCATCGTCACGCCGGGGCGCACTCCCCAGCCGGCCCACGAGCCCGCCTCGGCCTCCAGTACGTGGCGGGCGCCCGGCCGGGGGAGGGCCAGCCGGTGCGGAGCCATCGTGTGCACGCCCAGCACGCGCAACTCCCGGTCCAGGTAAGCCACGTCGAGGGCGAAGCGCATACCGAGGGAGTGGACGGAGCGCGCCGGGGTGAGCAGCATCGCCCCCGCGATGCCGGTCCGCCCCAGCAGGCCGCGTGCCCGGGTGCGCGGGGAGGCCGCGATCTCCACCGGAAACCACACGGCGCTCCCGGCGGCGGTCATCACGGCACTCCCGTCGGTGGCCCGCAGGCCGGACCTGCCGGCATTCACAGTGCCGACCCGTCGGGGGCCCGCAGGCCGGCCCCCTCGGCGTACCGCGCGCGTCGTCCCATCCGCCCACGATAGCCACCGCGCCCGCAGCCACCCCGTCCGCCGTCACCGTCACTGTTACCGCCTCCTCGTCGATGAACCGAACGGCGCTTCCCCGTCAGCCCGTTGGGCCCACGGGCCCATGACCCGGCTCCGGTGCGGCCCTAGGGTTGGCGGGTGCTTGTCACTGGTGTGCTGACCGTGGCCGCCGCGCTCTGGGGCGCCGCCGCCGGACTCCTGCTGCCGCGCGCCGCGTACCGCCTCGCCGTCGAGCCGGAGGAGCCCTGGCGGCAGACCTGCCCCGCGGGCCACCCCTTGCGCGGTCCCGCCCGCGGCTGGCTCGGCCCGGCCGCCTGCCGCGACTGCGCGCCGGGAGCACCCGTACGCCCTCCGCACCCGCGCCCGCATCCGCATCCGCATCCGCATCCGCATCCGCATCCGCATCCGCGCCCGGGGGGTGCGACGGCTCCGCGGGCAGGCGAGGGCACGACGGGCCCCGGCGGACGCGAGGGGACGCGGGTCCCGCGCCCCGAAGGCGCGGGCCCGGCTGCGCCCCCCGCAGACCTGGGCGGGGCCCCACCTCGTTCCGCAGAGGCCCCGGCCCCACCCTGTTCCGCCGAGGCCCCGGCCCCACCCTGTTCCGCAGAGGCCCCGGCCCCACCCAGGAACACCGACGGCGTCTCCGCGCCCCCCGCCCCGCACCCCGCCGCCCCCGGCGGCACCCGTTCCGCCGTCCCCTACGCCCGGCGTCGGCGGTTCGTCGTGGTCGGGGGGCTCGTGTGCGCCTCCCTCGCCGCCTGCGTGGGGGCCCGGCCCGAGTTGGCGGTCTGGTTGCTGCTCGCGCCCTTCGCGCTGCTGCTCGCCGCGGTGGACCTGCGTGTGCACCGGCTGCCCGACGTGCTGACGCTGCCCCTCGCCGGGGCCGCGGCCGTCCTGCTCGGGGCCGCCGCACTGCTGCCGGGGAACGCCGGTTCCTGGTGGCCCGCCCTGCTCGGCGGGGCCGGCCTCGGCGGGGCGTACCTCGTGCTCTTCCTCGTCCATCCGCAGGGCATGGGCTTCGGCGACGTGAAGCTGGCGCTCACCATCGGCGTGGTGCTCGGCTGGTACGGATGGCCGGTGCTCTTCACCGGCGCGCTGGCCGGATTCCTGCTCGGAGCGCTCTACGGCGTCGCCCTCATGGCCGCGCGCCGGGGCGGACGCAAGACGGCCATCCCGTTCGGCCCCTTCATGCTCGCGGGCGCCTGGGCGGGACTGGCCCTCGGCGGGCTCGGCGCGGCCTGACCCCCATACCGGCCCGACAGCCCCCTGCCTCCCCACCCGCACGTCCGTGCCCCGCACCCGCACGTCCGTGCCCCGCCCCCGCACCGGCCCGGCAGCCCCACGCGCCCCGCCCCGGCCCGGCAGCCCCCCCCCGCCCCCGCACCGGCCCGGCAGCCCCACGCACCCCGCACCGGCCCGGCAGCCCCCCCCCGCCTCCGCCCCGGCACGCCCCCCCCCGCGCGCACCCCGCACAGGGGCCCCGCGCAGGAGCGCGATGCGGGCATCCGTGAGAAATTGCCAGTATCGATGGCCGATGGCTGTTTCCCCTGACCCCGCCACCCCGAGTGGAGTGAGTGCCCATGAGTGACGAGGACGAGTCGGACCTGCTTGCCGAACTGCGCCGCCCGCGCCCCTACCCGGCGGTCTCCCTCACCCTGCCCACCCACCGCCACCGGCCGGAGAACCAGCAGGACCTCATCCGGCTGCGCAACCTCCTCGCCGAGACCGAGAAGCGGCTCTTCGACGACCCGAAGCTGAGCCGCGACCAGGCCGCCGCCGTCGTACGGCAGCTGAACGAGGCCGCGGACGAACTGGACCCGGAGCACTTCCTGGAAGGGCTCGTGCTGTACGCGGCGGCCGACGAGGGCCGCTCGTACCTGGTCAGCGCCAGCGTCCCGGAGCGGATCGTCATCGCCGAGACCTATCTGACCCGCAACCTCGTCGCCGCGTCCGCCCGCCAGATCCCCTACCTCGCGCTGATCCTCTCCACCGGCGAGGTGCGGCTGTGGCACGGCGTCGGGTACGAGCTGCACGAGCTGGACCACGAGGAGAGCGGCTTCCCGGTGATCTCCTCCGGTGCGGAGCGCGACGGCGCACCCAACCGCGACGGCGGCCACGGTGAGAACCAGGACTTCCGCAACATGCTCGCCGAGGCCGACCGGAACCTCACCCCGCTGCTCCAGGAAGCGGTGCTCCCGGTGGTCCTGGTCGGGCTGCGGCAGCACATCGCGACCTTCCGCGAGCTCTCCCGGCACGGTGCGGTGCTCGTCGCGGACCTGGAGGTCGGCGGACTGCTCCACACCACGGCCGCCGAGCTCGTCGACCAGCTCGCCCCGGCCCGCGACCAGCTCGCCGCCCTGGACACCGAGGAGGCGGCCGAGGCACTGGACGCGGCCCGCAGCGGCAAGCGGTACGCGGCAGGGGTGCAGGACTGCTGGCAGTCGGCCCGCGAGGGGCGCGTCGGACACCTGGTCGTCGAGGAGTCGTACACCGTCTCCGCCCGGCCCGAGACGGTGGAGGGTGCCGTGCGCGCCTCCCTGGTGCTGACCGAGCCCGGCGCCGAGGGGGCCGAGGACGACATCGTCGACTCCCTCGTCGAGCTGGTCCTCGCCGCCGACGGCGACGTCACCTTCGTCCCCGACGAGACCCTGGCCGAAGCGGGCGGCATCGCGGCGGCCCTGCGCTACTGAAGGTTCCGCACGGCGGCATCCCACGGCCGGACGCCCCGCGGCCGAACACCCCTGGGCCGCGGGGGCCGTGGCCCAGCACCCCGTGGCCCAGCACCCCGTAGCCCAGCACCCCGTGGCCCAGCACCCCGTGGCCCAGCACCCCGTGGCCCAGCACCCCGTGGCCCAGTGCCGCCGCCCGGCCGATTGCTCCGCAGCCCCGCACAGCCACAGTTGTAATGTGCCGCCATGCGGACAATTACTGACATTCCGTCAGTCGAAGTGGTGCCCGTCGCGATGCCGGGCCGGACCGCGCACCGGCTCCTCCCCGGGGCCTGGTGCGCGGCCTTGTTCGCGCTCTACGCGGTGCTCGCGACCCGCCGCCACCACCTCATGCGCACCACCGGCTACGACCTCGGCATCTTCGAGCAGGCCGTCAAGTCGTACGCCAGGCTCGGCCCCCCGTACGTCCCGCTGAAGGGACCCGGGCCCACGGGCGAGGGGGTCAACCTCCTCGGCGACCACTTCCACCCGGTGCTCGCCGCCCTCGCCCCGCTCTACCGGCTCTTCCCGTACGCCGAGACCCTCCTGCTCGCCCAGGCCGCCCTGCTCGCCCTCGCCGTCGTCCCGCTCGCCCGCTGGGCGCAGCGCGCGCTGGGCACGCGGGCCGCCCACGCGGTGGCCCTCGGCTACGGGGCCTCCTGGGGCATCGCCTCCGCGGTCACCTTCGACTTCCATGAGGTCGCCTTCGCCGTACCGCTGCTCGCCTTCGCCCTCGAAGCGCTCGGCCGGGCCCGCTACGGCCGCGCCGTCGCCCTCGCCGCACCCCTCCTGCTCGTCAAGGAGGACCTCGGGCTGACCCTGGCCGCCCTCGGCGGCTACGTCGCCTGGAAGGGGCGCCGGGGTCTGGGCCTGGCCACCGTCGCCGCCGGCACCCTCGGCACGCTGCTCATCACCCGAGTCCTGCTCCCCGCCCTCAGCTCCTCGGGCAGTTACGCCTACGGGGACTACGTGGCCGAGGGCGCCCGGGGCTCGCTGCTGACCACGGTCGTCGCCGCCCCGCTCGACATGCTGCGCCCCGAGGTCAAGGCCGTCACCCTGATCCTGGTCTTCGCCCCCACCGCGCTGCTCGCGCTCCGCTCCCCGCTCGCGCTGCTCGCCCTGCCCACCCTCGGCTGGCGGCTGCTCTCGCAGCACAGCTACCACTGGGAGACCGCGTTCCACTACAGCGCCGTGCTGATGCCGATCGTCTTCGCCGCCCTGATCGACGCCCTCACCCCGTACGGCCGCCGGCGAAGCGATCCCCTCGCGGCCCGTCACCTGCGCGCCTCGCTCGCCACCACGGTCGCCGTCACGCTCGTCCTCGTCCCGTCCTTCCCCTTCGGCCTCGTCCTGCGCAAGGACACCTGGCGGACCACCGACCACGTCCGCGCCGCCCGCGCACTGCTGGCGAGGATCCCCGACGGCGCCACCGTCGCCGCGTCCAACCGGCTGGTCCCGCAGCTCACCTCCCGCTGCACGGCCGTGCTGTTCCCGACGTACCCGCTCCCGGGCCGGTTGTACGACGCCCAGGGCACGCCCCCGCCGCCCACCAGCGAGTGGATCGTCCACGACAGCCGCCCGCACGAGGCCTGGCCGCTGCCGGACGGGCACTGGCCCTACCCCCCGGGCCGCCAGCGGGCCGAGCTGGACCGCGCACAGCGCGCGTACGGCTACCGGGTCGTCGCCCGCGCCGACGGACTCACCCTGCTGCGCCGGACCGGGACGGCGACAGGTGCCGGGGCGGTGACAGGTGCCGGGGCGGTGACAGGTACGAGGGCGGTGACAGGTACCGGAGCGGCGACAGGTACGGGGGCGGGCGCGGAGAGGGTGCGCAAGTGAGGGCGGTGGCGAAAGAGGAGAAGGGTGCGCAGGGGAGTGCAGAAACGTCAATCCGGCGACTCCCGCGACACCCCCGACCGGGGGAACCCGCGCGAGTGAATCCGAAGCCGTAAAAGTGCCCCGATCCCAAGCGCCGCAAGGGATTCGACCCCTTGCGCCCTGCACTCCGGCGACTCCGGAGAGTAATTATTTCGCGTCCTGGTGCACAGCATCACTTACGAAGGGTTATGGTGGAAACCCCCCCTCGGGCCGGTCCGTATCCCCCCCACGGACCGGCCCGTTTTTTGTCTCCACCCGCCCGCGAGGCGCTTCAGCCCCGGTCGGCCCAGATGTTCGTACCGGGGGTGGACACCGCGAAGGAGTCGATCTCCTTCAGCTCCGCCTCGGTGAGCGCGGGAGCCCCGAGCGCGGCCACGTTCTCCTCCAGCTGCCTGACGCTGGACGCCCCGATGAGGGCCGAGGTCATCCGCTCGTCCCGCAGCACCCACGCGATCGCCAGCTGCGCGAGCGACTGGCCGCGGCGGCCGGCGATGTCGTTCAGCCCGCCCAGCCGCCGCACCACCTCGTCGCTCAGCAGGCCCGGGTCCAGCGACTTGCCCTGGGTGGCCCGGGAGCCCTCCGGAATGCCCTTCAGGTACTTGTTCGTCAGCAGGCCCTGCGCGAGCGGCACGAAGGAGATGCAGCCCATGCCGGCCTCCTCCAGGGTGTCGAGCAGCCCGTCGTCCTCCGTCCAGCGGTTGATCATCGAGTACGACGGCTGGTGGATGAGCGGCCGTACGCCCATCTCCCGCAGCAGCCGGGCCGCTTCGGCGGTCTGCTCGCTGTTGTACGAGGAGACGCCGACGTACAGCGCCTTGCCCTGCTGGACGGCGGACGCCAGCGCGCCCATCGTCTCCTCCAGCGGGGTGTCCGGGTCGAAGCGGTGCGAGTAGAAGATGTCGACGTAGTCCAGACCCATCCGCTTCAGGGACGCGTCCAGCGAGGACATCAGGTACTTGCGCGAACCCCACTCGCCGTACGGTCCCGGGTGCATGCCGTACCCGGCCTTCGTCGAGACGATCAGCTCGTCGCGGTACGGGGCGAAGTCCTGCGCGAAGATCTTGCCGAAGTTCGACTCGGCGGAACCGGGCGGCGGCCCGTAGTTGTTGGCCAGGTCGAAGTGGGTGACGCCGAGGTCGAAGGCACGGCGCAGGATCGCGCGCTGCGAGCCGATCGAGCGGTCGTCGCCGAAGTTGTGCCACAGGCCGAGCGAGAGTGCGGGGAGCTTGAGGCCACTGCGGCCCGAGCGCCGGTACTCCATCGTGTCGTAGCGGTTGTCGGCGGGGCGGTGGTGGAGAGAGTCGTCAGTCACGTCCACCTCCCTATCACGGAGGCGGATCTGTCGGACCGGGTTGGGCCGCGGTGACCCGTGCGCAGTAATGTGGCGCGCTCGGGCCCCCAGGAAAACCGCAGACTTTCCGGGCCCGGAAGACGAGAGGGTGAAACGCTGTGAACCTGCGCGACCTGGTGTACCGGCTCTACGCACGCCGGGTGGAAGGACGCCTCGACCACGCCCAGGTGCCCAAGCACATCGGTGTCATCCTCGATGGCAACAGACGATGGGCGAAGGCGGCCGGCGGCACCACCGAGCAGGGACACAAGGCCGGCGCCAGCAAGATCCAGGAGCTGCTCGGCTGGTGCGCGGAGACGGACGTCGAGGTCGTCACGCTGTGGATGCTCTCCACCGAGAACCTCGACCGCCCGGAGGCCGAGCTCACCCCGCTGCTCGCCATCATCGAGGGCGCCGTACAGGCACTGGCCGCCGACGGCCGCTGGCGGGTGCACCACGTGGGCACGATGGACATCCTGCCCGCGCGAACCCAGGGTGTACTCAAGGAGGCCGAGCAGTCGACGGCCGGCAACAAGGGAATACTGGTCAACGTCGCCGTCGGCTACGGCGGCCGCCAGGAGATCGCCGACGCGGTCCGCTCCCTGCTCCTGGAGCACGCCGAGAAGGGCACCTCCTTCGAGGAACTCGCGGAGATCATCGACGTCGAACACATCTCGGAACACCTGTACACCCGCGGCCAGCCCGACCCGGATCTCGTCATCCGCACCAGTGGTGAGCAGCGGCTCTCCGGGTTCATGCTCTGGCAGAGCGCCCACTCGGAGTACTACTTCTGCGAAGTCTTCTGGCCCGCCTTCCGCAAGGTCGACTTCCTGCGCGCCCTGCGCGACTACGCGGCCAGGCACCGGCGTTACGGATCCTGACCGCCGCCTGTACCCCTTTCCCGTACCGAATATGCGTGAAGTGACGTCATATGC
This sequence comes from Streptomyces sp. NPDC058663, assembly GCF_042716745.1. Lineage (NCBI taxonomy): Bacteria > Bacillati > Actinomycetota > Actinomycetes > Kitasatosporales > Streptomycetaceae > Streptomyces > Streptomyces sp. NPDC058663. Next base: position 139,988 of record NZ_JBHXRV010000015.1, read on the forward strand.
CCTGGCCATGACCAGGTATGGCGGCGCGTGTTCGAGGGAATACCCCCTCCAGGTCGGCGTCCGGACCACGGACGCCGAATCTCAGTGAGCGACTGGATGTCGCTCGCCCGGGAGGCCCTTTGCACCAGGACGACCGCGCCCCATCTCGCGCGGACGACTCAGTGGCGATGCGAGGGCCTGTGCTCGGTCCGCGCTTCGCGGCCACGAGCCCGGTCCCTCCGCCCGCGACGTCGTCGCACCCCAACCTCAGTCCGAGGGGGTACGTCCTTCCGTGGTGAACAGCTCTAAGCGCCGCCTTCCCGACAGGCGCACCTACGTTCTCGACACCAGCGTCCTGCTGGCCGACCCCAGCTCCATGACCCGCTTCGAGGAGCACGAAGTCGTGCTGCCGATCGTGGTCATCACCGAACTGGAGGCCAAGCGGCACCACCCGGAGCTCGGCTACTTCGCCCGGCAGGCCCTGCGCATGCTGGACGACTACCGCATCCGGCACGGCCGTCTCGACGCCCCGATCCCGATCGGGGACCTCGGCGGGAGCCTGCGCGTCGAACTCAACCACTCCGATCCCGGCGTCCTTCCCGCCGGCTACCGGTTGGGGGACAACGACTCACGGATCCTGGCAGTCGCACGCAACCTCCAGGCCGAGGGATACGACGTCACCGTCGTCTCCAAGGACCTGCCGCTGCGCATCAAGGCGTCCTCGGTGGGCCTGCTCGCCGAGGAGTACCGCGCCGAACTCGCCATCACCGACTCCGGCTGGACCGGGATGGCGGAACTGTCGCTGGAGGCCGACCAGGTGGACCTCCTCTTCACCGAGGAGCGGCTGTACGTGCCGGAGGCCGCCGACCTCCCCGTGCACACCGGACTGGTGCTCCAGTCCGAGCGCGGCAAGGCGCTCGGCCGCATCACCCCGGACGGCAACGTCCGTCTCGTACGGGGCGACCGGGGCGCGTTCGGCATCCACGGCCGCAGTGCCGAACAGCGGATCGCCCTGGAACTGCTCCAGGACCCCGAGGTCGGCATCGTCTCGCTCGGCGGCCGGGCCGGCACCGGCAAGTCGGCGCTCGCCCTCTGCGCGGGCCTGGAAGCCGTGCTGGAGCGGCAGGAACACAAGAAGGTGATGGTCTTCCGGCCGCTGTACGCGGTGGGCGGGCAGGAGCTCGGCTATCTGCCGGGATCCGAGTCCGAGAAGATGTCGCCGTGGGCGCAGGCCGTCTTCGACACCCTCTCGGCGGTCGCGGGCAAGGAGGTCATCGAGGAGGTGCTCGGGCGCGGGATGCTGGAGGTACTGCCGCTCACCCACATCCGCGGACGCTCGCTGCACGACGCGTTCGTGATCGTGGACGAGGCCCAGTCACTGGAACGGAACGTCCTGCTGACTGTTCTGTCCCGGATCGGGGCGAACTCCCGGGTCGTCCTGACGCATGACGTCGCCCAGCGGGACAACCTCAGGGTCGGGCGGTACGACGGCGTCGTCGCGGTCGTCGAGAAGCTGAAGGGGCATCCGCTGTTCGCGCACGTCACCCTCACCCGGTCCGAGCGTTCGCAGATCGCCGCCCTGGTGACCGAAATGCTGGAGGACGGCCACATCTGACACTTCCGACCCGAAAAACAGGAGGGGCAGGGAAGTTGACGCCGCCCGGCAGGACTCGCGAGAGCCGCGAGATCCTAGCCGGGCGGCGCCGCGTAGCGCGAGTGCTTCCGGGAAACAGCAGGCACAAACACGGTGTGACCTTTCCCACGCAACCAAGAATTGATTACCTGCCTGATCTTCCGGCAGAGTCTTGCTTCCGTCAGGCCCCGCATACGGCACAGCCGCACCTCCCGAGGTGCAACACCACACAAATCAACAGACTTCGCCGTATGCCGCCCGAGTAACACGGAGCACTCCCACGGGAGTTGCCCACCGGGTCCGTGCCTCCCGTGACACAGCACGTAGGGAGGACAGCGCCAGGGGTGCGATTGCGTCCGCGAGGGTCACCGGTACGGACGCTGCTGGAAGGAAACCGTGTGAGCCGGATTTCGGTTCGGGGATTCGCAGTGGCCTCCGCCACCGCGGTCACCACAGTCGGCGCCGTCGTGGGCGTCGCATCGGGCGACCCTCAGTCGTCGGGCGACAACAACTTCGAGGCAGCCGCCGCCGACACGACTCTCCTCGCGGAAATCCCCGCCGGCCAGCAGGCCGAGGTGGCGACCGCGTCCTCCCTGACGCAGCAGGCGGACACCCAGGCAGCCGTCGCGGACGAAACCGCGAAGAAGGCCGCCGAGGAGAGCGCCCGGCTGAAGGCCGCCGAGGACGCCAAGGCGAAGAAGAAGGCCGCCGACGAGGCCAAGGCCGCCGAGGCAGCCGAGGAGAAGGCCGCCAAGGCCGAGAAGGAGGCCAAGGAGCGCGAGGCGACGACCGAGCAGACCGCCAGCCGGTCCGCCACCCGCGACTCCTCGTCCTTCCCGCAGAAGGCGTCCTACACGGTCGCCGAGGTCAAGGACATCGCCCGGCAGATCATCCCGTCCGGCCAGTTCCAGTGCTTCAGCAACATCGTGCAGCACGAGTCGACCTGGAACTACCTGGCGGTGAACCCGACTTCGGGCGCCTACGGGCTGGTCCAGTCGTACCCGGGCAGCAAGATGTCCTCGGTCGCCGACGACTGGCGCACCAACCCGGCCACCCAGATCAAGTGGGGCCTCAACTACATGAACGAGCGCTACGGCAGCCCGTGCGAGGCCTGGAGCTTCTGGCAGGCCAACCGCTCGTACTAGAAGCCCGGCGCCCGCGCGCAGCGGCCCGCCAGGCCCTCTCGGCACGGACCTCCGGGTCCTCGTACGCAGCTCAACTGAACGAAGCCCTCCGCCGTCCTACGGTGGGGGGCTTCGCACGTGTACGGTCAGGTCGACAAATCCGCCGGGGGGCGTCGTGGGGGGAAGAGGAAGCATCATGTCGAAGACACCGGGGTGGCTCGGCGGTCTGGGCGCCAGGCTCACCCACATGGGGGAGCGGCTCGAGGAGCGCCGGGCGGAGGTGCACGCGGAGAACGCGGGCACGCCCGGGGCGCACACCCCCGACCACGTACCCCCGCCGCCCGATTACGCGCCGGCCATAGCGGCCAGGCCCGATCCGGTCGACGCCGTCCCCTGGGGGATGCGGGTCGCGGCGGAGGCGGGCTGGCGGCTGCTGGTCCTCGCGGGCACCATCTGGGTGCTCGGCCAGATCATCAGCCAGGTCCAGCTGGTCGCCTTCGCCTTCATGGGCGCCCTGCTGGTCACCGCGCTGCTCCAGCCCACGGTGGCCTGGCTGAAGAAGCTCGGCGTGCCGCGCCCGCTCGCCACCGTGCTCACCGCCGGACTCGGCTTCGTGATCATGGGGCTGATCGGCTGGTTCGTGGTCTGGCAGATCATGGACAACGCCGACGACCTCGCCCAGCGCGTCCAGCAGGGCATCGCGGACACCAAGAACTGGCTGCTCAACAGCCCGTTCCATGTGACCGAGGCGCAGATCAACGACGTCGCGAAGAACCTCAGCGACGCGGTCGGCACCAACACCCAGCAGCTGACCAGCGCCGGTCTCCAGGGCGTCACCGTCATCCTGGAGATGATGACGGGGCTGCTCCTCGCGATGTTCTCCACGCTCTTCCTGCTCTACGACGGCAAGCGCATCTGGGAGTGGACGCTGCGGCTCCTTCCCGCGCAGGCCCGTCCGGGCATGGCGGGCGCAGGTCCGCGGGCCTGGCACACGCTCACCGCGTACGTGCGGGGCACGGTGCTGGTGGCCATGATCGACGCCATCTTCATCGGGCTCGGACTGCACTTCCTGAACGTGCCGGTGGCCGTGCCGCTCGCCGTGCTGATCTTCGTCTTCGCGTTCATCCCGCTGGTCGGTGCCGTGATCTCCGGCGCCCTCGCGGTGGTGGTGGCGCTGGTCGCCAACGGCCCGTTCAACGCCCTGTGGGTGCTGGTCGTGGTGCTGGCGGTGCAGCAGATCGAGGGCCACATCCTCCAGCCGTTCATCCTGGGCCGCGCGGTACGGGTGCACCCGCTCGCGGTGGTCCTCGCGGTCGCGACGGGCGGGCTGGTGTCCGGCATCGGCGGCGCGGTGGTCGCGGTCCCGCTGGTCGCCGTGCTCAACACCGGCGTCGGCTATCTGCGCGCGTACTCCAAGGAGAACGCGCTGCGGGCCTCGCCGAAGCCGCACGGGGCGACCGCGGTGGACCTGGCGCCGACACCGCCGCCCTCGGAGCGCGTCCCCGAGCGGCCGTCCGAGCGGCCCGCGGTCGCCGTCGAGCCGTCGTCCGACCGCCCCCCGGGTGCCGACGAGCGGCCGTCCGACAGTTCCCCGGGCCCGGGCCCCACGTGATATCCCCGCCCGAACTGGTCGGGGGACCGGACGAGGGGCCCCCGCCCGAGACGCTGGACTCGGGCGGGGGCCCTCCGCGTCCGCCGCGCACCCGCATCGGCGAGTGGCTGGGGGAGGGGCGCGCCCGGCCGTGGCTGGGGGCGCTCGGGGGCGCGGTGGCCGCGTCCGCGCTGTGGGCGGGCGGACTGTACGCCCTCGACCGCGACGGGGGGCCGGACCAGCGGGGATACCGGCTCGCGTGGCGCAGCTGCGAGAAGGTGCCGCTGACGAGCCTGCGGGAGCGGCTGGGCGAGCGGGACACCACCACCGACAGCGAGGACCTGTTCGAGGACCCGGCACTCAACCGGCTGGAGTGCCGGATGTCGATGCGGCCCCCGGTGCGGCGCAGCGGCGAGTACGAGATACAGCAGCGCTACCAGGTGACCTTCCACGTCGAACAGCACCGCAGGACCGACCCGGGGCCGGAGATCGAGGCGCTCCTGAAGAGCGGCCGGCGCGGGTGGGGCGGGTTCGAGACCGAGAAGCTGACCCCGGTGAAGGGCCTCGGGGACCGGGCGTACTTCGTGAACAACTACCGCTCCGGCCCCCAGCTGGAGCTCGTGGTGCAGGACGGCGGTGTGCTGCTGACGCTCCAGCTGTTCGGTGACACCGAGGTCAACGGGGACGGGCCGCCGGGCACCGAGCCCCCCGACGACTCCGCCCCCGACCTCTCCGGGACGGCGGGGCGGGTGGAGGCGGCCATGCGCGAGGCGATGGCGGTACTCAAGCGCTGACGCACCCGGTGCCGGGCAGGAACGCGTGAAGGGCCCACCGGGGTGCCGGTGGGCCCTTCACGTACGTACGAACTCGGACTACTCGGCCAGCACGGCCTCGGAGTCGAGAGTCACGCCGACCGCCTGGATCACCGAGGCGACCTTGACGGCCTCCTGGATCGTCTCGCGCTCGACGCCCGCCTTGCGGAGGACCTGCTCGTGCGAGTCGAGGCACTGGCCGCAGCCGTTGATCGCGGAGACCGCGAGGGACCACAGCTCGAAGTCGACCTTCTCGACGCCCGGGTTGCCGATGACGTTCATCCGCAGACCGGCGCGCAGCGTCCCGTACTCCGGGTCGGAGAGCAGGTGGCGCGTGCGGTAGAAGACGTTGTTCATCGCCATGATGGCGGCGGCCGACTTGGCGGCCGTGTACGCCTCGGGGCTCAGGTTCGCCTTCGCCTCCGGCTCCAGCTCGCGCAGCACCTTCGGCGAGCGCGAGGCGATCGCGCAGGCCAGTACGGTGCCCCACAGCTGCTGCTGCGGGAGGTCGCTGTTGCCGATGACCGAGCCCAGGTTCAGGCGGAGGTCCTTGGCGAAGTCCGGAATGGCGGACTTCAGTTCGTCAAGTGCCATGTCGATAAATCCCGTTCCGTGCGTTCCGAAGGTCTGTGCGTGCCGTGCCGGGGGCCGGCGGTCCGGTGATTACTCGCCGGAGAGGAGCGCGACCGGGTCCAGGGTGTTCTCGCCCTTGGTCCAGTTGCACGGGCACAGCTCGTCCGTCTGGAGCGCGTCGAGGACCCGCAGGACCTCCTTCGGGTTACGGCCGACGGAACCGGCGGTCACCATCGTGAACTGGATCTCGTTGTTCGGGTCGACGATGAAGACGGCGCGCTGCGCGAAGCCGTCCTCGCCCTCGATGCCGAGGTCACGCATGAGCTCGTGCTTCGAGTCGGCCAGCATCGGGAAGGGCAGGTCGGTCAGGTCCGGGTGGTCCTTGCGCCAGGCGTGGTGCACGAACTCGGAGTCACCGGAGAAGCCCAGGATCTGCGCGTCGCGGTCGGCGAACTCCTCGTTCAGCTTGCCGAACGCGGCGATCTCGGTCGGGCAGACGAAGGTGAAGTCCTTGGGCCACGCGAACATGACGCGCCACTTGCCCTCGTAGGACTTGTGGTTGATCTGCTCGAACTCCTTGCCGGCCTCCAGGGAGACACAGGCGGTGAGGTCGTACGTGGGGAACTGGTCACCAACAGTGAGCACGCGTACTCCTTGCTACGAAGGAAACACCCCGTTTGGGGGGTTTCCCATGGGTTGGACGGATCCCCACAGTGACACAAGAGGTATTGATAACGGAAATAGCTAGACTGGCTCATTCCGATCGAGTGTGCCTATCAGTGGCCATGTATAGAGGGAGAGCACGCACGTGCAGACCATGCCGAACAGGGGCAAGCAGCCCAGCCTCGCGCAGTTGCGGGCCTTCGCCGCCGTTGCCGAGCACCTGCACTTCCGGGACGCGGCCGGCGCGCTCGGCATGAGCCAGCCCGCCCTCTCGGGGGCCGTCTCCGCGCTGGAGGAGACGCTCGGGGTCCAGCTCGTCGAGCGTACGACCCGGCGGGTGCTGCTCTCGCCGGCGGGGGAGCGGCTCGCGGTGCGGGCCGGGGCGGTGCTGGAGGCGGTCGCCGCCCTCCTCGACGAGGCCGAGGCGGTACGGGCCCCCTTCACCGGGGTGCTGCGGCTGGGGGTGATCCCCACGGTGGCGCCCTACCTGCTGCCGACCGTGCTGCGGCTGGTGCACGAGAACTACCCGGCACTCGACCTCCAGGTGCACGAGGAGCAGACCTCCTCCCTGCTGGAGGGGCTGGCGGCGGGCCGGCTCGACCTGCTGCTGCTCGCGGTGCCGCTGGGTGTGCCGGGGGTACGCGAACTCCCGCTGTACGAGGAGGACTTCGTGCTCGTGGCCCCGGCGGACCACTGGCTGGGCGGCCGGGGCGACGTACCGCGTGAGTCGCTGCGGGAGCTGGACCTGCTGCTGCTGGACGAGGGCCACTGCCTGCGCGACCAGGCCCTGGACGTGTGCCGGGAGGCGGGGCGGGAGGACGGCGCACCCGTCACGACCACGGCGGCGGGGCTCTCCACGCTGGTGCAGCTCGTCGCGGGCGGGCTCGGGGTGACCCTGCTGCCGCGCACGGCGGTCGAGGTGGAGACCGCGCGCAACGCGGCGCTGGTGACGGCCGACTTCGCCGCCCCCGCGCCGGCCCGCCGGATCGCCCTGGCGATGCGGGCGGGAGCGGCGCGCGGCGAGGAGTTCGAGCAGTTCGCGCAGGCGCTGCGCGGGGCGGTGCGGGGGCTCCCGGTCCGGGTGGAGTGAGGTGGGGCGGGCCGCATTTCCTTGGGGTGGGCCCGTATTGATCTCCGTGGGGCCGGCCTTGTATTGCCTGCTCAGCATCTCTGCACGGCATGTATACACCGAAGGTATACACACCGTGTACAGTGCTCCGCATGTCAATCGGACACACGCTGCTCGGCCTCCTGGAGGCCGGTCCCCGCCACGGCTACGACCTCAAGCGCACCTTCGACGAGAAGTTCGGCCACGACCGGCCGCTGCACTACGGCCAGGTCTATTCGACGATGTCCCGCCTGCTCAAGAACGGCCTCGTCGAGGTCGAGGGCACCGAGGCCGGCGCCGGCCCGGAGCGCAAGAAGTACGCCATCACCGACGCGGGCATCACCGACGTCGACCAGTGGCTCACCCAGCCCGAGAAGCCCGAGCCCTACCTCCAGTCGACCCTGTACACCAAGGTCGTCCTCGCCCTGCTCACCGGCCGCGGCGCCGCCGGCCTCCTCGACGTGCAGCGGGCCGAGCACCTGCGGCTGATGCGCGTCCTCACCGACCGCAAGCGCGGGGGCGACCTCGCCGACCAACTCGTATGCGACCACGCCCTGTTCCACCTCGAAGCCGATCTTCGCTGGCTGGAACTGACCGCCGCCCGGCTCGACAGGCTCGCCGCGGAGGTACGCAAGTGAGCATCGCTCCCGCCGGTTCCCTCCTCACCGCCACCGATCTGCACAAGGCGTACGGCGCCACCACCGCGCTGGACGGCGCCCACTTCTCCATCCACCCCGGCGAGATCGTCGCCGTCATGGGCCCCTCGGGGTCCGGCAAGTCGACGCTGCTGCACTGCCTGGCCGGGATCGTCACCCCGGACTCGGGCACCCTCACCTACCAGGGGCGCGACCTGTCCTCCCGGTCCGACCGCGAGCGCAGCGCCCTGCGCCGCAGCGAGTTCGGGTTCGTCTTCCAGTTCGGCCAGCTGGTGCCCGAGCTGACCTGCGTCGAGAACGTCGCACTGCCGCTCAGGCTGAACGGCGTCAAGCGCCGCCCCGCCGAGGAACAGGCCCTCGGCTGGATGCGCAAGCTGGAGGTGGACGACCTCGCGGGCAAGCGCCCCGGCGAGGTGTCCGGCGGCCAGGGCCAACGGGTCGCCGTGGCCCGCGCCCTGGTCACAGGCCCACGCGTGCTCTTCGCCGACGAACCGACCGGCGCCCTGGACTCCCTCAACGGAGAGCGCGTCATGGAGCTGTTCACCGAGGCAGCCCGCTCCACCAACGCCGCCGTCGTCCTGGTCACGCACGAGGCACGGGTCGCCGCCTACTCCGACCGCGAGGTCGTCGTACGGGACGGCAGGTCGCGCACCACGGAGTACGCGCTGTGAGCCGGGCTCAACCCGCCGAGGCCGTACGGGCCCTGCGCCTCGGCATCCGTTTCGCCCTGGGCGGCGGACGCCAGGGCTGGGTGCGGACCGCACTGACCGCCCTGGGCGTCGGGCTCGGGGTGACGCTGCTGCTGGTCGCGGTGGCCGTGCCGCACGCGATGTCGGCGCGCAACGACCGGGACGCGTCCCGGGGAGTCATGGCCACGGGGGCGGACGCCGGGCCCGGGCGGGGCTCGCTGCTCCTCACCCAGGCGCAAACCGAGTACCGGGGCAGCAGCGTACGCGGGCGGTTCCTCAAGCCCGAGGGCCCCGAGGCCCCGCTGCCGCCAGGCCTCGCCGTGTTCCCCGGCGACGGGGAACTCGCCGTGTCCCCCGCGCTCGACGCCCTTCTCAAGTCCGGCAGCGGCAGTCTGCTGCGCGAGCGGCTGCGCGGGAAGGTCACCGCCGTCATCGGCGACGAGGGGCTGCTCGGCCCCGCCGAACTGGCCTACTACCGGGGCGACTCCACGCTGACGGCGGACGACCTCTCGGTCTCCCGGGTCACGAGCTTCTCCATGCGCTCCCAGGTCACCTACGACTCCACCCTGCTGCTGCTCGTCGTCGTCGCCTTCGTCGTCCTGCTGGTACCCATCGGGGTGTTCATCGCGGCGGCCGTCCGCTTCGGCGGCGAGCGCCGCGACCGCAGACTGGCCGCGATGCGCCTGGTGGGGGCCGACAGCCGTACGGTGCGGCTGGTCGCGGCGGGGGAAGCGCTCGCGGGCGCACTGCTCGGACTCGCGGTCGGCGCAGGGCTGTTCCTCCTCGCCCGCTCGCTGGCCGGGCTGATCACCTTCGGCGCCGCCGGCGCCGGGCTCTTCCCCTCGGACCTGACCCCCGCGCCCGCGCTGGTACTCCTGGTGGTCCTGGCCGTACCCGCGGCGGCAGTGGGAGTGTCGCTGCTGGCGCTGCGCGGTGTCGTCATCGAACCGCTGGGAGTGGTCCGCACGGCCAGGCCGGTGCGGCGCAGGCTGTGGTGGCGGCTGCTGCTGCCCGTCGGCGGGCTGGCCCTGCTGGTCCCCCTGGTCCGACAGGGGGACGGGGCCGCGGCCGACCAGACCGGGCTGATCGGCGGCACCGTCCTGCTGCTGCTCGGCATCACCGCACTGCTGCCCTGGCTGGTGGAAGCCTTCGTCGCACGCCTCGGCGGCGGCAGCGTCTCCTGGCAACTCGCCGTCCGCAGGCTCCAGCTGAGCAGCGGACTGGCCGCCCGCACGGTCAACGGCATCGCCGTCGCGGTGGCCGGGGCCATCGCCCTGCACATGCTCCTGGGCGGCATCGACGACCGCTACGTACAGGACACCGGAGCCGATCCCGGCCGCGCACAGCTGGTGACCCTGATCCCGGATTCCAGCCCGGCCGCACGCGACCCCGCCCGGCTGGCGGCCGACCTCACCCGGACCCCGGGCGTGCAGAAATACATCGGGATCGGCTCGGTCAGCGTCGGGGACCGGGCCAAGGCGCCGACGGAGACCAACGAGGTCACCGTCGCCGACTGCGCCACCCTGCGCGAAGTGGCGAAGCTCCCCCGCTGCGCGGACGGGGACGTCTTCGTGGCCGACGGCGGCAGCCAGCCCGCTCCCTCGGCCGCCTTCGCGGCCGGCCGCACGGTCTTCTTCAAGCCGGAGCACCCCGGCGACATGCCCGGTGCCGGGGCCGCCGCCCGCAACTCCCCGCCGGCCCCGTGGACCCTGCCCGCGCGCCTCACCACCGTCCCGTCCGTCCCCGACCCGGGCGGTGCCGAGCGCGGCGGGCTGCTCGCCACCCCCGGTGCGCTGCCTCAGGCGGCCCCCGGCAGCCTTGCGCTGGAGATGTACGTGAAGGTCGACCCGGGCGACCCGGACGCCGCCGAGCGGGTGCGCAACGTCCTGGCCGCCGCCGACCCGAACGTCACCGCCTACAACACCGCGGCGAGTGCCGTCAACCCGCGCTTCGCCTCCGTGCGCAAGGCGCTGTACGCGGGCGCCGCCTGTGTGCTGCTGCTGATCGGGGTCAGTCTGCTGGTCTCCCAGCTGGAGCAGCTGCGCGAGCGGCGCAAGCTGCTCTCCGCGCTCGTCGCCTTCGGCACCCGCAGGTCCACCCTCGGCCGGTCGGTGCTCTGGCAGACCGCCGTGCCGATGACCCTCGGGCTGGTGCTCGCGGTGGCGGTGGGGACCGGACTCGGCCTGATGCTGCTCAGGATGAGCCAGGTCGGGCTCGCCGTCGACTGGACGGGGGTCGCCGCGATGGCGGGGACCGGCGGGGGAGTGGTCCTGCTCGTCGGTCTGCTCAGTCTGCCGCCGCTGTGGCGGCTGATGCGGCCGGACGGGCTGCGGACGGAGTGAGCGCAGGGGGGGGGAGGGGCCGGAGCACCGCTGCGGCC
>NZ_JBHXRV010000016.1:0-149390 GCF_042716745.1 Streptomyces sp. NPDC058663
CCACCCCAGGCCCTACATCTGGACCAAGACCGCGGACGAGATCCTCGAACGCCTCGCCTCATATCTGAACAGAATTCCTGACTCAGAAGACTAGGCCGTACGCACACCTGAGGGCCCCTTCACCGGATGGGGTGGAATGCCGCCATTCCACCCACGGAGAGGGGGCCCTTCGCCGTACCTTGACGCTCACCCGGCTGGACTCGTACGGGAGTTGAGGTGCACGCGATGCCCGGACCGCAGGCCCACAGGAACAGCACCCCCTACGGCGACGAACTGAAGGCCCGCCGCGAGCAGGCGGGGCTGACCCAGGCGGAGCTTGCCGCGCTGGCCTTCATGACCCACACCCACATCGCGCACATCGAGGCGGGGCGGCGCATCCCGTCACTGAGCGACGCGCGTCGGCTGGACGACGCACTGCGAACGGGAGGGGTGTTCGTACGCTTCCTGCCGGATGCGAAACGGCGGAAGGTGGCCAAGCACTTCGAGGCGGCCTGGCACATGGAGTCCCAGGCCAGCATGATCAGGGAGTTCGGCCTCACGCTGATACCGGGACTGTTGCAGACCGAGGCGTACATGCGGGCGGTGTTCCGCGCCTACTTTCCCGTCAAGAGCAAGGAGAAGCTCGAAGAGGCGGTCACCGCGCGACTGGAGCGGGCCCACATCCTCGAAGACCCTTTGACGCCTCATATGACCGTGCTTCTGGACGAGGCCGCGCTACGGCGTCCACAGGGCGGACCTGGCGTCATGGGCGCGCAGTTGCGGCATGTCGCCGACTTGGGGGACCGGTGCCGAGTCCGTGTGCACGTCATCCCGTTCGACGTGGGTTGCCATGCACTGGTCGAGAGCAATCTCACGCTCATGTGGTTCGAGGACATGCCGCCCACCGCATACGTCGACGGGCTGCACACAGGAAACCTCATCGACGAGGAAGCGGTGGTACTCCACTGCCAGACCTCCTACGATCTGGCTCTAGGCGACGCTCTGTCGCACGAGAAGTCCCTGGAGATGATCAGGGAGATCGCAGAGGGATATGAGCATGAGCACCGAAGCACCGGCATGGCGTAAGTCCAGCTACAGCGGCGGCAGCGAGGGCAACTGCCTCGAATTTGCGCCCAATCTCCCCGGCATCGTCCCCGTCCGCGACGCCAAGACCCCCACCGGCCCCGTCCTCGCCTTCAGCAATGCGGCCTGGAATGCCTTCCTGGCGCTCCCCAAGGGCGAGGCCACGACTGCCTGAAGCCCTCGGCACACCTCGCGCGAGAGGGGGCCCGCTCGACGTAACCGAGCGGGCCCCTTCCCGTACGCCTCACGCCTCAAGGCGGTACGCACTCTGCGACGTGACGCTCTCGCCCGTCGGCTGATCTCCCAGCGGCACCCGCTCCGCGTCGCGCAGCTGGCGGTCGATGCGCAGGTCCTTGGCGTGGCCGATCAGTGACGGGAGGGCGAGGAGGAGGAAGACGAAGGCGACGGTGAGCAGGTTCAGGAAGGTGCTGGTGTCTGTGTTCATGCCTCTACTCTCGTCCGCCGGAAGCACATTGATGAGTGGCAGGACTGTCATCGGGCATCGAATTACTGCCACACTGGTGGCATGCTGAACAACGTGGCCGTCGCGCTCGTCGACGGCGTCAATCCCTTCGAACTCGGCGTGCTGTGCGAGGTCTTCGGCATCGACCGCAGCGACCAGGGCCTGCCCGTCTACGACTTCGCGGTCTGCGCCGTCGAGCAGCGCGAACTGGCTTCCCGCTCCGGGTCGTTCACCATCAACGTCCCGTACGGGCTGGACCGGCTGGAGGAGGCGGACCTGATCTGCATCCCGGCCGACCAGCACTGCGAGGCGCGCAGCTATCCGGAACCGCTGCTGGAGGCCCTGCGCCGGGGCGTCGAGCGGGGTGCCCGCGTGCTGAGCGTCTGCTCGGGGGCGTTCGTGCTGGGTGCGGCGGGGCTGCTGGACGGGCGGCGGTGCACCACCCACTGGCGGCACGTGGACGAGCTGGCCCGGCGCTTCCCGCTGGCGAAGCTGGAGCCCGACGTGCTGTACGTCGACGAGGGCAGCGTGATCACCTCGGCCGGCACCGCCGCCGGCATCGACGCCTGCCTGCACCTGGTGCGCCAGGAGAACGGTCCGGAGGTCGCGAACACCATCGCGCGGCGCATGGTGGTGCCGCCGCACCGGGACGGCGGCCAGGCCCAGTACATCGAGCGCCCGCTGACGCACGCGCGCTGCGACACGGTCGGCGAGGTACTGGCCTGGATGGAGCGCAACCTCGAACTGGAGCTGACCGTCGACCAGTTGGCCGCCCGCGCCCATATGTCGCCGCGTACCTTCGCCCGCCGCTTCCAGCAGGAGACCGGCACCACCCCGTACCGCTGGCTGCTGCGTCAACGGGTGCTGCTGGCGCAGCAGATGCTGGAGGCGACGGACGAGACGATCGACGCGGTCGCGGACCGGTCGGGCTTCGGTACGGCGGCGGGGCTGCGCCACCACTTCCTGCGGACGCTGGGCACCACCCCGCACGCGTACCGCCGGACCTTCAGGGGGCCGGCGCGGGCGGCATGAGCACCGCCAAGCCGGCGCGGGCGGCGTGACTCCCGTACACGACTACGGCTACTGGTCGTTGGGGACCGTCTCGTAGCGCGCCGTGCCCTCTTCCATCTGCTTGAGGGCGGCCTTGCGCTCCCGCTTGCTGAGCCGGTCGATGTAGAGGCGGCCGTAGAGGTGGTCCGTCTCGTGCTGGAGGCAGCGGGCGAAGTAGCCGGTGCCCTGGACGGCGATCGGGTTGCCCTCGGCGTCCTGGCCGCGGACGACCGCGTAGTCGGGGCGGGCCAGCTCGGCGTAGGCGGTGGGGACGGAGAGGCAGCCCTCGTTGGAGTCGTCGAGCACGCGGCGCTCCGCGGGCAGCTCGTCGAGGACCGGGTTGACCACGACGCCGGTGTGGCGGACACCGTCGTCGTCGGGGCAGTCGTACACGAAGACCTTGAGGTCGACGCCGATCTGGTTGGCGGCCAGACCCACGCCCTCGGCGGCCTTCTGGCTGGCGAACATGTCGTCGATCAGCGCGGCCAGCTTGTCGTCGAACTCGGTGACGTCCTTGCACTCGCGGTGCAGCACCGGGTTGCCGACGACCGTGATCGGGCGGGCGGTGCCGCGCTCGCGGTAGGCCAGCTCACGGGCCTCGCAGTCCTCCGTGTCCACGACGAACTCGTTCCCGACCTGCTCGTCGACCTGCTGCTGCTGCGACATGTCCGCCGTACGCCTTCCTCAAAAACCGATTCGCCGCACCGGAATCGGTGCCCGTACAGCCTACGGGCACCGGCGCGGCCGCTCAGCAGACCTCTTCGAGATCCCGCCATTCCCGGCTGTCGGGGCTGTCCGCGACCCATCCGTCGAGCAGGCCCCGCACCAGTCCGGGGGGTGCGGCCAGGCCGCATTCCCGCTCGGGGACCCAGAGGTCGCCGTTGGTCCGGTGGCCCAGCGGTCCCGGGTGTCCCGGTTCGCTGTGGTCGTGCGGGTCCAGGTGCTGCTCACCGTCGCCCTCGTCGGAGGGCATCCGCGACTCGGAGCAGGTCCGGCACAGCAGCCGTACCGACGAGGACCAGTCCTCGGCGGCGAATCCGGCGTCGGCCGCCAGCCGCTCCAGGGCGTCCCGGTCGGCCTCGGTGGCTGCCTCAAGGAGGACCACCCAGGTCGGCACCGGGGAGGGCGCCCAGAGCTCGATCTCGTCGAAGACGGGGAAGGAGGGCCCTGCCGCCGTCACCCGCTCCCCGTGCGGTACGCCGTCGTGCAGGACGACCTCGCCCCAGCGCCGCCCGGAGGACGGCAGCGGGATCGACAGCACCTCGATGCGCGCGGGGTCCAGCCTGCGGCCCCACACCACCTCCGCCTCTCCCTCCGGGGACAGGCGCACCGCGGCGCTGCCCAGTTCCATGCCGACCGGTTCGCCGCTCTCGGTGGGGGCGCCGGGCACCTTGAGCCCGTACGCCTGCCAGGCCCGGCGCGCGAGCGGCCAGTCCTGGAGCGCGGTGGCGGCGATGCCGACGTTCCACCAGTCGGGGGCGCCCGCCTCGCGGTCGAGCAGTGCGACGGCCCGCAGTCCCGCGGCCCGCGCCTGGTCCCAGTCGTGCCGGAACTTGTGCAGCAGCGCCAGATTGAACCAGGACTCCGAGAGCCATGGCTCGAGATCCGCCGCGCGCGTCAGCAGCGCTCCCGCGTCCTCGTACCGACCGTCGCCGATCAGCGTGAACGCGCGGTCGGTGGCCTGCCGCCACGAGGCGGAGGGCCGATGCCGTACCTTCCCGAAGATCCTCACGATTCCCGCCTGCCGGTTGGCTCACTTCCCCTGCCCTGCCACGGGCTGTGCCGTGGCTGCCAGGGGCTCTCTTCGCATCCAACCATGCCCGGCTGGAGGCCCGCTCATTACCCACTGGTTACCCAGGTGGGGACGGGGCGACTCCGCGTGCGGGACCCCTCCCGCCTGAGGACTCGGGCCAGGGATTCCACGACCTCGCTCTGGAAGTCGTACCCCGTGCCCGAGCGCAGCCTTTCGAGCGCGCTCAGGGGGCCGCCCAGCCCTCCCCCGCATTCCCCGGACAGGTCGACGTACGCGTTGACGGTGCGGACAATGCGCGCGGTGAGGGGTTGCTCACGGTACGGGTCGGCCTGCCGCTCCACCACGTCGGCGACCGCCGCGGGCGCCCCGGTCTGCCGGACGACGGCCCCGCCGAGCAGGGCGATGCGCCGCTGTTCCTCGGCGGGGAGGGAGGCGGTGGCGCCGCCGGGGACGGGGTCGACGAGCGAGAGCTGTCCGATGTCGTGCATCAGTGCGGCGTATTCCAGGAGCATCAACTCCTTGCCGGAGAGCCCCAGTTCGCGGCCCACGGCCTCGGCGAGCTCGGCCACCTGGCGGGCGTGCCCCGGGCGGGTGCAGCCGGCCACCTCGGTGGCTCGGGCGAGTGAGGCGATGGTCTGCCGGTAGGTGTCGCGCACCTCCGCGTACCGGCGGAACGACAGCTGGGTGAGCAGCAGCGGCACGCTGAACACCGCCAGTGCCCACAGCCCCACCACGGCGACGGCCAGTGCCATCACCACCGAGCTGGCACACACCGCCGAGCCGATCCCGCGCAGCGCCCGCAGCTCGTCGCGGAGCAGCGGACCGTAGGGGTGCCCGGTCCTTGCCCGGGTGACGGCTGCTCCGAGTACGGCGTCGCAGAGTCCGGCGAGCCCCAGGAGCACCACCAGGAGCAGGGCGAATCCGGTTCCCTGCCCGATGTGCTCCTCCACCGCTCCGGAGTTGTAGAGGGGCTGGAAGCACACGGCCGCGAACGCGACGGTGAGCAGCCGGCACGCCGTCCGGTCCGCGGTGGGCCCCCACGCCGGGGGTCCCGCGGTTCTGCCGGGCCGCCGTGCCGGGGATCCGGCGGTTCTGCCGGGCCGCTGTGCCGCGGGTCCCGCGGGTCTGCCGGGCCGCCGTGCCGGGGGTCCTGGCCGGCTCAGCCTGCGCGGTACGGCTCCGGCGGCGAGCGCCAGTGCGGTCACGGCCACCACCTGGAGGACGCCGTGGCTGCTGGGTTCCCCGGCGCAGTGGCCCAGGAGCGCGTAGGCGAGCGCGCCCGCGGTGCCCAGCGGTGCGGCCTCGCCGCCGCGATGGGCCGCCTCGCCGAGCCAGATCAGCGCCCCGAAGGCCAACGCGATCCCCGGCTGGGCAGGCCCTTCCCAGGCCGTGGCCGCCACGGAGACCAGGGCCAGCAGCACGGCCACCGTCCGCACGAGAAACACCACGTCGCTTCAGCCCTTCCTGCGTGGGGGCTCGGCCTCTTGGAGGGGCGGGCGGTCGGCGGGCGGGGCGGGGGCGGAGCGCGGTGCGGGCGGCACGTTTCCCCTGGGCGGCGCGGGTGGGCCGTGCTCGTCGGCCGTCACCGCCGGGTGCCACCCCTCCCGCCGCAGTGCCGCCACCAGCGCCGCCACCATCCGGGGGTCGAACTGCGTCCCAGCGCACCGCTCCAGTTCCGTCACGGCCGCCGCGACCGGCCTGGCCCGCCGGTAGGAGCGGGTGGACGTCATCGCGTCGAAGGCGTCCGCGACGGCCACCACCCGGGCGAACTCCGGAATCCGGTCCCCGGCGAGACCGTACGGATAGCCGCTGCCGTCCATGCGTTCGTGGTGGTGCAGGATCGCCGCCCTGGCCTCCCCGAGGAAGCCGATGCCCCGCACCATTTCGTGCCCGTACTCGGGATGGAGTTCGATGACCCGGCGCTCCTCGGGCGTCAGCGGGCCGTCCTTCCTGAGCAGCCGGGTCGGCACCCCCAGCTTGCCGACGTCGTGCAGGATCCCGGCGAACCTGAGCACTTCCCTGCGCTGCTCGTCCATGCCCAGCTCGGCGGCCATCATGGCGGAGGCCCGCCCGACCCTTTCGCTGTGGCCGCGGGTGTAGCGGTCCTTGAGGTCGACGGCCTGGACCAGGGCGCGGATGGTGGTCTGGTGGGCGTCGTGCTCCCGCTGGTACTGGGCGAAGGCCCAGCAGGAGAGGTACATCGGCAGGAGTACGAAGAGGGCGGCCGGGGGTCCGTACGGGCTGTGCCACAGGACGGCCATCATCAGTCCGGCGAGCCCGTGCACGCCGTGCGGGGCCAGCGAGCGGACGAACAGGCCGCGCCAGGCCGTCCGTACCGGCATCCGTTCGGCGGCCACCAGGATGCCGCCGTCGAGCAGCGTCAGTACGGCGCAGAACCCCGCCACGGCGGCTCCCGCGGGCAGCAGCGCATCCGGGAACCCGGGCACGCCGCCGCCCTCCCCCGGCCCGCCCAGCACCCCCCACAGCCACGCCCCGGCCCACACCGCGAGGGCGAGCTCCGCGGCCCGCCACACCCGCCGCGCCCCGGCCGGTTTCCGCGTCACCCGCCCGAGCAGCGCCCCCGGTACGGCGACCAGCGCGGCGGCCGACGGCGGCAGCAGGAACACGGCGGCGAGCGGTACGGGGAAGAAGGACCCCGACCCGGCGGGCACCGTGATCCGCAGCAGCCGGCAGCGGGGCAGCAGCTCGCACGCGGCGTACAGGGCGGCCAGCAGGGCGACCGCGTCCCAGGGGGTGTGGCCGAGGCCGACCGCGATGGCGAGGCCTGCGACGAGTACGGCACACAGGACAAAGGCCCGTGCTCCCGCCGGTAAGGCTCGCACCTGATCCCCCGCAACCGCTCGGTCCGCTCCGCTGCGGCTCTGCCGCGAAATCGTGCGCCACGCTAGCGAGGTCCGGGCGCCGGAACGGGCGAAGGCCGCTGGTTCCCCCCATCGAGTGACGACGGAGGGGGAACCAACGGCCTTGGTACTGCTGCGAGCTGGTGCTCGCCTGCTTCTTCGCCGGCTTCTGCTGCTTCGCCTGCTTCCGCTGCTGCTTCGCTTGCTTCCGCTGCTGCTTCGCCTGCTTCTGCTGTTCTTCGCCTGCTGGTGCTACTTCTTCGCCTGCTCGTTCGCCGCGACCGGGGCAGCCTCGGCGGGCGGTGCGAGAAGGTCGGGCGCGGTCACGTCCTGCTCGGGCACGGCCTGCCCGGCCCTGATCAGGTCGATCCGCCCCATCACCTTGGACCGCAGGTCGACCGGTACGTCGTCGGAGCCGCAGCACCGCTTGACGAGCTTCTTCACGGCCTGCTCCAGGCCGTACTTCTCCAGGCACGGGGAGCACTCCTCGAAGTGCTCCTCGAACTTGGTGCACTCGCCGTCCGGCATCTCTTTGTCGAGGAACTCGTAGAGATGGTCGAGCACCTCAGAGCAGTCCGTCTCGTGCGGATCTCCGCAGCTCATGAGCCCGAGCCTTTCGCGTCGTTCGACTCCCCGGACGCTGCTCCGGCACCGGCCGGCACCAGACCGCGCTCGCGGGCGTAGTCCTCCAGCATGCCGCGCAGCTGGCGGCGTCCCCGGTGCAGCCGGGACATGACCGTCCCGATCGGTGTCCCCATGATGTCCGCGATTTCCTTGTAGGCAAACCCCTCGACATCCGCGAGGTACACGGCGATCCGGAATTCCTCCGGGATGGCCTGCAGCGCGGACTTCACGTCCGAGTCGGGCAGGTGGTCGAGCGCCTGCGACTCGGCGGAGCGCAGACCGGTCGACATGTGCGACTCGGCGCGCGCCAGCTGCCAGTCCTCGATCTCCTCGGAAGCGCTGCGCAGCGGCTCGCGCTGCTTCTTCCGGTAGGAGTTGATGAACGTGTTGGTGAGAATCCGGTAGAGCCAGGCCTTGAGATTGGTCCCCTCGCGGAACTGGTGGAAGGACCCGTACGCCTTCGCGTACGTCTCCTGCACCAGGTCTTCCGCGTCCGCCGGGTTGCGCGTCATGCGCAGCGCGGCGGAGTACATCTGGTCGAGGAAGCCCAGCGCGTCCCGCTCGAAGCGCGCGTTGCGCTCGGCGGTGGTCTCCTCCGCGTGGCCGGCTTCGGTCCCTGCGTCGGTCCCAGTGACCGGACCCACCTCCTTCAGCGCCGTGGCGAGTCCGAATGCGGACCCGCTCGACTCGGAGGATAGACGACCACCCTGCTTCCCCGCTGCCTGAGCGGGTACGGTCTTCGCCGCGGAAAGCACCGTCCACTCCAGGTCAGAGGCTTGCGGGCGGCGCGGGCAGATGGTGGAACCCATGCGGCGAACTCCCTCTCATTTCTACGTCGGACGCAGGCGACAACAGCGGACCGCGCGTCGGCATTCCCGGCCCTCCGCCATGCGCTCAGCGCCCCTTGTGGCTCCCGAGCCACTCGCGCACTCGGGTGGTAATCACCCGGAGGGCTTCGTCCTGGCTGCTCTCCGCCCGTTTGGGCACCGCGAACCCGTGGTCGCCGTAGGGCACTTCCGTCAGCGCGAAGTCCGCGTCGGCCGGGAACTCGGCGGGCCGGCCGAAGGGGTCGTTGCCGCCCTGGACGACGAGGGTGGGCACGCCCGCCCCGGTGAGTTCGTCGACGCGGGACTTCTCGGGCTTGCCCGGAGGGTGCAGCGGGAAGCTCAGGGCGAGTACGCCGGTGGCGCCGAGTTCCCTCGCGGTCCGGCAGGCGACCCTGGCTCCGGCGCTGCGGCCCCCGGCGAAGACCGGCAGGCCGGGTTTCGCCAGGGCGGGCCACACCGCCCGCCATCCGGCGTCGAGCGTCTTCGGTGCGGGTGCCAACTTCTTCCCGGCCACCCGCCAGGGCTGTTCCACCAGCGCCACGCTCACCCCGTCCCCGGGCAGCGCCGCGGCCAGCGCCTGGAGGTCGCGGGCCTCGACCCCGCCCCCGGCCCCGTGCCCGAGCGCGAGCACGGCCCACGCCCGCTCCGCCGGGTACCAATGCACCCGGGCCTCCCCGGCCCCGGTCTCCACACTCTCCACTCGGCTCATGCGCCCATCCTGCGGTGCGCGTCCGCACGGACGGGCGGCGGCCCGCCGGGGAACCCTCCGGCAGCCCGCCGGGAACCCTCCGGCGGGCCGGCCGGGGTCCCGGCGTGCGGGCGGGGCAGCGCCGTGGCCGCGCCCCGTCCTCAGAACAGCGTGCCGACCTCCGGTCCCGCCAACTCCCCCACCAGCTCGGGCCCGTTGTTGCGGACGTTGCTGACCGCCGTCCCCACCGGGTAGGCCCGTACCAGGCCCGGTGCGGGCGGCACCAGCAGTTCGCGTGCCTCCTGTGGGTCGGTGAGCGCGGGGTCCAGCCAGGCCGCCCACTTGTCCGGGGTCAGGACGAGTGGCATCCGGGGGTGGATCTCCGCCAGGGACGCGGGCCCGCCCTCGCCCGCGGGGCCGCCCGCCAGCGGTGTCGTCTCCGCCTCGGTGGTGATGACCGAGCACGTCACCCACCAGGCAAGTTCGTGCTCGTCCGGCAGGGTGGCGTCCCGCCAGAACTCGTAGATCCCGGCCATGGCCATCACCTCGCCGCCCGCGGGGGTCACGAAGTACGGCTGCTTGCGGGCACGCTTCTTCTTGCCCTCCTCCTCCAGGTCCCGCTCCGCGGCCCCGGTCACCCACTCGTAATAGCCGTCGGCGGGCAGGATGCAGCGCCGCGCGGCGAACGCCCGCCGGAAGGACGGCTTCTCGTGCACCGTCTCCGCCCTGGCATTGATCATCCGCGCCGCCCCGTCGGGTGACTTGGCCCACGACGGCACCAGCCCCCACCGCAGGCTCCGCAGCTGCCGAACCGGACGGGGATCCGCTGCGTCCTTCACAGGACGTTCCAGAATCACCGGCACGGACTTCGTCGGCGCCACGTTCCAGTCCGGCACGAAGCTCTCGGCCGGATCCCACTTCTGCACCTCGAAGAGCCCGGCGAGGTCTTCCGCCCCCCGGCTCGTCGCAAACCGTCCACACATACTTGTCACACTGCCACGCCCGTACCGCGTTCAAGGAGCCGCCCGAAAAATGGACACCCTCAATACCGGCGCCTCCCACGGCTTCCTCCTCGCCGCGTCCGACCTCGGCTCCCTGTGGGACCGGCTGACCGGCACCCAGCCCGACCCGCAGACCTGGCTGCTGTACGCGACGGCCGCGCTGGCACTGCTGGCCGTGGTGCCGCACCCGTTGTGGCGGCTGTCCCGCAACGCGATCACCATTGCCCACGAGGGCGGCCACGGGCTGATAGCCCTGCTCACCGGCCGCACCCTCACCGGCATCAGGCTGCACTCGGACACCAGTGGTCTCACGGTCAGCCGGGGCAAGCCGACCGGCATCGGCATGATCCTGACCGCGGCCGCGGGGTACACGGCGCCGCCACTGCTCGGGCTCGGCGGCGCGTGGCTGCTGGCCGCGGACCACATCACGCTGTTCCTGTGGCTGGCGACGGCGCTGCTCCTGGTGATGCTGGTGATGATCCGCAACGCGTACGGCGTGCTGACCGTGGTCCTCACGGGTGCCGCATTCCTCCTGGTGTCCTGGTTGACAGGACCCGAGGTGCAGGCCGGTTTCGCGTACACGGCCGTGTGGTTCCTGCTGCTCGGCGGGGTACGGCCGGCCTTCGAGCTCCAGTCCAAGCGGCGGCACGGCGGTGCGCCCGACTCCGACGCGGACCAGCTGGCCCGGCTCACCCATGTACCGCCGCTGATGTGGCTGCTGATGTTCCACGTCGTCTCGGTGTGCGCGCTGCTCGGCGGGGGCCGCTGGCTGCTCGGTCTGTGAGCGGGGGCCCGGAGGTCTCGCAGTGGGAGGCCGCCAGAGGGAGGTCTCGCCGTGGGAAGCCGCCAGGGGGTGGTCTCGCAGTGGGGAGGCGCCAAGGGGAGCCACTAAAGTGAAGGCCATGACCGAAAGCGCCGTGCACCCCGCCCTCTGGCCCGCCCCCTACGCGACCGGGGCCGTCGACGCGACGGTCACCGTGCCCGGCTCCAAGTCGGTCACCAACCGGGCACTGGTCCTGGCCTCGCTCGCCGCCGAGCCGGGCTGGCTGCGCCGCCCGCTGCGTTCGCGCGACACCCTGCTGATGGTCCAGGCGCTGCGCGCGATGGGCGTCGGCATCGAGGAGGGGGTGGGCCCCGACGGTTCCGGCGAGGCCTGGCGCGTCCTTCCCCGCGGCCTGCGCGGCCCGGCCACCGTCGACGTCGGCAACGCGGGTACGGTCATGCGCTTCCTGCCGCCGGTGGCCGCCCTCGCGGACGGCCCCATCCGCTTCGACGGCGACCCGCGGTCCTACGAGCGCCCGCTGGGCGCGGTCATCACGGCGCTGCGCACCCTCGGCGCCCGTATCGACGACAACAGCCGGGGCGCGCTGCCCCTCACCGTCTTCGGCAGCGGTGCCCTGGACGGCGGCCGGGTCGAGATCGACGCGTCCTCGTCCTCGCAGTTCGTGAGCGCGCTGCTGCTGTCCGCACCCCGCTTCAACCAGGGTGTGGAAGTACGTCACACCGGCCCCACGCTGCCCTCCATGCCGCACATCCGGATGACCGTCGACATGCTGCGCGCGATCGGCGCCCAGGTCGACACCCCCGAGTCCGGCGGCGAGGCGAACGTATGGCGGGTCACCCCCGGCGCCCTGCTCGGCCGCGACCTGACCGTCGAGCCCGACCTGTCCAACGCGCAGCCGTTCCTCGCCGCCGCCCTGATCACGGGCGGCCGGGTGACGGTCCCCGACTGGCCGGAGTACACCACCCAGCCGGGTGACGCGCTGCGGGAGATCTTCACCGCGATGGGCGGCTCCTGCGAACTGACCGAGCGCGGGCTGACCTTCACCGGTACGGGCACCGTCCACGGCATCGACTGGGACCTGAGCGAGGTCGGCGAGCTGACCCCGGGCATCGCCGCCGTGGCCGCCCTGGCCGACTCCCCGTCCACCCTGCGCGGGGTCGCCCACCTCCGCCTGCACGAGACGGACCGGCTCGCCGCGCTCACCAAGGAGATCAACGAGCTCGGCGGCGACGTCACCGAGACCGCCGACGGCCTGCACATCCGGCCGCGCACGCTGCACGGCGGCACCTTCCACACCTACGACGACCACCGCATGGCCACCGCGGGGTCGATCATCGGTCTGGCGGTGAAGGACGTGCGCATCGAGAACGTGGGGACGACCGCCAAGACGCTGCCCGACTTCCCCGTCATGTGGTCCGACATGCTCGCGGGCAACTGACGGCCGGGCGAGGACCATGCGCCGCTACGGCAAGAACCCCGACGAGGACGACATCCGCGTCCGCCCCAACCGCAAGGGCAACCGCCCCCGCACCCACATCAGGCCCAAGCACGAGGACGCCCAGGAGGGCATGGTCCTCACCGTGGACCGGGGCCGGCTGACCTGCCTCGTCGAGGGCCGGCACGTGATGGCGATGAAGGCCCGCGAACTGGGCCGCAAGGCCGCGGTGGTCGGCGACCGGGTGATGATCGTCGGCGATCTCTCGGGCACCAAGGACACGCTGGCCCGCATCGTGCGCATCGAACCGCGCGCCTCCGTCCTGCGCCGCACCGCCGACGACGACGATCCCTTCGAGCGGGTCGTCGTCGCCAACGCCGACCAGCTCGCCATCGTCACCGCGCTGGCCGACCCGGAGCCCCGCCCCCGGATGATCGACCGCTGTCTGGTGGCGGCGTACGACGGCGGTCTGACCCCGCTCCTGGTCCTCACCAAGTCCGACCTGGCGTCCGCCGACGCACTGCTGGAGATGTACGTGCCGCTGGGCGTGCCGTACGTCGTCACCAGTCGCGAGGAGCTGGAGAACGGGGCGGCGAGCGACGTCGTCCGCGACCATCTGGACGGCAAGATCACGGCCTTCGTCGGGCACTCCGGTGTCGGCAAGACCACGCTGGTCAACACTCTGGTGCCCAAGGACAAGCGGCGCACGACGGGTCATGTCAACGCGGTCACCGGGCGCGGCAGGCACACCACCACCTCCGCGCTCGCGCTCCCCCTGGCGGGCGACGCCGGCTGGGTGATCGACACCCCGGGCGTCCGGTCCTTCGGCCTGCACCACGTCGACCCCTCGCGCGTCATCAACGCCTTCTCCGACCTGATGCCGGGGACGGAGCAGTGCCCGCGCGGGTGCACGCACGACGAGACCGAGAAGGAGTGCGCCCTCGACAAGTGGGTGGCGGACGGACACGCGGACCCGGCCCGGCTGGTATCGCTGCGGCGGCTGCTGGCCACCCGGGAAAGGCGCGAGGGGGACTGAACCGAACGCGTTTGCTCCGGCGTCCCTCTGGTAAAGGCATACTCACACCGAGCGACACGAAGCAGCCACCGACGCGGGCTGACACGGGAGGCACTCAATGGCGTGGCTGCTAGTGGTGGTGGCGGGAATCCTGGAGACCGGCTTCGCCGTCTGTCTCAAGCTCTCGCACGGCTTCACCAGACTCTGGCCGACGATCGCCTTCGGGGCCTTCGCCCTGGGCAGCTTCGGCCTGCTGACGCTGTCCCTGAAGAAGCTGGACGTGGGCCCGGCGTACGCGGTGTGGACGGGCATCGGTGCGGCGGGTACGGCGATCTACGGGATGATCTTCCTGGACGACGTGGTCTCGACGCTGAAGCTGGTCTCGATCTCCCTGGTGATCATCGGCGTCATCGGCCTCCAGCTCTCGGGCTCCTCGCACTAGGGCCCGCTCGCGCGTCGCATTGGAACCCGCCCGCGCGTCGCACTACGGCCCGTCCGCGCGTCGCATTGGGGCCCGCCCGCGCGGTGCCCGGCGCCGGTGGCCGCGGCCGAGCACGCCCGCCTCACCGGTCGCGGCCGGTCACGCCCCCTCAGTGCCGCCCGCGCCGAGGCCCCCACCCCACTTCCCCAGCACTCCCCGCAGGAACTCCCCCACGTCGCCGCCCTGCCCCGGGCCCACCACCCACGACACCGCCACCCGCACCACCATTTCGACGGGCCACTGCCCCTGGACGCCCGCCGCCACCCGCTCCCGTACCTCCGCCACCACGTCCGCGGCTCCCGGTACGCCCCGGTCGGCGCGCCGCTGGGCGGCTCCCGCGCCCGGTGCCGAAGCCGCCCGCGCCGCCCGCCCCGAGGGCAGCCGCTCCGGCCAGCACCCGGTCAGCAGCGCCCGCACCAGTGGATCGGCCCGCGCCGCCCGTACCATCCACTCGGCGACCCCCACCAGCCGGTCGGTGTCCGTCCCCGCGCGCTCCCCTAGCACCCGGTCGACGCCCGCGAAGAAGCCGTCCGCCTCCCGGCGCACCAGCGCCCGCGCGAGCCCCTCCTTGCTGCCGAACTCGTTGTAGAGGGTCTGCCGGGACACTCCGGCCGTGGCGGCCACGTCGACCATCCGCACCGCGGACCACGCCCGCAGCGCGAGCGACGCGGCGGCGGCGTCGAGCAGGGCTTCCCGGGCAGTGGGCACGGCGTCACCTCCCGCCTGCCAGCGTTGACGGCCCCCCACGCACTGTCAAGGGTGTCGGCACCGGCCCCCGCACACCCCCGCGGCCCTCGCCCCACTCCCGTATGGCCGCCGTCCGGGCGCGCTCGATACTGTGGCGTCCATGCCCGACTATCACGATGACCTGCGCCTCGCCCACGTACTCGCCGACGGCGCCGACGCCCAGACCATGGACCGGTTCAAGGCCCTGGACCTCAAGGTCGAGACGAAGCCGGACATGACCCCGGTGACCGAGGCCGACAAGGCGGCCGAGGAGCTGATCCGCGGCCAGCTGCACCGCGCCAGGCCGCGCGACGCGATCCTCGGCGAGGAGTACGGCCTCCAGGGCACGGGCCCGCGCCGCTGGGTGATCGACCCGATCGACGGTACGAAGAACTACGTGCGCGGCGTCCCTGTCTGGGCCACGCTGATCTCCCTCATGGAGGCGGGCGAGGGCGGCTACCGCCCGGTCGTCGGCGTGGTCTCGGCCCCGGCGCTGGGCCGCCGCTGGTGGGCGGCGAAGGGCGCGGGCGCGTACACCGGCCGCAGCCTGACCTCCGCCACCCGCATCCAGGTCTCCAAGGTCCCGCGCATCTCCGACTCCTCCTTCGCGTACTCCTCGCTCACCGGCTGGGAGGCGCAGGGCAGGCTGGAGGGTCTGCTGGACCTGAGCCGGGCCTGCTGGCGGACGCGTGGCTACGGCGACTTCTGGCCGTACATGATGGTCGCGGAGGGCTCCGTGGACATCTGCGCCGAACCCGAGCTGTCCCTCTGGGACATGGCGGCGAACGCGATCATCGTCGAGGAGGCCGGCGGCAGTTTCACCAGCCTGGACGGTGTTCCCGGGGTCGAGGGCGGCAACGCCGCGGCCTCCAACGGTCTGCTCCACGACGAGCTGCTCGGCTACCTCAACCAGCGCTCCTGAGTGCCCTGAGGGGCGTGTGACGAGATTTTGCACGCCCCTCAACTTGCCTCTACCGCCCTCTTGTTGACCCCTTACGGGCCTGCGACTCTAAAAGCTCCCTCACTTGTGAACTTGTGAATCCGTTCCCATGCGGATCGCACCCAGGAGGTGGCTGAACTCCATGCTCGTACGCGACGCCATGAGCACGATGGTCCTCACGATCGGCCCCGCCCACACCCTCCGCCAGGCCGCCCGGCTGATGTCCGTCCGTCATGTCGGGGCGGCCATCGTCCTCGACGCCGACACCAGCGGACTCGGCATCCTCACCGAGCGCGACCTGCTCGTCTCGATAGGCGCCGGGCAGGACCCGGACCTGGAGACCGCAGGCGCCCACACCACCACCGACGTCGTCTTCGCCTCCCCCGCCTGGACCCTGGAGGACGCCGCCGAGGCCATGGCGCACGGCGGCTTCCGCCATCTGATCGTGCTCGACGAACAGGGCGAGGCGGTCGGCGTCGTCTCCGTCCGCGACATCATCCGCTGCTGGGCCCCCAGCCGCCGCCAGCCGGCGTCCCTCGCGGGCTGACCGGCCCGCACCACGCAAGAGGCCGGCGTGCCGGGCCCCGAGGGGTCCGGCACACCGGCCTCACTTCACCGCGCCCGCGCCCTACTTGGCGCGCAACTCCTGGACCGCGGTTTCGAGACGCTTGCCGAAGTCGCCGTCCGCCTGACGGAAGTTGTTGACCGCGCGCTCGGCGATGTCGTCGCGCGACACCTTCGAGATGAACCCGGCGAGGTTCTCGATCAGGCGACCCTTCTCGTCCTCCGACATCATCCGGTAGAGGTTGCCGGCCTGCACGAAGTCGTTGTCCTCGGCATGGAGCGGAGCCTCGTGGTTGCCCGTCGCACCGTCCACCGGGACCGGCTGCCACAGCGGCCTGTCCGTCTGGACCGGGCCGCCGAAGCTGTTCGGCTCGTAGTTCTTGGTGCCGTTGTGGCGGCCGTCGTACAGGTAGCCGTCACGGGAGTTGGTGCGCGCCTCGGTGGCGTGCGGGCGGTTCACCGGCAGGTGGTCGGCGTTGATGCCGACGCGGTAGCGGTGGGCGTCGCCGTACGCGAAGAGACGGCCCTGGAGCATCTTGTCCGGGGAGGGGCCGATGCCCGGCACGAAGTGCGCGGGGCTGAAGATCGACTGCTCGACCTCGGCGAAGATGTTCTGCGGGTTGCGGTTGAGCTCCAGCTTGCCGATCTCGATCGGCGGGTAGTCCGCGTGCGGCCACACCTTGGTGAGGTCGAACGGGTTGAAGCGGTACGTCGCCGCCTCCGCCGCCGGCATGATCTGCACCTGCACCGTCCAGGACGGGAAGTCACCGCGCTCGATGGCCTCGCGCAGGTCGCGCTGGTGGCTGTCCGGGTCCATGCCGGAGAGCTGGTTGGCGTCCTCGGTGGTGAGGTTCTTGATGCCCTGGTCGGTCTTGAAGTGGTACTTGACCCAGAAGACCTCGCCGGCCTCGTTGTTCCACTGGTAGGTGTGCGAGCCGTAGCCGTTCATGTGGCGCAGCGTGGCCGGGATGCCGCGGTCACCGAAGAGCCAGGTCACCTGGTGGGTGGACTCCGGGCTCAGGCCCCAGAAGTCCCATACGTTGTCGGCCTCCTGGGAGCCCGTGTACGGGTCGCGCTTCTGCGTGTGGATGAAGTCCGGGAACTTGATGGCGTCCTTGATGAAGAAGACGGGGGTGTTGTTCCCGACCAGGTCGTAGTTCCCCTCCTCCGTGTAGAACTTCAGCGCGAAGCCGCGCGGGTCACGAACGGCGTCGGCGGAGCCCAGGTTGCCCGCGACGGTCGAGAAACGCAGGAAGGTCTCGGTCTGCTTGCCGACCTCGGAGAGGAACTTGGCGCGCGTCCACTGCGAGACGTCGCGGGTGAGCGTGAAGGTGCCGTACGCACCGGCGCCGCGGGCGTGCACCACGCGCTCCGGAATGCGCTCGCGGTTGAAGTGCGCGAGCTTCTCCAGGAGGGCCTGGTCCTGAACGAGAACCGGCCCGCCGATGCCCGCCGTCTCGCTGTTCTGGTTGTCGGCGACCGGTGCGCCGGCCTCGGTGGTGAGCGGTCCCTGCGACGTCACGTGCGCCTCCTGCGTGGTTCCTGCTGCGTCATCGCCTGACGCGTGTCCTGTCCCTTGGCTTGTCGCCGTAACCGATCCTACAATGGACATTGTCTAAGTCAAGCGAGCATCCAAATTCACACCCGTTCGGGATCACGGTCCCCCACTGTTAGGCTGGTCGGCATGAGTGACCTGTTGGAACGACTGCGCGGACGAGGCTGGCGCATGACCGCGCAGCGTCGGGTCGTGGCCGAGGTCCTCGACGGGGACCACATCCACCTGACCGCCGACGAGGTGCACGCGCGCGCCGTCGCGAAGCTGCCCGAGATCTCCCGGGCGACGGTCTACAACACGCTGGGCGAGATGGTCTCCCTGGGCGAGGTCATCGAGGTCTCCACGGACCGCCGCGCCAAGCGGTACGACCCGAACGCCCACCGCCCCCACCAGCACCTGGTCTGCGCCCGCTGCGGCGCGATCCGCGACGTGCACCCGGCCGGCAACCCGCTGAGCGACCTGCCGGACACGGAGCGCTTCGGGTTCACGATCTCCGACGTCGAGGTCACCTACCGGGGAATCTGCCCCAACTGCGCCTAGCACCACCGGGCCGGGCGGTCATGCCGCCCGGCCCGGTGGCCGTTCTGCGGGTACGCGGAAACCCGCTCGCCGTCCTGCTGTGCGCGGAAACCGCTTGCCGTCCTGCGGGTATGCAAAAAGACCTGAGGCCCGGATCTCTTTCGAGATCCGGGCCTCAGGTTCAGTAGCGGGGACAGGATTTGAACCTGCGACCTCTGGGTTATGAGCCCAGCGAGCTACCGAGCTGCTCCACCCCGCGTCGGTAGACACAACCCTACGCGCCACCCCCCGACCAGCGCAAATCGCTTTCCCGGGGGCCCGCAGGAGGCCCCACAGGGAAGCTCGCGCGGACCGAGCCCGGTCACTGCCTAGGCCGTCAGCTCCTGGTGCAGCGCGTCCCGCAGCCTCGCGGCCCTTTCCGCGACCTCGGCGGGACCCAGTTCCACGGCCCGCACACACCACCGCTCGCCCTCGCCGAGCTCCCCCCGCCGGGCCGCCAGCAGCGCGAGGCGCAGCGCGGCACGTCCGTGGCCCGCGTGCGCCGCCCGGGTCCACCACAGCTGGGCCTCGGACTCGCGCCCCTCCCTGGCGAGCAGCAGCCCCAGGTTGAAGGCTCCGCCGAGGCTGCCCGCCTCGGCCGCCTCCCGGTACCAGCGCGCGGCGCCCGCCATGTCGCCCCGCCCGGCCGCGAGCATTCCGACCCGGACCTGCGCCCTGCGGTGCCCCTGCTCGGCGGCCCTCTCGTACCACTCCTCGCACTCGGACTTCTCGTCGACCGGCTCCCCGAGGACGGGCGGCCCCGGCGCCGGCTCGCGGGAGTCGAGCAGCATGCCGAGCCGGAAGGCGCCCTCGGCGCTGCCCCCGCCGGCGGCCCGCCGCAGATGCGCCTCGGCATCCTGCTCGTCGCCCTCGCGGAGCAGGGCGATGCCGACCTGGAGGGCCGCTTCGGTGTGCCCGGCTGCGGCGGCCCGCTCGTACCACTCCAGGGCGCCCCGCTCGTCGCCGCGTCCCGCGTACAGGATCCCGAGGTTGAAGGCGGCGTCCACGCTGCCCGCCTCGGCGGCCTTGGAGAACCACGGTTCGGCGCCGGACGCGTCGCCGCCCTGGAGCAGCAGGATGGCCAGCGCGTTGGCGGCCTCCCGGTGCCCTGCGTAGGCGGCCCGCCGGTACCACTGCTCGGCCTGGGGGTTGCGGCCCTGGGCGGCGCAGAGCAGCCCGAGGTTGTAGGCGCCGTTGATGTCGCCGGCGTCCAGGGCGGCCCGGTACCAGCGCTCCGCGGTCTGCTGCTCACCACGGGCGGCGTGCTGGGCTCCCAGGGCGTTGGCGGCGTTGCCGTCGCCCTCCTGGGCGGCGCGCAGCCACCACACGGCGGCGCTCTCCTCGTCTCCCGCGTCGCGCAGCAGGAAGCCGAGCGCGCAGGCCGCGCGCGGCTCGCCGTCCTTGGCGGAGGTCAGGTACCAGCGCCCGGCCTCCTTGAGCTCGCCGCGGGCCTCCAGGATGACGCCCAGGTGCAGGGCGGCCCGGCGGTGGCCGCGGGCTGCGGCCTGCCGGTACCACTGCTCGGCCTCCAGCGCGGGCGGCTTCTCGCCGGTGGTGACGGAGTCGGGGCGCAGCATGCGCGGGTCGGTGTCCCAGGTGATGCCGCGCCGGCTGGCCACGTCGGCCGCGGGCCCGCCGCCGGTGGGGGTGCCGGCCCTGCGGTCCAGGAGGCGGGCGAGGCGGTACGCGGCTTCGCGGTGGCCCTGCTCGGCGGCGGCGCGCAGCCAGCGCTCGGCGCCGACGTCCCCGCGGTGTTCCAGGAGGTCGGCGAGTGCGTACGCGCCGAGCGCGTGCCCGTGCTCGGCGGACTGGCGCAGCCAGTACTCGGCGGCGGGTTCGTCGCCGCGCTCGCGGTAGTGGCGGCCCAGGGCGTGGGCGGCCGCGGCCGAGCCCGCGACGGCGGCGACGCGCCACCATCCGGCGGCCTCTTCCGCGTACCCGCGCTGGTGCAGCAGGACTCCGAGGTTGTTGGCGGCCGCCCGGTCGCCCTCGGCGGTGGCGGCGCGGAGGTGGGGCTCGGCGCCGTCGAGGTCGCCGCGGCGGAGCAGCAAGGAGCCGAGGACGCTCATGGACTCGGCGTCGCCCGCGGCGGCGGCGTGCCGGTGGCGTGCCTCGTCCTCCGCCGTGGCGGTGTCGGTGCCGTCGTCGGCCCGCCTCAGCTCTGCTCTGCCTGTCTCAACCTGCCCTGTCTCCAACAGAGTTGCCCTGTCCCCCATAGTTTTCATCGTCGCACCACCCGCAACCCCGGTACACCTGGTATACCGCAGCCATTGAGGTCACTTCAGCGTTTTGTCGACATGCCCACAGGGCGACAAGTCAAACACATTCGGAGTCAAGACATACGACGAGGGCCCGGATCCTCAATGGATCCGGGCCCTCGTTGTCAGTAGCGGGGACAGGATTTGAACCTGCGACCTCTGGGTTATGAGCCCAGCGAGCTACCGAGCTGCTCCACCCCGCGTCGTTGTTGTGCAACCGTACCACGACGCGGGGTGGAGCCTCTGCCCTTTACTGCTCCGACCTGCTGCTACTCGGTCTTCGCAGGGTCCTTCGGGTCCTTCGGATCCTTGGGGTCCGCCGGATTCTTGGGGTCCGCCGGGGCCTTCGGGTCCTGCTTGGCCGGCGGGGCCTGCCCGGCGTCCGCGGCCCGCTGCAGCGCTTCCTGCAGCTTCTCCTGGGCCTTGCCGTAGGCCGCCCAGTCCTGCTTGGCGAGCGCCTTCTCGCCCTCGTCGTACGCCGCCTGGGCGTCCGCGATGGCCTTGGACAGCGCCCCGGAACCGGTCGCCGGCGGCTTGGTGGTGCCGTCGTCACCCTGGTCCGGCGGGGGGTCCGCGCCCTTCTCCCCGAAGACGGCGTTGAGCGCCTCCGCCAGGGAGTTCTTGAAGACGGTCTCCCTGCCGTACGACACGGCGACCCTCTTCAGCAGCGGGTACTGGGCGTTGTTGCCCTGGGCGTACACCGGCTCGACGTACAGGAATCCGTCGTTGAGCGGGATCGTCAGCAGGTTGCCGTACTCGATGTCCGAGTTGGCACCCTTCATGTTGCGGACGAACTCCGCCACGTCGGAGTTGGAGTTGAGCCGGTTCTGCACCTGCTGCGGGCCCGGTACGTCCTGCGTCACCCTCAGCAGTCTTATCGTGCCGTAGCTCTTGCTCGCGGCATCGGCGTCGACCGCCATGAACCCCCCGAGGTTGGGGCGTCCGTTGGGCGTGAAGGTCGTCGTCAGCGAGAACTTCTGCGCCGTGTCCCCGGGCATCTTCAGGCTCAGGTAGTACGGCGGCACCGAGCCCTTGGCGTCGGTCGTCGGGTCGTCCGGGACCTGCCAGGCGTCGGAGCCCGCGTAGAACGTGGCGGGGTCCTCGACGTGGTAGCGGGTGAGCAGCTCGCGCTGGACCTTGAACATGTCCTGCGGGTAGCGCAGGTGGGCCATCAGCTCGGGCGAGATGTCCTTCTTGCTCTTGACCGTGTCCGGGAACGCCTTCTTCCAGGTCTTCAGGACCGGGTCCTTCTCGTCCCACTCGAACAGCTGGACCGAACCGTCGTACGCGTCGACGGTGGCCTTCACCGAGTTGCGGATGTAGTTGACCTGGTTCTGCTGGGCGACCACGGCCCGCTGGTTGTTGGTCAGCGAGTCCGTCGTGGTGTCCCCGAGCGTCGTGCGCGACGCGTAGGGGTAGCCGTTGGTCGTGGTGTAGGCGTCGACGATCCACTGGATCCGGCCGTTGACGACCGCCGGGTAGGCGTCGCCGTCGATGGTCAGCCACGGGGCGACCGCCTCGACGCGCTGCTTGGGCGTGCGGTTGTAGAGGATCCGCGAGCCCTCGCCGATGGCGCCGGAGTACAGGATCTGCGGCTCGCTGAAGGAGACGGCGTACGCCGCCCGGTTCAGCGCGTTGGAGAGGTTGACGCCGCTGTTGCCCTTGTACGAGGTGTTCTTGGTGGGCTCGCCGTTCTTCTCGTAGTCGAGCTCCTGCTGCGGGCCGCCGACGATCGAGTACTGCTCGGTCTTCTCGCCGTAGTAGATCCGCTGCTCGTACGTGCCGAGGTCGCCGGAGGAGGGCAGTCCCGCCTCGGTGAAGTTCGGGCCGCCCTCGGTGTCCGTGTTCACGGACGTGCCCTTGGCCGCGACCGCACCGTACCCGTGGGTGTAGGTGAAGTGGTCGTTGATCCAGTTGCGCTTGGGGATGCCCTTGAGGTCCAGCTCGCGCAGGCCGATGACGGTGTCCTGGCCCTTGTAGCGGTCCACGTCGAGGGTCTGCGGGAACTGGTAGTACTTCCGCTCCTGCTGGAGCTGGCGGAAGGTCGGCGAGATCACGTTCGGGTCGAGGAGGCGGTAGCTGGCCGCCGTGTCGGCGTCCTTGCGCAGCTTCGTGCTGCTGCCGCCCTCGCCCGCGCCCTTGTAGTCGCTGACCTTGGCGCCGTCGATGTCGTACGCCTTGCGCGTCGCCTCGATGTTCTTCTCGATGTACGGCGCTTCCTTGGCCTGCTCGTTCGGCTGGACCTGGAACTTCTGCACGATCGCCGGGTAGAGCCCGCCGATCAGGATCGCCGAGAGCACCATCAGGCCGAAGCCGATCACCGGCAGCTGCCAGGTGCGGCGCCACAGCGTCGCGAAGAACAGCACGGCGCAGATGACGGCGATGCAGAACAGGATCGTCTTCGCCGGGAGGTAGGCGTTGGCGTCGACGTAGCGCAGGCCGGTCCAGTTGCCGGTGGCCTTGAAGTCACTGGACTTCACCGCCAGCCCGTACCGGTCGAGCCAGTACGCGACGGCCTTCAGGGCGACGAAGATGCCGAGCAGCACCGACAGGTGGCCGGTGGCCGCCGCGGTCGCGCGCGCACCCGGGCTGGTCAGCCGCAGCCCGCCGTACAGGTAGTGCACCAGGGCGGCCGCGACCAGGGAGATCACCGCTGCGGCGAATCCGAAGCCGAGCAGGAAGCGGTACCACGGCAGGTCGAACGCGTAGAACGACACGTCCAGGCCGAACTGCGGGTCCTTGTGCCCGAACGGCACGCCGTTGACCGACAGGAGCCAGGTGCGCCACTGGCCGGAGGCGGAGGCTCCGGCGATCAGCCCGACGAGGGCGGTGATCGCGATCAGCACCCACTTCTTGAACGGCGCGAGACCCATCCGGTAGCGGTCGAGGCTCTGCTGCTCCATCGACATCGCGCTGAGCGGCGGCCGCAGCCGGTGCGCCAGCCAGATGTTGACGCCGACGGCTACTGCCATGAGCAGACCGAAGACGGCGAACAGGCCGATCTTGGTCCAGAGGGTGGTGGTGAAGACTGACGAGTACTTGACCGATCGGTACCAGAGCCAGTCCGTCCAGAACCCGGCGAACATGACGAACGCCATGGCCAGCACGGCCAGGACGCCCAGTGTCATGAGCAGGGTCCGGGCGCGCCGGGAGGGCCGGCCCACTCTGATCCGTGGCCCGGTCGGGCCTCCGCCGCGGTCCGGCATCTGGAAAGCCAACGTGCGCACCTCGAAGTTCGCTGTGTTGTTTGTGGGGTGGAGCGGGGGTGTTGCGGTGTGTTGCGGGTCTGGTCGCGGGTGGTACCGGCCCCGCGATCGTAGGGGCCGTACCTATGCAACTTAACGAAGCTTTACTCAGTTCCCGCTTTCGGGGCCGAAGGAGGCAGGATATTCACCATGTCCAACTCCTCCCCCTCAGACCACACCCCTCCGATGCCCGCGCCGGGCACGCCGATGGCCGCCAGCCCGCTCACCCGGGCCGTCCTGGAGATCGACGAATACGTGTCGGGCCTCGGCTGGGACAAACCGGCCCGGCTGTTCGCCCTGGTCGACACGGCGAAGCTGCGCAAGCAGGAGCCGGGGCTCGCCTCCCAGCTCGGTATCGACGCCGCCACCGCCGCCGGATTCACCCCGATCGAGCAGGAGGAGATCCCGCGCGGCAAGGCGCTGGACGAGTTCCTCGGCACGATCGCCTGGCCGGCCTCGGTGACCGGCTGCGCGCTGACGGTGGAGCGCCTGATGCTGCCGCCGTCCGCGGAGGCGTCGGTGCCGGAGGGCATGAAGGGCGCGCAGCTCACCAAGTGGGTCGCCGCGCACCCGGACCGGCAGGAAGTGCGGATGACCGTGGCGGTGCTGCGGGCCGGGGCGCGCGAGTCGGCGATCCGGCTGCGCGAGAAGGACTCTCCGAACGAGGTGCTGACGGGCCCGGACCTGGTGCCGGGTCTTGCCGAGGCCCTGGCCGCGACCTTCGAGTCGTAACCCGCCTGCCACCGGCGCCGGCCGTCAGGACCGGCGCCCGGCGGCCGGGACCGGCGCAGGGTCGGGACGGGTGCCAGGTGGTCGGGACGGGTGCCAGGTGGTCGGGACGGGTGCCAGGTGGTCGGGACGGGCGCCAGGTGGTCGGGACCGGCCCCGGGCGGTCGTGGCGGTCAGCCCGTCGTGCACTTCGGCAGCCCGGCCGTGGCGCCCTTGCCGACGGCCTCCATCGACTTGATCGCGTCGTCGAGGGTGCTGACCTTGATCAGGGTGAGGCCGTCGGGGACGTCGGTTACGGCGGTGGCGCAGTTCTCGGCGGGTGTCAGGAAGTACTCGGCGCCCGCCTTGCGCGCGCCGACGGTCTTCATCTGGATGCCGCCGATCGGGCCGACCTTGCCCTTCTCGTCGATCGTGCCCGTGCCGGCGACGAACTTTCCGCCCGTCATGTCGCCGGGGGTGAGCTTGTCGACGATGCCCAGCGAGAACATCAGGCCCGCGCTCGGGCCGCCCACGTCGGCCAGCTTGATGTCGATGGTGAACGGGAAGGTGTGGTCGGTCCCGGCCTGGATGCCGACGATCGCCCGGCCGTTGTCCTCGGCCTTCTTCGTGGTGACCACGACCTTCTCGGTGGTCGTGGGCTCCTTGTGCGCCTTCTCGGCGGCGGCCGCGTCCGCGGTGGGCACGACGGTGAAGACGACCTTGTCGCCCGGCTTCCGCCGGGTGACCAGCTCGGAGACGTCGCCCGGCTCCCCGACCTTCTTGCCGTCGACCTCCTTGATGACGTCTCCGGCGTGCAGCTTGCCCTCCGCGGGGCTGCCCTTGACGACGCTCGCCACGACCACGCGCGTGGCGACGGGGATCTTCAGTGCCTTGAGTGCGGCGACCTTCGCGCTCTCCTGGGACTGGCTGAACTCCTCGGCGTTCTCCTGGGAGGACTGCTCCTCGGTCTTGCCGTCCGGGTAGAGCGTGTCGTGCGGGACGACGACGCTGTCGTGCGCCAGCCAGCCGGTGACGGCCTCGACGAGGTTCATGGAGTAGTCGGCGCCGGTGACGCGGACCGTCGTCATATTGAGGTGCCCGGTCGTGGGATACGTCTTGTGGCCGGAGATCCGCAGTACCGGTTCGCCACCTGACTCGCCGAGGGTGTTCACCGTCGGGCCCGGGGACATCTCCGAATAAGGCACTTTGATGAGGACGCCCGCGCAGAGGAGCGCGATCAGAACGAGGGTGGAGGCGAGCATCGTCGCAGTGCGGCGTGGCATGGAACGACAGTACGGGACGGGCCTGCACGTGCACCGCTGGGGCCGGTCCGTACGAGGTCCGGCGGCTCTCCCCCAAGGGTCCCGGCACTCCGCACGGGCCGAATGCCGCTGCGCCGGGAGGCTCGGCGGGCCGGAATTCCGCGCCCTCCGGGAGTCCCGTCAGGCGGGGTCGGAACCGGAGTGCGACTTCTGCATGGCTTCGCGGAACTTCTCGTATCCCGCGAGTTCGGCAACATCGCCGGTGGTGCGATTACGCGCGGCCCAGCTGCCCCATATCGCAGCCCCGACCACAGCAAAAAGCGGAATCAACAACCAGGCAAGTGCAGCCATTCCGACCTCCCGACCCAGTGAGCGACCGCCGCACAATCCCCAACGATCGCAGCCGGCCGATCAGCAGATTAACCATCGGCTGCTTCAACGCTCGGGCCGGGGGCCTGGTTACGCAAATCGGTGCGAGGGACAAGGGAGGTTTATGGCGACATTTGCCCCAGACAATTACCGGGCCTTCAGCAGGCTCCGACCCATTCCTCGGTGCCGTCCGTGAATGTCTGGTGCTTCCAGATCGGCACGTCGTGCTTCAGGTCGTCGATCAGCATCCGGCAGGCTTCGAAGGCCTCTCCCCGGTGCGGGCAGGAGACTGCCACCACGACCGCGAGGTCCCCCACGGCGAGGTCACCCACGCGGTGGACGGCCGCCAGTGCCCGCACGGGGTACTTCGCGACGACCTGCTCGGCCACGCGGCGCATCTCCGCCTCCGCGCTCGGGTGGCAGGAGTACCCCAGCGCGGCGACATCGGCTCCCCCGTCGTGGTTGCGCACGGTGCCCACGAACAGGGCGGTGCCGCCCGCCGCGTCGTCGCCCGCGGCCCGGAACACCTCGTCCAGCGACAGCGGGGTGTCACGGATCGCGAGCAGCCGGATCGGGTCCTGCGCCGCCTGTTCGCCCGGGTGGGTGGACGGGTCGGGGGATGCGGGGGTGCTGGGGGTGCCTGCCATGCGCCCATGGTGCCGTACGCGAGGGACAACGCGGAATAAGGCTTTCGACCGGCACGCGCGCGTGGCCCCTGGAGCCTCCTACAGGCACGCCCCGCGCCCCGGGCAGCCGGACCCCCGAGCCCTGAGGCCAGGGCGTCCCGCGAGCCCTGGGCCCGGGCGTCCCCGGGCTGCCGGGCGCAGGGGTCCGGCAGCCGTGCGGAGCCTCAGATGCGGCGGCGTGCCTTGCGGGCGCGGCGTACCAGCGCGGCGGTGCCGAGCAGGGCGACCGTGGCGCCCGCGGCACCGGCAGCGGTGGCGTCCTTGCGGCCCAGACGGCGGCCCGCGAGCGTGTGCCGGCCCGCGACCTCCTCCAGGAGCTGGGCGAGCACCTCCTCGTTGGTCCACTGCGGTCGCCAGCCGGCGTCGTGCAGCCGCGAGACGCTGACCACCCAGGGGTGCATCGTGTACGCGAGGTCGCCCGCGGGGGACGGGGTCAGGCCGATGCGGTGCAGCCGGGCGGCCGCGCCGAGCGCGACGGCGGACGGCAGTTCCATCCGGCGGATGCCGCTGAGCTCCTCGACCTCCTCCTGCTCCAGCCACCCGTCGCAGCCGACCGCGAGCTCGCCCTCGACCTTCTCCAGGGCGGCGTACTCCAGGGCGCTGACCAGGTCCTCGACATGGCAGAACTGCCAGGTGGGGCGGGACCCCGCGGCGACCAGGAGGCGCGGTGACTCGAAGTAGCGGGTGAGGGCCGTGTCCGTACCGCCGACGAGTACCGCGGGGCGGACGACGGTGACGTTGAGACCGGGGTGGGCGCGCGGTGCCCGGCGGCCGAGCCGCTCCACCTCGAGGAGGTCGCCGACACCGGTGGCCTCGGCGGTGGCGCGCAGCTCGGCGTCCTCGGAGAGCGGGACGTCGTTGTCCGGGAGGGCGCCGTAGACCATGGCGGAGGTGCACAGCACGACCCGGTGCACGCCCGCGGCGGCGGCCGCCGTGAGGACCGTCTGGGTGCCGCGCACGTTGAAAGCCGTACGGGCGGCCGGGTCGCTCTCCAGGTCGAGGTCGAGGGCGAGGTGGACGACGACGTCGGCGCCGCGCAGTTTCTCGGCGATCGCCGGGTCGCGGACGTCGAGGATGTGCCACTGCGCCTCGGCGCTCTCGCCGCGCCGCTCGTCGATCGCGACGACCTGCTTGATCTCCTGCGAGGCGGCGAGCCGGGCGGTCAGCAGGGCGCCGACACCTGATGCGGCACCGGTGATCGCGACCACCCGGCCGCGGGTGGCGGGGGCTGAGCGGTTTCGCGCTGCGCGAACCTTTGAATCTGTTGCTCGAACCTTGGGATCTGGGGAACTCACCGGGCGTCTCCAGCGGTTGTCTTCAGTACGTACGCGAGTTGGCGCGTACGGACCAGGTGGCGTCCATCCTGCCGCAGGCCCTGCGCCGGCGGAGCACCGAGACCGGAATCCGGTGGGGGTGTCTACGCTGGGTGGTGATGTCGGGCAGCCGCCGTCGGCACGAGCCGGCGGCCCTACGAGCCGAGGAAACCCGTGAGTGACAGCCCATTCGGATTTGGCCTTCCGCCGGAGGAGCCGGAGGACGGCGACGGCAAGAAGAAGGACCCTGCCGGTGGTGGGCAGGGTTCCGGTGATCCGCAGAACCCCTTCGGGTTCGGCGGACTGCCCGGCATGGGCGGGATGGGCGGTGACAATCCCTTCGCCGCGATGTTCGGCTCCATGAACCCGACCGACCTGGGCGCCGCCTTCCAGCAGCTGGGCCAGATGCTGAGCTACGAGGGCGGTCCCGTGAACTGGGACATGGCCAAGGACATCGCCCGGCAGACCGTCGCGCAGGGCACCTCCGACGGCACCAAGGACTCCAGCGTGAGCGCCGGCGAGCGGTCCGCCGTCGAGGAGGCCGTGCGCCTGGCCGACCACTGGCTGGACGGGGTGACCTCGCTGCCTTCCGGTGCGACCACCGCGGTGGCGTGGAGCCGGGCGGAGTGGGTGGAGGCGACGCTGCCCGCGTGGAAGCAGCTGGTGGACCCGGTCGCGGAGCGGGTCGGCGCGGCCATGGGCGATGTCATGCCCAAGGAGATGCAGGAGATGGCGGGCCCGCTGATCGGCATGATGCGCTCCATGGGCGGTGCCATGTTCGGCCAGCAGATCGGCCAGGCCATCGGTGTGCTGGCGGGCGAGGTGACCGGGTCATCGGACATCGGTCTGCCGCTCGGCCCGGCGGGCAAGGCCGCGCTGCTGCCGCTGAACGTGGAGGCGTTCGGCAAGGACCTGGGCGTCGAGGCGAACGAGATCCGGCTGTACCTGGCGCTGCGCGAGGCCGCCCACCAGCGGCTCTTCGCCCATGTGCCGTGGCTGCGCTCGCACCTGTTCGGTGCGGTCGAGGGTTATGCGCGCGGGATCTCCGTGGACACCTCGAAGCTGGAGGAGGCGGTCGGCGGGCTCGACCCGTCCCACCCCGAGCAGCTTCAGGAGGCGCTCCAGCAGGGCATGTTCCAGCCGGAGGACACCCCGGCCCAGAAGGCGGCCCTGGCCCGTCTGGAGACGGCGCTGGCGCTGGTCGAGGGCTGGGTGGACGCGGTCGTGCACGAGGCCGCGAAGCCGCGTCTGACGTCGGCCGACGCGCTGCGCGAGACGCTGCGCAGGCGGCGTGCCTCGGGCGGTCCCGCCGAGCAGACCTTCGCGACGCTGGTGGGCATGCAGATGCGCCCGCGCAGGCTGCGGGACGCCGCCAGGCTGTGGGCGTCGCTGACGGACGCGCGAGGCCACGAGGGCCGTGACGGGCTCTGGGAGCACCCCGACATGCTGCCGACGGCGGCCGACCTGGACGACCCCGACGGGTTCGTGCACCGCGAGCAGATGGACTTCTCCGAGCTGGACAAGATGCTCGGCGAGGCCGCGGGCGGTGCCGCGTCCTCGGAGCCCTCCGGGGACAAGCCGGACCTCAAGAAGGACGGCGAAGGCGACCGGGACGGCGAAGGCGACCGGGGCGACGAGGGCGCCAAGTGACCCTGCACGACGACGCGGTCCTCGTACTCAAGGGGTACGAGGACCAGGACGAGCTGCGCCGGCAGTATCTGGACCATCTCGCCGCGCACCCGGACGGGATGTGGAAAGCCTGCACGGCCGGTCACCTCACGGCCAGTGCGCTGGTGGTGGACCCGGAGCGCGGGCGGGTGCTGCTGACGCTGCACAAGAAGCTGAAGATGTGGCTCCAGATGGGCGGTCACTGCGAGAGCGGTGACGCGACGCTGGAGGAGGCCGCGCTGCGGGAGGCCACCGAGGAGTCCGGCATCGAGGGGCTGACGCTGCTTCCGGTCGGTCCGGTCCGGCTGGACCGGCACCCGATCCCGGCCCCGTGCCACTGGCACCTGGACGTGCAGTACGCGGCGCTCGCACCGGCCGGGGCGGTCGAGGCGATCAGCGACGAGTCGGACGACCTGCGCTGGTTCGCCTACGACGAGGTCGCGCAGGTGGCCGACGGTTCGGTCGTACGGCTGGTGGAACGGACGCGCGCGGCGCTGTAGGCGGGCGTGAGCAGAGTCCGGGCGGGCGTGGGCTGCGTTCGGGCCGGGCGGGCGTGAGCTGCGCTGGGGCCGAGCGGCCAAGAGTAAGGGGCGGCCTCCTGGAGGCCGCCCCTTACTTCTCGTACGCGAGGCGTGTCCCGCGCGCTGGTTCCGCTAGTTCCAGGCGTTCAGTTCCAGGCGTTCAGTTCCAGGCGTTGTTCTGGTTCTGGCCGTGCGCGCCCTGCTGGCCCACGCCGTACTGGGCGGCCATGCCCTGGCCGACGACCGCGTTCTGCGGCGGCATGACCTCGCTGGGCTGGACCAGCACCATGCCCTGACCGAGGAAGCTGAGCTCCCACCCCTCACCGGTGTTGCCGCGCCTGCGGCGTACCCCCGAGGAGTGCGTCTGGGACTGCATCTGCACCCGCAGCGACGCCGACCAGGCGACCACCGCGTCCGCGTCGGCGCTGATGTACCGGTCGGGCGTGACCTGCATCATCAGCGGCTGGCCCGAGGTCATCAGGGCCACCTTGCCGCGTCCTGAGATGTTCATCTGGTACTTGCCGGAGCCGGAGATCCCGTACTGGCTGTCCACCGCGACGACCTCGGTGTGCAGCGCGGAGTCGAGCGCCAGGACGTAGCCGCTGTCCACGGTGAGGCCGTCCTGGTCGACGTCCACGACGTGGATGTACTGCGCCATGTTGGCGAGGAAGACGGTGCCCTGCCCCGAGCAGCGCATCAGGTCCAGGCCCTCACCGGTGCCGGCGCGGGCGCGCTGCTGCTGCTGGGAGACGTACTCGCCGTCGAACTCCATCAGCCCCTGGTAGGCGACCATGCTGCCCTTGCGGGCGAGTACGTCGTCGTGGCCGGTCAGGGCGACCCGCAGGAGCTGCGGGTTCTGCGCGGTGTAGCGCTCGGCGGACTGCTGTTCCGTGTAGCCGAAAAGCGGGCTCTGCATGATGTTCCGTATCCCCCTCAGTGCTTGATCCGCAGGCGGTCCGAGCTGTCCTCGCTCGGCTGGACGACGACGATGCCCTCTCCCGAGAACGCCATCTGGTACGCCTCACCGCTGCCGCGGCCGATCAGCGAGGACGCCTTGAAGCTGCGTTTGCCCTTGACCTTGAGGTTCGGTGACCAGGCGACCAGGGCGTCCGGGTCGACGTACGTCTCGTCCTCGCCGCGCCCGCAGTCCACGACGACCGGAGTGCCGCGCGAGGTGAGCGCGACCCAGCCTGTGCCGGTGACCTTGACGTTCCACAGGCCCTGGCCGGCGAACTTGGCCAGGCCCTTGACCCGTTCGACCCCCCACTGGAGGGAGGCGTCGAAGGCGAGCAGATTGGTGCCGTTGACGGAGAGGGAGTCGTTGTTGAGGTTGATGACCACGACGTCCGCGCCGTAGTCGGCGAGGTAGAGCAGACCGTCGCCGGAGCACTTCATGACGGGCGCACCCTCGCCGGTGATCCACTGCGAGGCGATCTGGCGTACCGCGGGCGGGTTCGGCTCGTACTGTACGAAGCCCTCGTAGGCGACCATCGAGCCGGTGCGCGCGTACAGGTCCTGGCCGGTGACCATGGCGACCTTGACCATGGAGCGGCCGTGGTTCTCCATGCGGGCCGCGACGGGTGTCGGGGCGAAGCCCGCGAGCTGCTGGTTCATTGTCCGGGCTCCCTCAGACCTCGTACGGCTGGACGACGATGAAGTTCCCGGGGGCTCCCCGGAACTGGAGGTTCACGGTCTCGCCGCTGTGGCCGGGGAACGCCTGGCGGCGCAGCCTGACCTGGCTGGAGAGGATCACCTGCGAGGCGGCCGACCAGGCCACGATGGCGTTGCTGTCGGCGAACGTGGTGGGCGTGACCGGCAGGACGACCGGAATGCCCTGCGTCTTGACGACGACGGTGCCGGTGCCGTGGAACATCATCGTGAAGAGCGCGCCGCCGGGGATGCCGTGGCCCTCGATGCGGCGGACCTCATGCTGGAGGGTCTCGTCGAACGCGAGGACGTTCTCGGCGGAGACGCAGATGCCGTCACCCTGGAGCTCGATGGGGTGCAGGTGCGCGGCGTTCTCCGCGAAAAAGACCTGGCCCTGGCCGGAGCAGCGCATCAGCTGCATCTCCTGGCCGGTGGCGTTGCCGATGACGCGGCCCTTGAAGCCGGCGCCCTTGTAGCTGAAGTCGACCTTGCCCTGGTACATCACCATGCTGCCCTGCCGGGCGAGTACCGGTGTGCCGTTGTTGCCGAGGTCGACCCGCATCAGCTGCTCGTTCTGCGGGGTCCAGCGCTGGCCGGTGGGCGTCTCGCGGTACTTCTGGAGAGCCGCCTGGAGGCCCGGGGCGGTCGGCTGGGGGGCCATGCCGGGCTGGGGCATTCCGGGATGGGCCGTGCCCGGCGGGGGCATGCCCGGCTGAGCCATGCCGGGCGGTTGCTGGCCGAATGAGGGCTGGCCCGGCGGGGGCTGCTGGCCGTACGGCTGCTGGGGCTGGGGGTATCCGTACGCGCCGGGGGCGGCCGGGACTGCCGGGGCCGCCGGACCCACTGCCGCGGGGTAGCCGTACTGGCCGCCCTGGCTCTGCCCGGGTACCTGGCCCGGGGCCTGACCGTACTGCTGGGGCGGCTGGGGTGCGTGGGGGGCTTGGGGTGCGTGGGGAGCCTGTGGGGCATGCGGCGTGTGCGGGGCATGCGGCGCTTGGGGGGCCGGTGGTACCTGGCCGTACGGCTGCTGGCCCTGCGGGTGCAGCGGCGCCGCGATGGTCTGCGCTGCATGCACCGGTGGGGCCGCCGGTGCCGGGGCCTGTGGGACCGGGGCCTGCGGGCCGGGGGCGCCGAAGGACGGGGCGGGCTGCGGGGGCACGGCGGCCTGGGCGGGCGGTGCGAATCCGGGAGCGGCGCCCTGCTGCGGGGCCGGGGCCGGGGCCGCGGGCTGCTCCTCCTCGGCGACCT
The DNA here is from genome assembly GCF_042716745.1 of Streptomyces sp. NPDC058663. NCBI lineage: Bacteria > Bacillati > Actinomycetota > Actinomycetes > Kitasatosporales > Streptomycetaceae > Streptomyces > Streptomyces sp. NPDC058663. The sequence continues at coordinate 33,313 of NZ_JBHXRV010000016.1, forward strand.
CGCCGCCGAAGTTCTTCAGCAGCGCTTCCAGACCGCCGTCGAAACCCTGCCCGACGGCGGCGAAGCGCCACACGTCCTTGAGGTAGAAGTCGCCGAGCATCACGGCGCGCTCGGTGGTGAACTCCGCGCCGTTGAAGGAGTACCGCGCGACTTCCTCGCCGCCGGCGACGATCCGGACGTATCCGGGAGCGACCTGGGACATCTGCCCCGCACCGTCGATCGTGGCGGTGAAGGACAGCTTCTGGATGTGCTGCGGGATGCGGTCGAGGGTGACGCGGAACGACTCTGTGTCACCGGCCTGCTCCCCCAGGAGCTGGATGGACTCCTCGGGTGACTTGGGCTGGTTGAAGAAGATGAAATACCGGTCGTCGGTCAGCTGCTCGTTGGCGTCGAGCCCGAAGCAACTGATGTCGAAGGTCAGCCCGGGACCGCCGATCTGCACGCCTACGTACAGATCCGTCCCCGCTGTGAGGTCACTGATCTTGGCCTTGTGGCCGCGCTGGAAGTCCCTGGCCATACGTAACGACCGTCCCCCGTCCCGAATGTGGATACGTCGCGCCAGGCTAACCGCTATCTCCGACAGTGGGCCAAGCCGGTACACAGTCGGTACAGATCGCTGCGAGCCGGGCGGGAACGGCGGCTCCACGCGCGCGTGGGGCGCACGGAGGATGCACGGAGAGTTACTCGCCGCGTGCCTTGGGGAGGTGCGGGAGGCGGTCGGCGGCGACCACGCCTTCGAGATATCCGCGGGCCCGCTCGGTGCGCGGGTACGCCTCCAGGAGCTGCCAGAAGGGCGCACCGTGGCCGGGTACGAGGAGATGGGCGAGCTCGTGCAGGAGCACGTAGTCGACGACGTACTCCGGCATGCCCTGGAGCCGGTGGGAGAGCCGGATGCTGCCCTCGGCGGGGGTGCACGAGCCCCAGCGGGAGTTCTGGTTGGTCACCCAGCGCACCGAAGCAGGCCGGGCACGTCCTTGGAAGTACTGGTCCGAGAGCCGGAAGGCCCGCTCGGAGAGGTCGTCGTCGCCGAGGGTGCGCTTGTTCTCCTGGGCGGCGAGCTTGTCGAGCATCACGCCCACCCAGCGCTGTTCCTCGGCCTGTGACATCCGGGCCGGGATGAGCACGATGGTGCGGTCTCCCTCGCGGTAGGCGGAGACCGTGCGGTTGCGTCGGGCACTCCTGCGGACTTCGACGGGGGAGCGGGGGGACGGGTCGGCTGGCACGCCCCGACGTTACCCGCTGTGCACGGCGGGAGTCCTGCCCCCGTGCGGTTCCGGCCGGAACCGCACGGCTCGTGTCCTGCGGCTCTCACCCGTGCGGCCATGGCCTTGCGCGGCCTTCCCTCGTGCTGTCACCGCTCGTGCGGTCAGCGCTCGTGCGGTCAGCGCTCTGTGCGGTCAGCGCTCTGTGCGGTCAGCGCTCTGTGCGGTCACCACCTCTGCCGCCATCGCTCGGTGCGGCCATCACTTGTACGACGAACGCCCCGCCCTGTGGACAACTTTCGGCGCGGATCCGCGCCGCACCCCATGGTGGAACCAGCGGCCGGCCAGGGACGCCGCCGGGCCGGAGCAGATCCGGCCCGGCTCCGGGCGGCCGGACGGATCGGGTGAACGGACGCGGGGATGGGGGACGTGACATGTATCCGAGGGTGAAGCCCGCACTGCGGCGGGCCTGGCGGGACAGGCAGAGCGTGCAGTTCGGGGTGACGTCGGCGCATGCGGTGCTGGTGGGCCCGGTGGACACCGCGACCGGGAGCCTGCTCGCGCTGCTGGACGGGACGCGCGGCATGCGGCAGCTACGGACGGAAGGGGCAGCGCTGGGCCTGCGGGAAGGGCAGGTCGACGCACTGGTGGCGCGGCTCGCTTCGGCGGGGCTGATCGACGACGTGTCGGCCGGCGGCCCGGCGGCGGACGCCCTGCGCGGACGGACCGCGGAGCTGGACCGTCTGCGGCCCGACCTGGCCTCGCTGAGCGTGGTGCATCCGGAGCCCGGTGGCGGAGCGCGGCGGCTGGCTGCACGGCGGTCGGCGAGGATCCAGGTGCGGGGCGCGGGACGTGTCGGGGCGACAGTCGCCTCCGTGCTCGCGGCTGCCGGGGTGGGCCAGATCGACGTGGTGGACGGCGGGAGTGTGGAGCCGTGCGATGTGGCACCCGGCGGGGTGGCCGCCGATGCCGTCGGGGTGCGACGGGACACCGCTGCCCGGCAGGCGGCGCGGCGGTGCGCCTCGGGCCGGGTGCCGCGGGCGGCGGGTGGGCCCGCGGAGTCCGGCGGGGGTGGCGGGCCCGGGCTTTCGCTGGTCGTGGTGGTGCCGCGGGACGGGCTCGCGGTGTACGCGCCCGATCCGGCGGTGGCGGAGCCGTGGATGGCGGCCGGGGTGCCTCATCTGTACGCGGGGGTGGTCGAGGCAACCGGGGTGGTGGGGCCGCTGGTGCTGCCGGGAGGGACGGCATGTGCCGGGTGTCTGGCGCGGGGCCGGGAGGAGGCCGATCCGGGGTGGCCGAGGATGCTCGCCCAGTGGCGGTCTGGGCGGGCCGGGGCGGGCACGGGAGCGGGGGCTTGTGATGTGGCGCTGGCGACCGCGGTGGCGGGGCTGGCGGCGGCGCACGCGCTGGCGTTCCTGGACGGGGAACTGCCGTCGAGCACCGGGGCCCGCTGGGAGGTGGCGCTCCCGCTCCTCGACTGGCGTGCACAGCACCTGCCTGCGCACCGCGACTGCGGCTGCGGTGCTGGTGGGAGGCCGGATGACGGGGTGGAGGGGGGCGGGGCCTCGGGGGGCTTGATGCCGCACGACACAATGGCCGGGTAGGCGCCGCCCAAGGGCACGGTTATCGGGGCTCGTGCGGCGCGGCTGTCTGGGATTTGGAGGGGCGCATGTCTGATCTTCCCCGGAAGGCGGTAACCCGTACCGCCAAGCTGGCCGCGTTGCCACTGGGCTTCGCCGGCCGGACCGCCTGGGGCCTCGGCAAGCGGATCGGCGGGAAGTCCGCCGAGATCGTCGGCCGGGAGCTGCAACAGCGCACGGCGGAGCAGCTCTTCAAGGTGCTGGGCGAGCTGAAGGGCGGGGCGATGAAGTTCGGACAGGCGCTGTCCGTCTTCGAGTCCGCACTGCCGGAAGAAGTCGCCGGACCGTACCGGGCGGCGCTGACCAAGCTCCAGGAGGCCGCGCCGCCGATGCCCACGCGCACCGTGCACGGGGTGCTGGAGGAGCGGTTGGGTGCGGACTGGCGGGAGTTGTTCCAGGAGTTCGAGGACAAACCGTCGGCCGCCGCGTCGATCGGGCAGGTGCACCGGGCGGTGTGGCACGACGGGCGCGCGGTGGCGGTCAAGGTGCAGTACCCGGGGGCGGGTGAGGCCCTGCTCTCGGACCTGAACCAACTGGGCCGCTTCGCCCGGCTGTTGGGGCCGCTGATTCCGGGCATGGACATCAAGCCGCTGATTTCGGAGCTCCGTGACCGGGTGTCGGAGGAACTGGACTACGAGCTGGAGGCCGCCGCCCAGCGGGAGCACGCGGCGGAGTTCGCGGACGACCCGGACGTGGTGGTGCCGGATGTGGTGCACCAGTGCGACCAGGTGCTGGTGACCGAGTGGATGGACGGCATCCCGCTGGCCGACATCATCTCGGACGGGACACCGGAACAGCGGGACAGGGCAGGGCAGTTGCTGGCCCGCTTCCTGTTCTCCGGGCCGGCCCGGACGGGACTGCTGCACGCAGACCCGCACCCGGGAAACTTCCGGTTGCTGCCTGCCGGTCCGGGCGCCGGAGCGGGCTTCGGACCGGAGGGACGGGAAGAGGCCCGGGAAGGTCCGTGGCGGCTGGGGGTGCTGGACTTCGGAACCGTGGACCGGCTGCCGGGCGGGCTGCCGCGCACGATCGGCGATGCGCTGCGGATGACGCTGGAGGGCGATGCCGACGCGGTGTACGCGATGCTGTGCCGCGAGGGGTTCGTCAAGGAGGACATCGAGCTGGACCCGGGCGCGGTGCTGGACTACCTGGTGCCGATCATCGAGCCGGCGCTGGCCGAGGAGTTCACGTTCACCCGTGGCTGGCTGCGGCAGCAGGCGGGGCGGATAGCCGATGTCCGCTCCCCCGCGCACCAGTTGGGCAAGCAGCTCAATCTGCCGCCCGCCTATCTGCTGATCCACCGGGTCACCCTGAGCACCATTGGCGTGCTCTGTCAGCTGGGTGCGACGGTGCGGCTGCGCGACGAGCTGGAGGAGTGGCTGCCGGGGTTCCTCGCGGAGGACGACGAGGAGCAGCAGACCAAGGCGGAGTAGCGGTACTCACCACCAGGCGGAGTCGAGCCTTCCCTCGATCGCCCGGAGGTGGACGCGGGCGCAGTCGACGCAGTAGTGGCGTCGGCTGCCGCCCTCCACGGAGAAGGTCCAGGTCGGGGGAACACCCTGCGCGACGGCTCCGCACCGCGCGCACACCACGCACGCGTCCGCGTCGCCGGAACACTGGTCCCCGGACGTCCACGCCCCGGACGCCGGCTCCCCGGACAGCGGCTCCCCGGACAGCGGCTCCACGGGACCCGGCTCCTCAGGACCCGGTGTTCCAGCCCCCGGCGTCACGGGGCCCGGCTCCTCTGGACCCGGTTCTCCGGCACCCGGCTTTCCGCGGCTCGGCTTCTCGGCATGCATCCCCTGCGAATCCACCCGACGACGATAACCGCCGACGGATCCGCGCGCTTCGCTTCCGCTGCCGTGAGACGCCGGTTGCCGCACCGCGGGGGGGGGGCGCCGCCACGCACCGGTGGGGGTACCACCCCCACGCACTACGGGGGCCGGTCCGCCTGGACCGGCCCCCGCGAGGGTTCTTGTTCGCTACGACCGGAGCGGTCGGTTACTGCATGACCGCCATGGCCAGCGCCCGCCGCGCGCGGAGCGACACGCGCTCCGCCCGGCGCTGCATCCGCCGGGCGGCGACCAGGCGCAGGGCCTGACGTTCCGCTTCGGCTTCCTGCCTGCGCTGTTGCATATGCGCACGGGCCAGCGCTTCTGGGATGAGTTGCATTTCGAGGGTCCTGTTCTGACGCGAGGTGTGCGCGCCGATGGTGCTGGAGGTGGAGGTTGCGGAGCCTGACGGCTCGTACGTCGTGGGGTTCATCGGGTCCTGCTTCTGGGGATCGTGCGTATGGGGGCGGTCAATGGGTCCTGTGCCGGTGATGTTCATACCGCGACCGGGTTCTTGCGCGGACGGCCACGCGGACGCTTCCGGGCGACGACGACACCCTGGACGAACAGCTCGCCACCCCAGACACCCCAGGGCTCGCGGCGCTCCTTGGCGCCGGCGAGGCAGGCCTCGACCAGCGGGCAGGTGCGGCAGAGCGACTTGGCGTACTCGACATCGGCCGGGGACTCGGCGAAGAAGACCTCCGGGTCGTACGAACGGCAGGGGACGGGTACGCCGAGGTTCTCGATGGCGTCGTCGAGCGCGGTGAGCGCGGTGAGGGGAGTCAAGGCGGGGTCCTCCGTGAGACCGGGCGGCGGGATCGGGGGGGCAGTCGGTACGGACGGGGCGTGCGTGTCGAGAGGCACGGTCACGGTGGTGGATTCCTCGTCTGTTCGTTCCGGCCTGTTGGCCGGTTGGTGGCTGGTACCGGGTGGTTCTTGGTCCCGAGGCCCCTTCGCGCCGTCCTCCCCGTTCGGGAAAAACAGAAGGGCCGCGGATCCCGGGTGGGGTTCCGCGGCCCTGAAGGCGCCGGTCTGATCGTCGATCAGACTGGATCACTCCAGGGTTCGAGCCCACGGAAGGCCCACATCTTGTGGTGCTGCTGCGTCGTCTGCGTCTTGAATCCGGCACCGGTCGCCGCAAACGCATAGGCCTTCGCCTGTGCCTTCGCTACTGCTGCTTCCGGTGCCTTGGTCGGTCGCTCATTGCCCTCCCGGACGGGGAGGCTCGCCAGGGACGCCGGGCTGACGGCAGCGATGCCGGACAGACCGGTGCCACGCAGCGAAGCGGCGGAGGCGGCGACCAGGAGCGAAGAACCGAGAGTGCAGGCGGCGGAGACCGAGTGATCGGTCACTTTGGTGAAGGTGATGAAGCTGGTCACTGGGCTCGCCTCCTCTCGGCGTCTAGGGGGTCCCGGCCGGAGCCGGAACGCGCGTATTCGGATAAGTACAGCACGAAGACAGGGCCTCAGAGAAGAGCCGCTGTTCCCGTGGTTAAGAACCTATGGGGCCTTGCGGGAGAAGCGCAAACTATTTTTTCGACGAGTTTTCCTCAGTCCCCGACCGGTTCGGTCCCCAGCTCCTGGCCTGCGCAGAGGGCCAGAACGTCGGCTCCGTAGAGCCTGGTCTTGCGGGCCCCGACTCCGGCGATCATGGCGAGCTCGCCCTCGGCCCCGGGCTGCGCCTCGGCGATCGCCATGAGTGTCTTGTCGGTGAAGACGCAGTAGCCGGGCAGCCCCGCCTTGCCCGCCTGCCGCTCCCGCCAGTCGTGCAGCCGTTCGTAGAGGCCCTCGTCCATGTCGGACGGACAGTCCTCGCAGCGCATCAGCTTCATCTCGCCGCCGTCGATGAGTGTCTTTCCGCATACCCGGCAGCGGACCGGCCCGCGGAAGGTGCGCACGGTGGTGCCGGGGGCGGTCCCGGTGGCGCCCGCACGGCTTCCCGCGGCCGCCCGGGACACCTGGCTGCCGGACCCCGGCCGCAGACCCTTCAGGAAGCGGCTGGCGCTGCGGCTGGGCCGGCCCCCCGGCGACCTGGCGAGCCCCCAGGACAGGCTGAGGTGGACGCGGGCCCGGGTGACGCCGACGTACAGCAGCCGGCGCTCCTCCTCCAGCTGTTCGTCGGTCTTGGCGTAGGTGATCGGCAGCATGCCGTCGGTGAGGCCGACCAGGAACACGGCATCCCACTCCAGCCCCTTCGCCGCGTGCAGCGAGGCGAGGGTGACGCCCTGGACGGTGGGTGCGTGCTGGGCGGCGTCGCGCTCCATGAGTTCCTGGAGCAGGGTGTCGAGGGTGGCGCCGGGGTGCGCCTTGGCGAAGTCCTCGGCGAGGCGGGCCAGCGCGGCCAGGGACTCCCAGCGGTCGCGGACCGCGCCCGAGCCCGCGGGCGGGGTCGGTTTCCAGCCATTGCCGCTGAGGACGGCGCGCACCTGCGCGGGCAGGCCGTCCACTCCGTCGAGGAGAGCGTCGTTGCGGCCGAAGCGGGCCGCACTGCGCAGTGCGGCGATCGCCTCGCGCACCTCGGGCCGCTCGAAGAACCGCTCGGCACCGCGCAGCTGGTAGGGCACTCCCGCGTCGGCGAGCGCCTGCTCGTACACCTCGGACTGGGCGTTGATGCGGTACAGCACGGCGATCTCACCGGCCGGGACACCCGCGGCGATCAGGTCGCGGATGCGCCCGGCGGTGCCCTCGGCCTCGGCGGGCTCGTCGCTGTACTCGCGGAAGACGGGGGCGGGGCCCGGCTCGCGCTGGGAGACCAGCTCCAGCCGGTGCTCGGCGGCGCGGCCGGTGGCCGGGGCGAGGACGCCGTTGGCGAGGTGCACGACCTGCGGGGTGGAGCGGTAGTCGCGGACCAGCTTGACGACGGTCGCCTCGGGGTGGCGGGTGCGGAAATTGAGCAGGTGGTCGGGGGTGGCTCCGGTGAAGGAGTAGATCGTCTGGTTGGCGTCGCCGACCACGCAGAGGCTGTCGCGGTCACCGAGCCAGAGGTCGAGCAGCCGCTGCTGGAGCGGGCTGACGTCCTGGTACTCGTCGACGACGAAGTGCTGGTACTGGCGGCGGAACTCGTCGGCGATGAGGTGCTGGTCCTGGAGGATGCCGACGGTGAGCAGCAGCACGTCCTCGAAGTCGATGACGGAGCGCTCGCGCTTGAGCTGTTCGTACATGGCGTAGATCTGGCTGATTTCCGCCGGGGTGCGCGGGGCGTCGCGGTGCGCCTTGAGGAGTTCGGCGGGGTAGTCGCCGGGAACGATCTGGGTGACCTTGGCCCATTCGATCTCGGCCGTGACGTCGCGCAGCTCGCCCCGGTCGAGACGGATGCCGAGATGCCCGGCGGCCTCCGCGACCAGTTGCACCTTGCGCTCGATCAGGCGGGGCAGGTCGCCTCCGACGGCCTTGGGCCAGAAGTAGCGGAGCTGGCGCAGGGCGGCGGCGTGGAAGGTGCGGACCTGGACGCCGCCGGCGCCGAGCTGGCGGAGCCGGCCGCGCATCTCGCCCGCGGCGCGGGTGGTGAAGGTCACGGCGAGCATGCTGTTCGCCTCGAAGGTGCCCAGGCGCACTCCGTACGCGATCCGGTGGGTGATCGCGCGGGTCTTGCCGGTGCCGGCTCCGGCGAGCACGCACACCGGACCGTGCAGGGCGGTGGCGACTTCGCGCTGCTCGGGGTCGAGCCCGTCGAGCACCGCGTCGGCCGTCTCCGGGACCTGCGGGAAAAGGGAGGAGTGCGTTGCTGCTGTCACCCTGCCATGCTGCCAGGTCCGCCGGGACTGCTGCGGCGGTTGTCCACAGGGTGCCGGGAGTGGTCGTACTAATGCGGGAATGGTGGCGGGGTCGCGTACGTTCGAGTCACTGGGAAGTACGGACAACTACGTGACACCCCAGCAAAGCAGAGGAGCATGAGGGACATGTCGGGCACCGTGACGATGTACAGCACCACGTGGTGCGGCTACTGCCGCCGGCTGAAGAGCCAGATGGACCGTGAGGGCATCGCGTACACCGAGGTCAACATCGAGCACGACGCCGATTCGGCCGCGTTCGTCGAGAAGGCCAACGGCGGCAACCAGACCGTTCCGACGCTCTTGGTAGTTGCCGCTAGCGGGACTGAGACGGTCATGACCAACCCGTCCCTTGCTCAGGTGAAGCAGGCGCTCGACGCAGCCTGATCCCCCTTATATACAGACTGGCCCCCGCTCCGGCCGGGGCCTTCTGCTTGTCGCAACGAGACGACTGTTAGTCCCGTGACTCCGTTTTCCACCCCTCGATCCGAGCCATGAACTCAGCCGTCTCCCGCTCTTCGGCCGCCAAGTCAGCCTCAGCCTTCGCCAGGGCCTCGGCGAACTCCGCCCGGTAGCGTGCGGTGCGCGGCGAGTCTCCCGGCATGTCCCCAGACTCAATGTCTCGATCCAAGCGGGCTATCTGGCTCTTAGCGATCTCGATCTCCAGCGTCGCCCGGAGCGAGTCGTAACCCCCCAGCTCACTGCCAACGCACTCTTCGAGCAGTGTCCTGACGCGCTCTGCTACCTCTTCGCGGTTCGCTGCACGGCTCACGATGTACGCCCCATCTCGTCAGGTGATCTCTCCTGCGACCGTACCCGGACACCGGTTTCCTGTTCTCTCAACTGCCACCCCTTGACCCCCCGTGTCAGGGGTCGGAAGGATCGAACAAGACCACCGACACAGGGAGCGGAACCGGTGAAGCTGACACAGCTTGCTAGTGAGTGCGACGAAGGACCCTGCCCTACCGTGTGGGCTGTCGACGGCACGGGACACGCGTTAGTACAGGGCTTTGTGGTGGACGACGCGGAAGCACTTGCCACGATGGCCATGCCGCCCGGGGAGACGGCCGTACGTATCCCTATGGATCTGATCTTGAGGGTGGCTCGTGAACATCTCGCCTGAGGACTTCGGGAAGCTGTTCGGCAGCTTTGAGCGGGAAGCGTTCCGGCTGGAAACGCTGGACGACTACAGCGGCTCGGGTGGCGTGGACGCCTACCAAGACTTCCTTGCTGGGAAGCCTCAGCCTGAGGCGTACAAGACGGCCGGATGGGTCAACACGGTGCGGGACGCTACTGCGGCCGGTAAGCGCATGTACCGGGTCCACGTCCTCAGCCGCCCGCTGTCCAACTACCTCAAGTTTGAGCTTGGTTGGGGGTACGTCCGTAACCAGGAAGCGGGGGAAGAGTTCTTCATCATCGACACGACCGACGGGCCGAACCCCTTTGAGGGAACCCCCGACTTCTGGGCATTCGATGACAAGACCGTCGTCACCATGCAGTACGGCGAAGGTGGGACGTTCCTCGGGGCCGATCTGGCCACCGAGGAGCAAGCCGAAGAGTGGTTGTCCTGCCGGGACGTAGCCATGTCTCAGGCTGTCCCCTTCCGTGACTGGTGGGAGCTGCACAAGCCCGCGTGAACAACATCAACATTGGTGAAGCGCTACGGGACCTACGAGCGGCTAGCGGCAAGCAGGCCAAGACGGTAGCCCGTAGCGCAGCCATGTCCCCGAGCAAGCTGAGCAAGATTGAGCGCGGAGCGCTGGCACCGTCCGTGATGGACGTAGAGCGCGTTCTCACGGCCCTTGAGGTGTCCGAAGAGGTCAAAGCCCGACTCACTGAGGCAGCCCGTAAGGCAGCCACGGAAGCGACCGCGTGGCGCATCTACCGGCGCACCGGGCTGCACAAGCACCAAGAAGAGATCAGGGCTATTGAAGCCCAAACGGAGCTACTGCGGCTCTTTCAGCCCGTGTGCATTCCGGGGCTACTCCAAATCCCCGAATACGTGCGCGCCGTCCTCAGCCGTCACAACTACACAGACGACGTACTAGAGAAGATGATGGGCTCACGTCTCAGACGTCAGGAAGCCCTTTACGACAACACCCGACGGTTTCACTTCATCATCACTGAGTCTGTTCTCAGGTGGCGGCTCATACCGCCACCGATGATGGCCACACAGCTAGACAAGCTGATCACTATGTCTCGGGTCCCCGACGTGACCATTGGCATTGTGCCCATGCTGGCACCCATGACCGACCTACCTAACTCGTCATTCGTTCTCTTCGATACCGGCCTGGCCGTGGTCGAGATTCCTCACGCCGAGATCACGACAACAGAGCTGCGTGACATCGAGCGGTACGTGTCCAAGTTCGAAGGGTTCGAGCGAGTAGCCGTAACCGGTGAGGAAATGCGCACCCTTGTAGCTGGCATCCGGGACGAATTCTTGAGAGAACAGGAAATGGGCTAGGACGGTCCTTCTCTCAGCACCACACTGTTTCCCACACGCACCGCAGCGAAGGGGAGCCAGTGAGCGCGCATAACGGAGTGCAAGGGAAACCGCTAGACCTGCCTATCGACCCGTGGCTGTACGCCTTCAATGCCGCGCCCGGATGTGGTGTCTGTGCTGCCCTGGTCGAAGAGTTTGAGAAGGCGACCGACCACCAGGGAAAGTTTGATGCGGCACTGGAGATCCGTAATCACCCCCACGACGGGAAGTGATTCCGGTGGTCACTGCGAGAGACATTGGTAGGCGGGTGGAAGACGACCGTGGGCATGTCGGTGTCCTCAAAGAGGTCATGAAGGATTGGGAGAACCCTGCTTCCCCACCAGGGAAGCGGCAGAAGGTTCCCACAGCGTTCGTGCGGGATGACAAGACCGGCCTTGAATGGTTGCTTCCACCGGCCACCCTCAAGCGGGCATAGCCGCACTCAGGGACTCCGGTGGTGCTGGACGGTAAGAGCAATGGCAGCACCATCGGTAGGGGTGGAGATCGGCCACCCCGAACAGGACCCCACCAGCACCCCGGCAAGGGTGGTTCCGGGCAGGCACCCCCTCCCGCTGGTGGGGTTTCTCTATGTCCAGTTGAAGCCCTTTTGGGCGCGAAACCCCAGGTCAGCCGGTGCCGGCCCATCCTCAACCTGAAACACGAAAAGACCCCCGAACCTACCCGCTACTGGGGAAGCCGGGGGCTTCTGTCACACGGCCTCAAGGCCACATTGGGCACAGTGATGCCGGAACGTCGGGCGCGGGTGCAGATGCTCGGAGCACCAACGTTCGGGGAACGTCCTAGCCTGCCAAATCCGCATGACCCCAGCATCACCCTTGAACGGCGATTGGCCACCCTGCGGCTTGTTGCGCCTCATGCGCTCATCCGAACGCTTAGGCACCGGTCCTCTTCCTGCCATAGCCTTACTCCTCTCGATGTGACTCACGTCATCAACCCTAGGAAACCCGTACAAGAACGGGCCTAGGAGAATGTTCCAGACCCGTACGCAACCAGAGCTGCTATCACGTTCCGGTCTGGAAGCTTGATTCAAAGGGGGTCACCCCCCACCCCTCAGGGTCCGGGTCTTTACTCGTCGTTGCTTGATCAAGTCGCTTTGTTCGTTCGCTTTGATAAAGCTTTTCTAACTTCAATTCAACGTTAACGTTTGCTTCAATGCTTTGTTGCTGTCCTTATGTGGTTGTGCACCCTTGCCTATCCCTACCTATGACCTGGTGTGGTCTGGTCACCTATGCCTAACCCATCCATGCCTAACCATGTGGTGTGGCTATGTGCGGTGCCTAGTTGCGGTAAGTGCGCTCAAGTCTCAATGCTTCAACAAACTGCTTGTGAGCGATTGCCTGAGGTGTGGTGGCGTACCTAGCCACTCGCCTAACGGCTATGGCTACACCATCAATAGGTGTTGCCTGCTTATGCGTGTGGTTGTCCTGGTGGCCGGTCATGAGAGGGGGCCGACCAAAGAGGCAATGTCGATAGGGCTAGGGGTTTCAGAGGTAACCCGGATGCGGAATGCGGTACGGCTACAGGTGGCACCGTTAGGCAGGAGATAGGAAACCTGGTAGTCCCATCCGTACTTCTTACGGATAGGGCCTAGCGTCCAGTGATAACCGTCCTGAATAGGCTTACCGCCCTGAGTGCCCCCGGTATACCGGGGCTCACCCTTGATGCGCTCACGCGGTTGCAGGATGTACGCAACATCGCAAGGGAGTAGGTCGGCAGTGAAGCGACCGTTAGGGCCTATCTCGGCTACTACCTCAAGGCCGGTGTACTGCTCTGTTCCTTCGGGGCCGTCCACGGCTATCCACTTGGGGGCCGTGAAGCGGACTGTGCCGCTGGTGGCGTTCACGATGCGGCCGGTAATCGTGACGGTCATGACGACTTCAGAGCCCCGCGCGGATTAGTGGGCTTTCGCTTCCCCGTAAGCAGGTCGGAAAGGTTGGCGCTGACATGCTCCCCGTTGATGTTGTACGGGTCGATGCCCCCGAATCCAAGGAGAGGTTCGCGTGCGGCTATGTCAGCCTCAGCAGCCTTCTCCGCCTCAGCCTCAAGGTTGGCGGTCAACTCCTCATAGAGTTCACGGTAGTTCGGCTCGCTCTCTGATGGTCCCTCAGTGCCGGCTGCGGGTGCCTCCAGGACCTCAACAGGGCCCAACTCTTCGCGGCGCGCGTCCGCCTGTGCAACAACGTCTTCAGGGCTCATTGTGGTGTTCCAATCGTGTGTAGAGACAAGAGAAGGGGCCCCGGTGTTGTCCCACCAGGGCCCCAACAAGCAGCGTGATTACGGCTTGAGCTTCAGTGCAACCGCGCGGGTGCTGTCGAGAATCGCACCGCCCGCGAAAGTGTCGATGGAATCGACGTTAGAGAACTGGTTGTGCACCCAGGACTGTGCGTAGCGCATCGCGTAGCCGTCCTCAGCCACTCGGCGCGAGACCTCAGCGTCTCGGGCCTCAGGAACGGAGTTCACCAGGGCGAAAGCCTCCTTGGTGAAAGCACACGCGCCGGTAATAGCGGTCGACAGGTAAACGTCGAAAGTCAGGAACTTGCCCACGTAGTTGTCAGCCGGGCCCTTCGCGCCATCCGAAAGAATGACGTTGCTGCCCGACTGGTCAGCCTGAACGAACAGGTCAGTACCCAGAAGCTCAGCGTGGAAAGCAGCGTCAACGACGAGAACGCGCCCCTGAAGACCAACCTTGTTGTTGGTCAGGGTCGTACCGGCCGCAATGAGCGCTTCACGAAGCTTGGCCTTGGTGACTTCCTGAGCCTTCTTGACCTTGACGCCCTGGCCGTCCACAAGGGTTGTACCGTCGGCGTCAATGACCTTCTGAATCAGAACGGCCGCGTAGTCCTCCATGCCGTCCGTGACGGCATCAAGGGCAGGCTTCACGACCTGCACCACGTAGGACTCAACGTCCATCGTGGCATCCCAAGCGTCAGTCTTGACGCCCTCGTACAGGTGGGCGTCGATAGTGACCGGGATCAGCTTCTCGTCAAGGTTGGTCCACGTGGCAGTTCCGCCACGGTCCAGCTTCTTTGCCTTGAGGACCGAAGGAACGCGCACGTTCACCGTGTGGCCCCGTCCGACCATGAAGTCCCCGGTGTTATCCCGGTACATGAGGGCGGGAAGAACAACCTTCTTTCGCAGTGCCACCAGGGCGTTAGAGGCGATAGCGTCGACAATGCCGACCTTGTTGGTTCCAGTGGAAATAGACATGTGACTGTCTCCTTCTAGTAGGTAATGGGCGCGGCGAGAATACGCCGAACCATTGCTTCAATCTCAGCTTCACCGGCACGGCTAGAAAGCAACGCGTTAGCATTTCGGTGTAGGATGCTGCCAAGCTTCAAAACGTCGCCTATCTCTTCCTCTGGCAGGAAGATGCGACGGGTAGAACATGAGCCCTGGTACTTGGCATCACGGTCCTTGATGGTGATCTCAAACATTCGCCTTGCCTCCTCTGGGGAGGTAGTGACGGCTCTGATAGACACGCTGGTATGCGTTGTAACAGTCACGGCAATAGTGGGTGAGCCCATCAGGCCGGGCGCGATTCCGACCAAAGCCTGAGCGCGGTTTCACCTGCTTGCACTTCGAACAATGCTTATCCATTTGGTGTTACCTCCCTTCAGGGGCTTAGTTAAGAATGTGTGGGCAAAAGAAGAACCCCCGGCATCCAAGCGACCGCGTTGCGGTCACTGCGAAGACACCGGGGACTAACAAAGACTGCGTCTAGGCAAGCCAAGAGAGAAGCAAACTCCCCTCACCTATTACGGAATCAATGACGGAAGAAACCGTCTCAGGCGTTGTGGTATCAGTCACTCCAGAGAAGATTGGGAAAGAACCTAGCCGCCAATTCGGGGTTCTCCTTCACGAGCTTTATGAGACCCGCTCGCTCTTTCTCCCGCCGCTCCTCAGGGCTCACGTAGCGCTGCCGGTAAGAAGGGCCTGAACGCCCCTGTACGTCGCTCCGCCATTCCTCAAGGGCACCAGGACCCATGAGCCCATCGAGGGCCCTCAGGTCGTCCCTCCAGCCCTTCGGGCCACCGTTGCCAGCGGCACCGTGAAGACGGACCTTCTTCCCTGTCTTCTTGGCATACGTCTGCCGGTCACGCGCGTTGCGCCCCGCACGCTTGCACTCGGGCTTGTCGCAGTACTTCCGGGGCTCACCCGTGCCACGGGCCCAATGCTCCGTACCGGGTATATGGGCCTCGCACACGGCGCAGTGTTCGGGAACGTCCACACGGGGCCCCTCGTGGACCGTGTAGCCGCCCTGGTCAGTGAGGAGATTGGCAGGGTCGGCAGTCTTCTTACGGGGGTCCGCAGGAGCGTCTATGCGCGCGTCTCCCTGAAGCTTGGGAAGGTTGGTCACTGCGTCGCCTGCGTCGTCGTGGCTGTTGAGTCGGGACAGTTCTGCGGAGTCGTAGTCAAGGTTCGTGGTCATGGTCTGAGGTCCTTTCAGGGATGTGACGTGGGTCCCAATGCCGGCTGGGACCCAAGTCCCCGGCATTGGCAGGAAGTTGGGCCTAGAACGGCGGGCAGTCGAGACACAGAGGGTCGCCCTCGAAGTGAGGGCGGCACGGGTACAGGTCTCGCCCGTCCGGCATGGCTATCGGGGCCAGGCTCACCACCCGCTCAATGGGAGCGCCCAGAGCCGCCGTAACGGCCTGAGCCGTGGCCGTGAAGGTCAATGCACCCTCGGGCCGTATCTCGGCCCTGTAGAGCAACCGCAATTGATCCTCGGGGGTGGTCTCCGCGAGACCAGCCGAGAGCAGTAGCTCAACAACCGACTGGAGCGGCCCAAGGTCGCGACCCAAGTTCGCCTGAAAGGCGACGGTCGATTGCTTGGCCTTGATCAGGCCATTGTTCCCGGCGAACGCACCGAAGTGCGCGAGCGCATCCACAATTGCCACATTGCTACTCAGTCCGTCAGTGGCCTTGAGGGCCACCTTCTTCCAAGCAATTGCATTGAACATCAATTGTTCCCATCTGGTTAGCTACCGGCCTTGAAGCCGGTAGACGATCTATCAATTGGTAGCTACTGACACGGCCTACCACTACAGATATAAGAGAGAGCAGCCGGTTTGAGGCTCTACAGAGCCTTAGTGGGGGTCCATATCGGACCGTTTGGGGGTCCAAACTGGACCCCTTCTACCCCTTAAAATGGGGTGCTGAGATCCACGGTGCGTGTCCCCGGACGGATACCGTGGTGGGTGCAGGTGGAACCGTTCTGATTCGTACGGCGGAGAAGCTGCGAGACAACGACACACCGGGCGTCCGACTCGGGTCGGATGAGTTCCTTCTCTCGGGCCTTACGGACGGCCTTGCGTACCGTCGCGTCACTCGTTCCCAGAATCTGAGGCAGTTCGTTCGGACCGTACTCAGCGTGGCCTAGCCGGTTAGCGTCCGCCATTGCCAGGAACCACACACGGAGCCACATCGGGTTATCCGTGTCCGCCGCGAATCGTCGGATCTCTTTAAAATTGTATGAGCCGAACTGGACCCCGGGGCCGAAAGCGATGCTCACTGCGGCTTCTCCGTGGTGAGGACATACCAATACCCGTCATTCGCTTCAAGGTTCGGGCCGTGCCCCCATGTCTCGTGCTGGTCGAGTAGGGCCGGAACGGATTCCGGCGGACAGTTGATCAACCAACCAAGATCGGCAATGGGTGCGTAAGTCGTCTGCATGGCGTTCCTTCTCGGTGCCGGATGCGTTCCGGCTGCACTTCAATGAGAAACGCAATCCACCACCCTTGTCAACCTGGGTGTGTCAACCATGGTGGGGTAGCATGGTGGGCATGAGTGAAGCTGAGTCCACCGATATCCCGCAGCGGGTCGGCCCGTGGCTGGTGTACCTGCGTTACGAGTCGGACGCCGATCCGGCTAGCGGCCCAAGCCGGATCTTGATCACTCGGGACCCCGAAGCGGCACCCGAGGAAACTGAGGGCGGCCTGTCGTCCACCATGCTCCGGAAGATCGACTTTCAGGCAGCAGCAGCGGCCTACAGGGAGAGTCGCGGGGAGCAGCAACTACCCGACGTTTCTTCTGATTTGGCGGGGGACGCGCTGCGCTGGCTCTTCGCCCAGGAAGGGCTATCGGATGCCTACTTGGCATTCCTCGCAGAGGAGTACGTGAGAGCCGTAGCACGGGCTGTGAAGAACGTCGCCGGACACCTAGCGGAACTCACCGGGAAGCGTCCCGAGACAGTTCGGGCGCACCTGAAGGAAGCCAGGAAGCGGGGGCTCCTCACCACCATCCCCGGCAAAGCCGGTGGGCACCTGACGCCCCGAGCGCGAGAGATCGTCACCGGCGAATACCTAGACAAGATCACCGATCACCTGATGGACAAGTAATGAGCACAGCAACAATCGCCCCACCCGGCATGCGGCGCGCACTCGGCGTCGTACGCCTCTCCGTCAGTAGCGGCGGACAGACCGGTGACGAAACGCAGAAGCGACGCATCACTAAGCAGGCATACGCTGACGAAGTGAACCTAGTGGGGTTCGCCGAGGACATCGACGTATCGGCATCCCTGTCACCGTGGCTTCGCCCGACCCTTGGGGAGTGGCTGAACAAGCGCAAAGACGACTTCGATGTGCTCTACGTCTTCAAGCTGGACCGAATAGTCAGGTCCACGAAGGACCTTTGCGCGCTTCTCGACTGGTGCGACGAACACGGAAAGTCTCTGGTCTCGGTAGAGGAGCGTTTCGATTTCTCGTCGGACATGGGCCGGACGTTCGTCAAGATCCTGTCTGTGTTGGCTGAGGCTGAGCTGAACGCCATCAAGGCACGTATCCGGGCCTCTCGTGAGGCCATGCGTGAAGCTGGCCGGTGGGCCGGTGGTCTCGTCCCATTCGGCCGTGTAGCGGTCAAGGACGGCGACGGCTTCACCCTCGCTCTGTGCCCTGAGTACGGGCCGGTCCTGGTGGAAATGATCCGGCTGTTCATCGCATCCAAGTCGTTCGGCGTCGTCTGCGACTGGCTGAACGCCGGTGGGGTTCCGACCCCCATGGACATTGCCCGCATACGTGCTGCGGCCGGTACGTCCACCACTCGACTCGGGGAGGACAAGGCCAAGCCCCGTGGTGCGAAGTGGTCCCCCACGTCCGTGCAAGCGGTGCTTGTGTCCCGCTCCCTTCTCGGGGAGTACGTACGGGCAGATGGCACGGTCGTACGAGACTCTGACGGCAACCCCGTCATGCGGTCTGAGCCGGTCATTGACGAGTCTGAGTGGCTGATCCTGCAAGAGGTCTTGGCCCTGGTGAAGTACACCAAGGGTCCGTCCACCACGTCCCCCGTGCGCGGGGTGCTGTTCTGCGACGGGGCCGACTATGAACACCCGCTCTACTGGGCCAAGGGTGGCAAGACCCCCCGGCAACAGGCCCGCATCCGATGCCAGGGCAAGGAGTCCAAGGGACTCAAGCGGTGTGAGGGTCACTCGTGGATCGCTGAGAACCTGTACAAGCTCATAGGGGCCTCTCTGGTGGCTCAGGTGGGTTCAGCTCCCGTCATGGAGCGCAAGGCCCGCGTGGACGATTCCAAGGCCGTCCGCATCGCTGTCTTGGACGCTCAGGCAGACCAGCTCATGAAGGAGCACAGGGCAGGCAAGCTCAGCCGCAGTGAATACCGGGCCCTTGAGGACAAGGTCTTGGACGAACGGGAAGCGCTCACGAACGCCCCGGAAGCTCAGCCGGTAGAGGAGTGGCACGCAACCGGCGAGACGTACGGCGAGTGGTGGAATCGTGCGACCCGCGAGGAACGGCGAGAGAAGCTGATCTCTTGGGGCGTGAAGGTGTACGCCGGTAAGTCCGGGGTCCGATTCGAGTACGGGGAGAACTTCCCCGCCAAACCGTTCCTGTCGTCCATTGGCTTCTCTGGTGAGCCACCGGCCGCAGACGTGGCGCAGGTGATTGACCTTGAGTCCAAGACGATCCGGGTCACGAACAACCGGACCGGGGAGGTTACGACGCTCCCTCTCCCCTGGGGGGATCGGGTAACACTTGCAGCCTGAGAACAGCGGGAAGACTCAAGACCGTCCCGACGCTGCTCGTGGTGTCCGATGCGGGTGCCGAGTCCGTCATGACGAACCCGTCGCTCGCGCAGGTGAAGCAGGCGCTCGCCGCCGCCTGACCGACCGCGTCGTACGTACGGAGTGTCCGCGAGGAGAGCCGTACGGAAGAACCGCCGCCCGGCGTGAAGCGGGCGGCGGTTCTTCCGTTCCGGGCGCGTGGCGCCCGATTGCGGGTCTCGTCGCGCGTGGCGCCCGATTGCGGGTCTCGTCGCCCGCGGCGCCTGATTCCGGGTCTCGTCGCGCGCATAGCCCGACAGGCCTCGTCGCGCGTGGCGCCCGATTGCGGGTCGTCTCAGGCCGCGTGGCCCGGCTTCGGCAGGGGTCTGCCGTACCAGAGCTCGATGAGGCGGGCAGCGATGGAGATGCCGTACGGCGGCAGCACCTCGCCGGACGCGAACGCGGCGGTCAGGTCGTCGCGGGAGAACCAGCGGGCCTCCTCGATCTCCTCGCCGTCGACGTCGATCTCGGAGCTGGTGGCGCGGGCCATGAAGCCGAGCATCAGGCTGGAGGGGAAGGGCCACGGCTGGCTGGCGACGTACTCGACGTCGCCGACCACCACGCCCGCCTCCTCGAAGACCTCGCGGGCCACCGACTGCTCGATGGACTCGCCCGGTTCGACGAATCCGGCGAGGGTCGAGAAGCGGCCTTCCGGCCAGTGCACCTGGCGGCCCAGGAGTGCGCGGTCCTGGTCGTCGGTGACCAGCATGATCACCGCGGGGTCGGTGCGCGGGTAGTGCTCGGCGCCGCACGCCTGGCAGCGGCGCACGTGCCCGGCGGCGGCGATCACGGTGCGCTCGCCGCAGCGGGAGCAGAAGCGGTGCAGGCGCTGCCAGTTCTCCAGGGCCACCGCGTGCACCATCAGTCCCGCGTCGCGGGGCGAGAGCAGCAGCCCCGCTTCGCGCAGTCCGGCGGCGCGGGCGGACTGGTCCATGCGGCCCGGCAGGGTGTCCTTCTGGAGGGCGAAGTAGCTGACGCCCTCCTCGTCGGTGCCCAGGAAGTAACGGTGGGTCTCGGTGAGGGGTGCCTCAAACGCCGGGGTCATGACCAGTTCGGTGCGGCCGTCGGGGGTGTCGTCGACCAGCGCCTGCCCGCCGGAGACCACGAAGACACGGGTGGAGGGGTGGCTCCAGGCCGCTGCCAGCCACGCCTCGTCCATGCGGTGGTGCGCGGCGCGGTCGATGCCGCTGGCGGCGGCGAGCGCGAGGGGCCGGTCACCGGCCCCGGCCTCGACGAGGGCGCCGCTGCCGGCGCTGGTGCCGCCGGTGCCGTTGCTTCCGGCACTGGTGCCGCCGGTGCCGTTGCTTCCGGCGGTGGTACTGGTGCTGGTGCTCACAGGTGCTTCCAACTCCCCCGGGTGGATCGGGATTCTGTTCTGCTCAGCGGTCCTCTGGTCGGCTGCCTGTCCGGTCAGCCGTCGGCCTGGGCGGCCAGGTCGCCCCAGAGGTACGCGGTGGTTTCGACGCCCTTGAAGAGCAGGTCCAGTTCGACCTTCTCGTTGGGCGCGTGCCAGCCGTCGGACGGTACGGAGATGCCCAGGAAGAGCACGGGTGCCCCGAGCACGTCCTGGAGATCGGCGGCCGGGCCCGACCCGCCCTCGCGGGTGAAGCGGATCCGCTGCCCGAAAGCGCGCCCCATGGCCCGTACGACGGACTGGAGGGCGGGGTGGTCCAGCGGGGTCAGGCACGGGCGGGTGGCGGCGCCGAAGACGATCTCGTGACGGATGCCCGCCGGGACGCGGGCCTCGACCCACTCCCCTACCGCCTGCTCGATCTTGTCCGGGTCCTGGCCCGCGACCAGCCGGAACGACAGCTTCAGTTCGGCGGACGAGGGGACGACGGTCTTGCCGCCGGGGCCCTGGTAGCCGCCGCCGATGCCGTTGACCTCGGCGGTCGGGCGGGCCCAGACGCGCTCCAGGGTGGAGTACCCGGCTTCGCCCGCGGTGGCGTACGACTTGGCCGTGCGCAGCCACTGCTCCTCGTCGAAGGGCAGCTCGGCGAAGAGTGCGCGCTCGCGGTCGGTGAGCGGGACGATGCCGTCGTAGAAGCCGGGGACGGTGACGCGGCCGTCCTCGTCGTGCAGGGCGGCGACCACCCGGGCGGCGACGGTCGCGGGGTTGGGCACCGCGCCGCCGAACGAGCCGGAGTGAATGTCCTGGTCGGGGCCGCGGAAGGTGATCTCGCAGTCGGCGAGGCCGCGCATGCCCGTGCAGACGGTCGGGGTGTCCCGCGACCACATGCCGGTGTCCGAGACGATCACGGTGTCCGCGGCGAGGCGCTCGCGGCGCTCCTCGATCAGCGCGCGGAAGTGCGGGGAGCCGGACTCCTCCTCGCCCTCGATCAGCAGCTTGAGGTTGACCGCGGGGGCGGTGCGGCCGGTGGCGGCGAGGTGGGCGCGGACACCGAGGGTGTGGAAGAAGACCTGACCCTTGTCGTCGGCGGCACCGCGCGCGTACAGCCGTCCTTCGACGGTCGTCGGCTCGAAGGGTTCGGTGTGCCAGCCGTCCTCGCGGGCGGCGGGCTGTACGTCGTGATGGCCGTAGACCAGCACGGTGGGGGCGCCCTCGTCGCCGGAGGGCCACTCGGCGAAGACCGCCGGGGCTCCGTCCGTGGGCCAGATCTCGGTGGTGGGGAAGCCGGTCTCCCCGAGCTTCGCGGCCAGCCACTCGGCACTGCGCCGTACGTCCTCGGCGTGCTCGGGCTGGGCCGAGACGGAGGGGATGCGCAGCCACTCCGCGAGGTCCGCGAGGAAGGCGGCGCGGTGCTCGCTTATGTACGTACGGACGGCGCTGTCCGGGGTGTCGCTCATGGCCTTGAGCCTAACTCTCCGGCGGGGGTGCGGCGTCCGGCGGCCGGGTCCTGGACCGGCCGGAGCGGGGTTGCCCGGTCGTCGCGGGTACGTCGGCGGAGGGCTCGCCGGACAGGATGCGCTCCAGTTCCCGGCGGCCCGGCAGGCCGCCGGGGCGGACAGTCTCCCCGCTGCGGACGTACAGAAATGTGGCGAGCACCTCTTCGGGGGGCAGCCCGTGCAGCTCCGCCCAGGCCAGCCGGTAGATCGCGAGCTGGAGCGGGTCGGCGGCCCGGGTGCGGCTGGTCTTCCAGTCGACGATCTCGTACGTCCCGGTGGTCTCGTCCCGGTAGACGGCGTCGATCCGGCCGCGGACCACCCGGCCCGCGAGGGTGAGGTGGAACGGGGTTTCCGTGCGGTACGGGGTCCTGCGGGCGTACGAGGTCCGCTCGAACGCCTCCTTGAGCGCGGTCAGGTCGCGCTCGTCGGCGATCTCGATGTCGTCCTCGTCTCCGCCGGGAAGCTCCTCGGGGCCGAGCATCGGCAGCGGCAGTTCCTCGAACCGGGACTCCACCCACGCGTGGAACCGGGTGCCCCGGCGGGCCGCGGGCTGCGGCGGCCTGGGCATGGGACGGGCCAGTTCCTGGGCGAAACCGTCGGGGTCTGCGGCCAGCCGCATGAGCTGGGTGGCGGACAGCGCGGGCGGCACGGGTACGTCCCGGGTGCCGGCCCTGGCCCTGCGGAGCTCGCCGGCGAGGGCGTCGAAGTCCCGGTCCCAGGAGTCGACGGCGCGGGCCTCCTCGGGGGTGAGCGCCATGGAGGCCCGCCCTTGGGACGCGGGGTCACCGGACGCACCGCCCTGCGCGGGGACGAAGTCCGCGAGGTGCGGAACCTCTTCCAGGAGACTCAGGGCTTCGTTCCGGTGGGGTGCTGGCTCGTTCCGGTGGGGTGCGTGCTCGTCGTGGTGGGGTGCTGGCTCGTTCCGGTGGGGGCCGTGCTCGTCGTGGTGGGGTGCGGGCTCGGCCCGGTGGGGTGCGGGAGCGTCGGGGTGGGGTGCGGGCTCGGCCCGGTGGGGTGCGGGAGCGTCGGGGTGGGGTGCGGGCTCGGCCCGGTGGGGTGCGGGAGCGTCGGGGTGGGGCGGGGCCTCTTCCGGGTGCGGTCGGGCGGCTGCGGGGCCGTGGCCAGTCGCGTCGGGGACAGCCGTGTGGGGTGGCGGTGGCACGTCCCTCCCGGCCTCCTCCCACGAGGGCTCGGCCCCCGCGCCCTGCCCCTTCGCGGCTGTGGCGCCCGCGGGGCGCGGGCGTTCCGTCAGCAGGGTGTCCCACTCGGCGGGGTCCGGGGCCTCGTCCTGGGCTGCCCACTGCGCCGGGTCCTCGTGGCCGGGGGCCTCGGGGTCCTCCTGCGGTTCCTCGTCGGGGGCCCACTCCTCCCAGGCCGCCGGTTCGGCTGCGGCCTCCGGCTCCGGAGGCGGCTGCGGTGTGCCGCGCAGCGAGTCGAGGTGCGTCAGCACCTGTGCGGCGGCGCGGCGGCGACGGCGCAGCGCCCGGTCGTCGAGCGGGAGCGGCCAGGCCCGGTCGGTGCCGGTCTCCGCAAGGGCGGGGTTGTCCTCGTCGGGTGCCGGCTCGTCCGCCCAGACCTCGATCTCGCCGTGCCCCGCCGCGCAGTGCTCGTAGAGCGCCGTGAGGAACTCGGACGGGCCGCGCGGCTTCTTCTGATTCGGCCCCCACCAGTGGCCGGAGCCGAGCAGCAGGTCGCGGGGGCGGGTGAAGGTGACGTACCCGAGGCGGAGTTCCTCCGTGTGCTGGTGGGCCTTCATCCGCTCCTTGAAGAGCTTGATGCCCTTGGCGTCCCACTCCTCGATCCGCGGCAGCGTGGATGCGTCGCCGCGCAGGGCGTGCGGCAGGACCTTGGCCTGGGAGGTCCAGGACTCGCGGGTGCGTTCGCTCGGGAAGGTGCCCTTGACCAGGCCGGGGGCGGCGACCACCTTCCACTCCAGGCCCTTGGACTTGTGCGCGGTGAGGACCTTGACGGTGTTCTCGCCGCCGGGCAGCGCGTTGTCCAGGCCCTTCTCGTACTGGGCGGCGGTGCGCAGGAAGCCGAGGAAGGCGAGCAGGGTGGCCTCGCCGTCGAGGGAGGCGAACCCGGCCGCGATGTCGAGGAAGTTGTTGAGGGTCTCGCGGCGCCGGGCGGCCAGCGCCTGCGGGGACGCGGACAGTTCGACTTCGAGCCCGGTGGTGTTCAGCACGCGGTGCAGGACGTCCATGAGCGGGTCGGCCAGCGAGCGGCGCAGCTCGCGCAGTTCCCGGGCCAGGCGGGCGAACCGTACCCGTGCCTCGGTTGAGAACGGCAGGCCGTCGTCCGCTCCCCCGGCCGATTCGAGGAAGGTGTCCAGGGCGTCCGCGAGCGATATCACCTCGGACGGGTCGACCCCCTCGACGGCCTCCGCCAGCCTGCGGTCGGGGTCCTCGTCCGTGCCGCTGCCCCGGTGGACCAGGAGCCGCGCCCTGCGGCCGAGCAGGGCCAGGTCACGGGGGCCGATGCGCCAGCGGGGGCCGGTGAGCAGCCGGACCAGGGAGGCGTTGGCGCCGGGGTCCTGGAGTACTTCGCAGACCGCGACCAGGTCGGCGACCTCGGGCAGGTGCAGCAGTCCGGCCAGGCCGACGACCTCGACGGGGATGTCGCGGGCCACCAGGGCCCCCTGGATCTCGGGGAAGTCGCCGGCGGTACGGCACAGGACGGCGATGTCGCCGGGCGCCGTGCCGGTGCGCACCAGGTGGGCGAGGGAGTCGGCGACCCACTCGATCTCCTCGGTGTACGTACGGAGCAGGGCGCAGCGGACGGTGCCCTCGCGCTCCGCGCCGGGGGCGGGGCGCAGTGCTTCGACGCCGCGGTGCATGGCGCGCAGCGGGGTGGCGAGGCCGTTGGCGAGGTCGAGGAGGCGTCCGCCGCTGCGGCGGTTCTCGCTGAGCGCGTAACGGTCGGCGGGGCGGCCGTCGGCGTGCGGGAAGTGTTCGGGGAAGTCGTCGAGGTTGGCGACGGAGGCGCCGCGCCAGCCGTAAATGGCCTGGCAGGGGTCGCCGACCGCGGTCACCGCGTGCCCCGTGCCGCCGCCGAACAGGCCGGAGAGCAGCAGCCGCTGGGCCACCGAGGTGTCCTGGTACTCGTCGAGCAGCACCACCTGGAACTCGCCGCGCAGTGCCTCGCTCACCTCGGGCAGGGCGGCGAGGCGTGCGGAGAGCGCGATCTGGTCGCCGAAGTCGAGGAGGTCCCGGGTCCGCTTCTGCTCCTGGTAGCGGACGGTCAGTTCCAGGAGTTCGCGGCGGGCTTCCGCTGCTTCGGGGACCTTGCGCAGGTCGGGGTTGGTGAGCTTGAGGCCCTCCAGGGTGCGCAGCAGTTCCGTGTCGTACGAGCGGAGGGTCTGCGGGCTCACCAGGTGTTCGGCGAGCTCCGCGTCGAGCGCGAGGAGGTCGCTGACCAGGGTGGCGAAGGACCGGGTGAGAGCGGGGTAGGGGCCGGGGGCCTCGCGCAGGACGCGGGCGGCGAGCTGGTGGCGGGTGGCGTCGGCGAGCAGCCGGGCGGAGGGCTCCAGGCCGATGCGCAGGCCGTGGTCGGTGAGGAGCTGGCCGGCGAAGGCGTGGTAAGTGGAGATGCGGGGTTCGCCGGGAGGGTTGTCGGGGTCGAGGGTGTCGGGGTCGGTGATGCCGGCGGCGACCAGCGCCTTGCGGACGCGCTCGGCGAGTTCGCCGGCCGCCTTGTTGGTGAACGTCAGGCCGAGCACCTGCTCGGGGGCGACCCTCCCGGTGCCCACCAGCCACACCACCCGTGCGGCCATCACCGTCGTCTTGCCCGATCCGGCTCCGGCCACGATGACCTGCGGGGCGGTGGGTGCGGTGATGCACGCCAGCTGCTCCGGGGTGAACGGGATGCCGAGGAGCCGCTTGAGCTGCTCGGGGTCGGTGATTCTGGTGGTCACCCCGAAAAGGCTAACGGCACCCACTGACAACGCCCGCCGCACGCCTTCGACCAGGCACTTTGTCCTTACGGGAGTCCGGCGGGGGCGGCCGTCAGCACACCGCCCGCACGGCGCCCCCTGCACCCCCGGCGCTCCGGCGCCCCGTCAGTCCACCACCTGCCGGCCCTCCGGCTGCGCACTGCACGAGGCGCGGAACGTGCAGTGCGTGCACTGCGTCCCCGTGCTCGGTGCGAACCGTTCGTCGAGCACCCGTCCGGCCGCCGTGGCCAGCAGGTCCCCGACCCATTCCCCGGCCAGCGGCTCCTGCGCCTGGATCTTGGGCAGGGTGTCCCCGCCGTCCTTCTTCGCCGCGCTCTGCCGCAGCTGGACGAGTTCGGCACCGCCGGGATCGGGGCGTCGGCCGAACACGTCGTCCACGGCCCCCTCCCGTACCGCCAGCTGGTAGACGGCCAGCTGCGGGTGCTGGGCCACCTCGTCCCTGGTCGGGGCCGACTTGCCGGTCTTGAAGTCGACGACGTACGCCCGCCCCTGCGCGTCCGTCTCGACCCGGTCCATCGATCCCCGGATGCGCACCTCGTACTCGCCGCCCGCCTCCAGCGTCACGTCGAAGTCGTGCTCGGTGGCGACGGCGGTCCGCCCGCCCCGGTCCGTCACGTGCCACTGCAGGAACCGCTCCAGCGCCACGCGCGCGTGCTCCTTCTCCTGCCGGGACTTCCAGGGCGCGTCGAAGGCCAGCGCGTCCCACACCGAGTCCAGCCGCTCCATGAGGACGGCCAGGTCGGCCGGGGTGCGCCCGGAGGCGACCTCGTCCGCCAGCACGTGCACCACGTTGCCGAAGCCCTGGGCCGCGGTGGCCGGGGCGTCCGCCTTGACCTCGCGGCCCAGGAACCACTGGAGCGAGCAGGTGTTCGCGAGCTGGGCGAGCGCGCTGCCGGAGAGGACGACGGGCTGGTCGCGGTCGCGCAGCGGCACCGCGCTGTGCGTCGGCTCGTTGAGGCCCCACCAGTGGTCGGGGTGGGCTGCCGGCACCATCGGCTGCCCGTTGTCGTCGCTGAGCGCCGCCAATCTGGCGAGACGGCGGGCCGCGGCGTCCCGCAGCGCCTCGGAGGCGTCCGGGTCGACGGTGGTGGCACGGAGTTCGGCGACCAGCGCGGAGACCGCGAGCGGGCGGCGGGGGCGCCCGGTCACGTCGCGCGGCTCGACACCGAGTTCGGTGAGGAAGCGGGACGGCTGGTCGCCGTCGTCGGCGGGGGCCCGCACGGCGGTGACGACGAGGCGCTCGCGCGCACGGGTGGCGGCCACGTAGAAGAGTCGGCGCTCCTCGGCGAGGAGGGCGCCGGGGGTGAGCGGTTCGGCGAGGCCGTCGCGGCCGATGCGGTCGGCCTCCAGGAGGGAGCCCCGGCGGCGCAGGTCGGGCCACAGGCCCTCCTGCACCCCGGTGACGACGACCAGCCGCCATTCCAGCCCCTTGGAGCGGTGCGCGGTCATCAGCCGTACCGCATCGGCGCGCACGGTGCGCCTGCTGAGGGTGTCGGCGGCGATGTCCTGGGCGTCCAGCTCCTCCAGGAAGTTGAGCGCGCCGCGCCCCCCGGAGCGCTCCTCCGCGCGCGCAGCGGTGTCGAACAGCGCGCACACCGCGTCCAGGTCGCGGTCGGCGTTGCGGCCGGCCGGGCCGCCTCGCAGCGCGGACCGCTCCAGCCGGTCCGGCCAGCCGGTGCCGTCCCACAGCGCCCACAGTGCGTCCTCGGCGGTACCGCCGCCGGCCAGGAGCTCGCGGGCCTTGCGCAGCAGGGTGCCCAGGATCTGCGCCCCGCGCGCGTACGCCGGGTCGTGCGCGGCGAGCCGCTCGGGTTCGGCGAGAGCCTGGGCGAGCAAAAGGTCGGAGGGCGGCGGCACCGGGTTGCCCGCGGCCCGCTCCTCGTCGCGCAGTGCCCGCCCGAGGCGGCGCAGGTCGGCGGCGTCCATGCCGCCGAGGGGCGAGGAGAGCAGCTCGACGGCCGTCTCGGTGCCGAGCCAGCCGGGCACCCGCACGGCGGACGCCGCCCCGGCCCCGGCCGCCTGCACGCGCGCGTGGGCGTGGTCGGCGTCTCCGTCCGCGCGCTCGGGGACGTGGTCGGCGTCTCCGTCCACACGCGCGTGGTCGGCGTCTCCGTCGCCCGCGCCCCGCGCGTGGCTCTCCTCCGCCGCGGCGCCCTCCGGCTCCGCCCGGAACGGCGTCCGCGGCGCCTGTTCCAGTGCCGCCGTGGCGACCGCCCGCAGCGCCGTCAGCAGTGGTGTCACCGCCGGCTCGTGGCGCAGCGGCAGGTCGTCGCCGTCGATCTCCAGCGGTACGCCGGCGGAGGTCAGCGCGCGGCGCACCGAGGGGATGGTGCGCCCGCCCGCCCTGACCAGGACCGCCATCTCGCTCCACGGGACGCCGTCCTCCAGGTGCGCCCTGCGCAGGATGTCCGCCACGTTGTCCAGTTCGGCGCCCGCCGTGGGGTAGGTGCAGACCTCGACCCGGCCGCCCTCGCGCACGGCGGACAGCTCCCGGTGGGCCCTTACGGCCGCGGCGGGCAGCCGGGTCAGCGGCATGCGGCGGGTGAGCAGGCGGGTGGCGGCGAGCAGGTCCGCGCCGGAGCGGCGGGAGGTGGTGAGGACTTCGACGCGGGCGGGTCCGCCGTCGGCGCGGCGGAAGGTCTGCGGGAAGTCGAGGATGCCGCCGACGTCGGCGCCCCGGAACGCGTAGATCGACTGGTCGGGGTCGCCGAAGGCCACCAGGGTGCGGCCCGCGCCGGCCAGCGCGTGCAGCAGCCGTACCTGGGCGGGGTCGGTGTCCTGGTACTCGTCGACGAACACCGCGTCGTAGGAGGCGGCGAGCCGCCCTGTCGCCGCCTCGCGCTCGGCGAGCAGCACCGCCCGGTGCACGAGTTCCGCGTAGTCGAGGACGCCCTGCATGTCGAGGACGTCGAGGTATTCGGCGAGGAAGGTCGCGGCGGCCTTCCAGTCGGGGCGCCCCAGCCGCTCGGCGAAGTCGCGCAGGGCGCCGGGGCCCAGGCCCAGCTCGCGGCTGCGGGCCAGCACCGCGCGCACCTCGTCGGCGAACCCGCGGGTGGTGAGGCAGGCACGCAGTTCGTCGGGCCAGCTGACGTGGGCGAGCCCGGCCTTCTCCAGGTCGATCTCACCGGCCAGCAGCTCCCGTACCGCCACGTCCTGTTCGGGGCCCGACAGCAGCCGCAGCGGTTCGCTGAACAGGTCGCTGTCCTGGTGGGCGCGGACCAGGGCGTAGCAGTACGAGTGGAAGGTGGTGGCCTGCGGGGCCTGCCGGGAGCCCAGGCGCAGGGCCATGCGGTCGCGGAGTTCGACGGCGGCCTTGCGGCTGAAGGTCAGGACGAGGAGCCGCTCGGGGCGGGCCCCGGCCGCGATCCTGGCGGCGACCGCCTCCACCAGGGTGGTCGTTTTCCCGGTGCCGGGTCCGGCGAGCACGAGCAGCGGTCCCCGGACGTGGTCAACCACCGCGCGCTGGTGTGCGTCCAGCAGAGGGGGGTCCGTCCTCCCCGGGGCCGTGCGGACCAGCCGGTACGCGCCCGGGGTCCCCTGCCGCTTCCGCCGGTGGGGCCGGGGGGAGACCCCCGGGGAACCCGTGGGGCCCGAGGAGATGGAGGTGCTCACGTGGATCGCCGGTCCTGGTGGGTGGTGTGCTGGTTGCCTTGCGGCCGTGGAGGATGACTGTGCTGTACGGGGTCCGGGGGGCCGCTGTGGGATGCGTGCCGGACGTACCGCGTGCGGTCGACGCTACGCCAGGAGACGTACTGGACGCAGCGGCTCCGCACGCGCGCCCGCCCCGCGGGTGCCCGCGGCAGTCTCTGCTCCCCCGGTGGCCGCGCCGCCGGACTCCGTCACGCCGGAGCAGGTCACGCACGTGCGTGGCCCCGCAGCCCTGCGACACCACGCCCTGTCCCCCGTACGGTCCTCGGACAGCCCCGGCAGGCCCGCGATGGCGGAAGCTGGACCGTGTGAGCCGTACCACTCGCCGTTTCCGCGCACACGCGCCCCGGGCACTGAGGACCGCACGCGTGCTTGGAGCGCGGAAAGCCGCAGGCGTGCTCGAGGCACGTAAAGCCGCAGGCGTGCTCGGGGCGCAGAAGGCCGCAGGTGTGCCCCCGGCGCGGAAAGCCGCACACGCGCCCCCGGCGCGTGGAGCCGCAGGCGCTCCCGGCGCCTCACGAGCCGCCCGTCCGGCCTCCGCCTCCGCCTCCGCCGGAGTCGGTGCCGCCGTCCCAACGTGCCCGCCGCATGTCCAGGCGCGGCAGATGCCCCTCGGTGCTGCGGCCCGCCGTGCGCAGCGGGGTGCCCTCGGCCCGGTACCGCTCCAGTGCGCGCAGCTCGTGGCCGGGCAGCAGATGGCCGTCCGAGCGGACCACCCGCCACCAGGGGACGGCGCCCCCGTACAGCGACATCGCCCGGCCGACCTGCCGGGGGCCGCCGCCCGCCGGGCGTTCACCGCTGCTCCCGTCGCCGGGGTCCGCCTCCTGGTTCAGCCACTCGGCCACGTCCCCGTACGTCATCACCCGGCCGGGCGGAATCAGTTCCGCGACGGCAAGGACCCGTTCCGCGTACTCCGGGAGCGTCTCGCTCACGGCAGGCGTCTCGCTCATCCGGCCCATCCTGCACCACCCCACCGACAGCGCGGCGACCGCTCTACGCGCGCGTGCGACGCGCGGGGCAATTGCGGGCACAGCACCCTGACAGCTCCCCCGGGCATCCGGTCATGCCACCATCATCCGGGCAATGACTGGTGAGACGAGACCCAGAAGAGACGACGACGAAGGAGCAGGACGTGCAGCCTCAACCGGCGGCAGGCGCTCCTGACGCCGTCCCACGCCCGGACCCGGACGCCCCGCGGGCGAACGAGACGCGGCAGGACCCGGACCCGGACGTCCCCCGCGAAGGGTCCTCCCCGGCGGGTTCCGCGCAGCCGGAAGCCCCTCGGACGGGCGCCACCCTGGTGGTCCCCGGAATGACGGCCGCCGATGCCGCCGAGCTGACCGGCGAGGGGCACGTGGAGCGCGTCTCGGGTGACGAGCCGCTGCTCGCCGCCCGGGTGCACCGCCCCGCCGACCTGGTGCGGCTGCTGTCCGGTGTACTCGGCATCATCTGTGTGATCGCGATGGCCGCGTTCGCCCACGGGACGGCGTCCGGCCTGGAGAAGGACATCCTGGAGGGCACGAAGCAGACTCCGGTCGTCATCGTCCGGCTGGCGGGGCTGATCTCCAGCATCGCCGTGCTGATCCTCCCCGTCGGTTTCGCGATCGAGCGGCTCATCAAGCGCGACGGGCTGCGGATCGCCGACGGCGTCCTGGCGGCCGTCCTCGCGCACGGGGTGGCCCTCGCCACCGACCTGTGGGTCTCCGGCCCCGCTCCGGAGAGCATCCGTGAGGCCCTCACCCGGATCTCCAGCGACGGCACCGGGCAGCTCACGGATCCGGTGCACGGCTACCTCGCCCCGGTCATCGCGTACATGACAGCCGTCGGGATGGCCCGGCGGCCGCGCTGGCGGGTGGCCCTGTGGGCGGTGCTGCTGCTGAACGCGTTCGCGGTGCTCGTCGGCGGCCAG
This sequence comes from Streptomyces sp. NPDC058663, assembly GCF_042716745.1. Lineage (NCBI taxonomy): Bacteria > Bacillati > Actinomycetota > Actinomycetes > Kitasatosporales > Streptomycetaceae > Streptomyces > Streptomyces sp. NPDC058663. Next base: position 64,668 of record NZ_JBHXRV010000016.1, read on the forward strand.
ACCACCCCGCTGTCGATCGTGGTGACGGTCCTGATCGGCTGGACGGTGGCGTACGCGACGCTCTACGCGGTGGGCTCCCCCAATGTGCGGCCCACCGGCCAGACCCTCCTCGCCGGACTGCGGCACGTGGGCTTCCGGCCGGTGACCGCGATGCGCGCCGAGGAGCCGATCGACCTGAGCGACCAGGGCGACCGGGGGCGGCGCTACATCGTCACCCTGGAGGACGGCCCACCGCTCGACATCACGGTCGTGGACCGGGAGCAGCAGGCACACGGCTTCTTCTACCGGGTGTGGCGCAGGCTGACCCTGCGTGGCATCACCCAGCGCCGCTCCATCCAGTCGCTGCGCCAGGCGCTGGAGCAGGAGGCGCTGCTGGCGTACGCGGCGATCGCGGCCGGTGCGAACGCCCCGAAGCTGATCGCCACCTCCGAGCTGGGCCCGGACGCGGTGATGCTCGTGTACGAGCACCTGGGCGGGCGCACCTTGGACTCGCTGCCGGACGAGGAGATCACCGACGAGTTGCTGCAGGACGCCTGGCGCCAGGTGAAGGCACTCCAGTCACGGCGCATCGCGCACCGCAGGCTGGCCGGTGACGCGATTCTGGTGGATCGTTCCGGCACGGTGATCCTGACCGACCTGCGCGGCGGTGAGATCGCCGCGGGCGATGTCGTCCTGCGGATGGACGTGGCTCAGCTGCTGACGACGCTGGGGCTGCGCACCGGGGCCGAACGGGCGGTGGCCGCCGCGCTGGAGGTACTGGGCCCGGACACGGTCGCCGACAGCCTTCCGCTGCTGCAGCCGATCGCGCTCTCCCGCTCCACGCGCGCGACGCTGCGCCGGCTGGGTCGCGAGCGCTCGCAGCGGGAGCGGGACGCCGTCATCGAGGCGTCGAAGGCATCGAAGGAGGCGCGGGCCCGCGAGAAGGGCGCGGAGGCCGCCGCTCCGGACGGACGCAAGGCCGTACGGGCGGAGAAGAAGGCCGAGAAGGAGGCCATCGACGAGGCGGTGGAGGGCGCCAGGGAGGAGGATCTGCTGACGCAGATCCGCCACCAGGTGCTGCTGATCCGCCCGCAGGCCCCGGTCGAGGCGGCCCGGCTGGAGCGCGTCAAGCCGCGCACTCTGATCAGCATGCTGGCGGGCGCCTTCGCCGCGTACATCCTGATCTCGTACCTGCTGAAGAACCCGATCACCGACGCGTTCGCCACGATGAAGTGGGGCTGGGTCGCCGTGGCGGCGCTGTTCTCCGCGCTCAGTTACGTGGCGGCGGCGATGAGCCTGCTGGGCTTCGTGCCCGAGAAGGTGTCGTTCTGGCAGACCGTCAAGGCGCAGGTCGCCGGGTCCTTCGTGAAACTGGTGGCGCCGGCCGCGATCGGCGGCGTGGCACTCAACACCCGCTTCCTGCAGAAGGCCGGCGTACGTCCGGGCCTGGCGGTGGCGAGCGTGGGCGCTTCACAGCTGTTCGGTCTGGCGAGCCACATCGGACTGCTGATGATCTTCGGTTATGTGACCGGAACCGAGCGGACCTCCTGGGAGAACCCGTCCCGGACGGTGATCGCCGGCCTGCTGACGGCGGCGGTGCTGGCGATGATCGTGACAGCCGTACCGTTCCTGCGGAAGTTCGTCGTCACACGCGTGCGTTCGCTGTTCGCCGGTGTGGTGCCGCGGCTGCTCGACGTGCTGCAGCGGCCGAAGAAGCTGGCGACCGGCATCGGCGGCATGGTGCTGCTGACGGTGGTGTTCGTGATGTGTCTGGACGCGTCGATCCGCGCGTTCGGACAGGGCGAAGGCGACCATCTCAGTTACGCCACCGTCGCCGTGGTGTTCCTGACGGCGAACGCGGTGGGCTCCGCGGTGCCGACGCCCGGTGGTGTCGGCGCGGTGGAGGGCGCGCTGATCGGCGCGCTGAGCGTCGCCGGGCTGCCGGCCTCCATCGCGACGCCCGCGGTGCTGCTGTACCGGCTGCTGACGTTCTGGCTGCCGGTGCTGCCGGGCTGGCTGTGCTTCAACCGGCTCACGCGCAAGGGGGCGCTGTAGGGCGCGGGTACCGGGCCACGAGCAGGGTGCGTCGCGCAGGGACGGGCCGCTGCCTGCGGCACCCGCTTGGCCCCCGGCGCGCGCGGCCCGGAGTGGTACCAAGCACGATGGGGGGCATGTCTACCCCTTCCGCACTGCGCGCCCCGGCACTGGCCGCCTCCGTCGCCGTACTGCTGTCCCTCGCCGGATGTTCCGACGGCGGCGGCAAGAACAGGAGCGACGGCGACAAGAAGCAGGACCTCGCCGCCCAGGAACTCGACTGGGCGGACTGTCCGGCGCCCAGCGCCGCGCAGGGGGAAGGTGCGAAGCCGTCACCGCTGCCCGGCGGCACGGCCTGGCAGTGCGCCACGATGAAGGTGCCGCGCGACTACGCCGAGCCGGACGGCGAGCGCATCGAACTGGCCCTGATCCGGGCCGAGGCCGCCGACCGGAAGAACCGCATCGGCTCGCTGATCTTCAACTTCGGCGGCCCCGGCGGCTCCGGGGTGACCGGTCTGCCGGGCTTCGGCAAGGACTACGAGAAGCTGCGCTCCCGGTACGACCTGGTGAGCTTCGACCCCCGGGGTGTGGGCGGCAGCGCGCCGGTGGAGTGCCAGGACGCCAAGGCCCTCGACGCGTACTACGCCGAGGACATGACGCCCGACGACGCGGCCGAGGAGCGGGCGTATGCCGAGGGCCTCAAGAGGTACTCCGACGCCTGCGAGAAGAACTCCGGGGCGGTGCTGCCGCACGTCGGCACCACCAACGCGGCCAAGGACCTCGACCTGATGCGCCAGGTGCTCGGCGACGACAAGCTGCACTACTTCGGCATCTCGTACGGCACCGAGCTGGGCGGTGTCTACGCCCATCTGTTCCCCAAGCGGGTCGGCCGGGCGGTCTTCGACGCGGTCGTGGACCCCACGCAGACCTCCGAACAGGGCTCGCTGGGCCAGGCCAAGGGCTTCCAGCTGGCCCTGACCAACTTCGCCAAGGACTGTGTGGCGCGCGGTGACGACTGCAAGCTGGAGGGCAGTTCGCCCGCCGAGATCGAGGCCGGCGTCGTCGCGCTCCTCCAGCGTCTCGACAAGAAGCCGGTCCCGGCCGGCGGCGGCCGGCAGCTGACTCAGAGCCAGGCCACCAACGGCATTGTCCAGACGCTCTACTCGAAGGACTTCTGGCCGTACCTGGAGCAGGGTCTCGACGAGGCGGACGGTGGCGACGGCTCCCTGCTGCTGGTCCTCGCCGACGCCATGAACGGCCGCAACCAGGACGGTACGTACAGCAACATCGGTGCCGCCAACGCCGCCATCAACTGCGTGGACTCCAAGGAGCGTTACGGCCTCGCCCACGCCAAGTCGAAGGTCACCGAGTTCCGCAGGGCGTCCCCCGTCTTCGGCGACTTCCTGGCCTGGGGCCTGTCCGGCTGCTCGTCGTGGCCGGTGCCCGGGCAGTGGGTGACGCCGGACGTGAGCGCCCCGGGCGCGGCGCCGATCGTGGTCATCGGCAACACCGGTGACCCCGCGACCCCTTACGAGGGGGCGCGGAAGATGGCGCAGAAGCTCGGCAAGGGCGTCGGCATCGAGCTGACGTACAAGGGCGAGGGTCACGGCGCGTACAACAGCGGAAGCGCGTGCGTGAAGACGGCCGTGGACGACTACCTGCTGGCCGGGAAGGTTCCGGCGGCGGGCCGGGTCTGCGAGTAGCGGCCGGGCCCCGCAAGGGATTTCGGTCACTGTCAGTGGTCGCCCCTAGGATATTGGTACTCGCTTTCGATCACGGGGCGGGTACGGGGAGCGGAGCGACGGGGGTCTGCCATGGCACGGCGCGGAAAACGGTACGTACGGGCGGGGTCGGTGCTGGCGGCGGTGGCGGCGACCGCGGTCGCCGCCGCGGCGTGCTCCCCGGGGCAGGGCGCCGCACCGGCCCCGACGCGCGAGGGCGGTCCGGCAGTTGGAGGGCGGGCGTCCTCCGAGCCGTCGGCCGCGCCGGACGCTGCGTCCGCCCTGCCGGCCTCGATCACCGGCCAGAAGCTGGCCTGGAAGGCCTGCGCGGCCCCGGTGAAGGCGAACGGCAGCGACGCGGTGGCGCCCGGCGCGGAGTGGCAGTGCGCCACCGCCAAGGTCCCCCTGGACTACGCGAAGCCGGCGGGCGAGACCCTGGGCATCGCCCTGATCCGCTCCCGCGCCAGGAACGGCGGCGACCGGATCGGTTCGCTCCTGTTCAACTTCGGTGGCCCCGGCGGCTCCGGAGTGGCCGCGCTCCCCGGCATGAGCGAGCTGTTCAGCACCCTGCACGGGCGGTACGACCTGGTCGGCTTTGACCCCCGGGGCGTGGCGGAGAGTTCCGAGGTGGTCTGCCGGGACGACCGGGCCACGGAGGCCTCCCTCGCCCTGGACTCCACCCCGGACACCCCCGCCGAGGAGAAGGCGTACTTCGCCGACGCCAAGGCCTTCGGAGCGGGCTGCGCACAGCGCTCCGGCAAGATCCTGCCGCACGTCGGCACCACCGGGGCGGCCCGCGACCTCGATGTGCTCCGCCAGGCGCTCGGCGACCCGAAGCTGCACTACTTCGGCTTCTCCTACGGCACCGAACTGGGCGGTGTCTACGCCCACTTGTTCCCCGGCAAAGTGGGGCGGCTCACCCTGGACGCGGTCGTGGACCCGGCCGCCGACGTCGTCGGCCACTCCCGCAACCAGGCCCTCGGCTTCCAGCGGGCCCTGGACAACTACTTCCGCGACGGGGGTACGCCGCCCAAGGACGGCACCGCGCGCGTGGTGCGGCTCCTCGACCGCCTGGACCGGGCGCCGCTGCCCACCGGTGCGGCGGGCGGCGGGCGCGAGCTCACCCAGAGCCTCGCGCTCACCGGCATCATCGCCCCGCTCTACAGCCGGCAGAGCTGGCCCACGCTCACCCGGGCGCTGTCGGCGGCGGAGCAGGGCGACGGAGCCCCCCTGCTGCGGCTCGCCGACTCGTACAACAACCGTGACGCACGCGGCCACTACAGCACCGCGAACCACTCGCAGCGTGCCATCTCCTGTGCCGACGCCAAGGGCCGGGTGACCGCCGACGAGGTCCGCGCGCGGCACCTGGCGGACTTCCGCAAGGTGTCCCCCGCCTTCGGCCCCTACCTGGCCTGGGACCTGGCGGGGTGGTGCGCCTCCTGGCCGGTGCCCGGCGCGCACGAGACGCCGGAGGTGTCGGCCCCCGGGGCCGCGCCGATCCTGGTCGTCGGCGGCACGGGGGACCCGGCGACACCGTTCGAGGGCTCGCTGAAGATGGCGCGGGAACTGGGCAAGGGGGTCGGTGTGCACCTGACGTTCAAGGGTGAGGGGCACGGCGCGTACCCGTCCGGCGACGCGTGCGTGGCGCGGGCGGTGAACGCGTACTTCCTGGACGGAAAAATACCGGCGTCGGGAACGGTCTGCGGATAGCCGGCCCGCGGCAGGAGGGGCGGAAAGCCGAAGGGGCCGGGCGGCCTCTTCGGCCGCCCGGCCCCCGGTCAGGAGCGCGTCGGGTCTAGTAGACCGGCTTCTCCGGCTCGATCTGGTGGACCCAGCCGATCACGCCGCCACCGACGTGCACCGCGTCGCTGAAGCCCGCGGACTTCAGGACCGCGAGGACTTCCGCACTGCGGACGCCCGTCTTGCAGTGCAGGACGATCTTCTTGTCCTGCGGCAGGCTCTCCAGAGCGGTGCCCATCAGGAACTCGTTCTTGGGGATCAGCTTGGCGCCCGGGATCGAGACGATCTCGTACTCGTTCGGCTCGCGGACGTCGATGATCTCGATCTTCTCGTCGGCGTCGATCCACTCCTTGAGCTGCTTGGGAGTGATCGTGGAACCGGCCGCCGCCTGCTGGGCCTCCTCGGAGACGACGCCGCAGAAGGCCTCGTAGTCGATGAGCTCGGTGACGGTCGGGTTCTCGCCGCAGACGGCGCAGTCGGGGTCCTTGCGGACCTTGACCTGGCGGTACTGCATCTCCAGGGCGTCGTAGATCATCAGGCGGCCGACCAGCGCGTCGCCCACACCGGTCAGGACCTTGATGGCCTCGGTGACCTGGATGGAGCCGATGGACGCGCAGAGCACACCGAGGACGCCGCCCTCGGCGCAGCTGGGAACCATGCCCGGCGGCGGGGGCTCCGGGTAGAGGCAGCGGTAGCAGGGGCCGTGCTCGGACCAGAAGACGGAGGCCTGGCCGTCGAAGCGGTAGATCGAGCCCCAGACGTACGGCTTGTTCAGCAGCACGCACGCGTCGTTCACCAGGTAGCGGGTGGCGAAGTTGTCGGTGCCGTCGACGATGAGGTCGTACTGGGAGAAGATCTCCATCACGTTCTCGGCTTCGAGCCGCTCTTCGTGCAGGACGACGTTCACATACGGGTTGATGCCGAGGACCGAGTCCTTGGCGGACTCGGCCTTGGAACGGCCGATGTCGGCCTGGCTGTGAATGATCTGGCGCTGCAGGTTCGATTCGTCGACCTCGTCGAACTCGACGATGCCGAGCGTGCCGACTCCGGCGGCGGCCAGGTACATCAGAGCGGGAGACCCGAGGCCGCCGGCGCCCACGGCGAGCACCTTGGCGTTCTTCAGGCGCTTCTGCCCGTCCATCCCGACGTCCGGGATGATCAGGTGGCGGGAGTACCGACGGACCTCGTCAACGGTGAGCTCGGCAGCCGGCTCGACCAGGGGTGGCAGCGACACGAAAACTCCAGGGTCATCCCCGCTCGTGCGGGGGCTTCAAGAGGCTGGTTATGTCTCGTAACACTGCCACGCCCCTTCTCATTCCGAGACACCAGGTCCGATCCGCGAGACGATTTCGTCCCAGTAGCCGGGCAGCCCCTCCCAGGGACTGCCTGCCTGGTCACCCGCCCTGTCCCGGTCCGTCCGGTCCGTGAACCAGATCGTCCCTGCGCCCTGCCAGCGGGCGGTCCGCAGCGCTTCCTCCAGGTGCGTGCGCGGCACCCCGTGCACCAGGTGGCAGAACCGCGAGGCCGGGTACGCGGCCGTCCACGGGGCCGCCTGGGACCAGCGGTAGTCCGTCCACGGTCCTGCGAAGGTCACCAGCTGGTCGGCGGTCTCCGCGTATCCGGCGTACGGATGGGTGCCGTGCCCCAGGACGAGCCGGCCGCCGTCGAGGGCGTCGGTGCCGTGGAGCATCGTCCGCAGGGTCTCGGTGAGCCGCCGGGTCTCCGGCAGCTCCGTCCGCTCGACGGGGCAGCGGTCCAGGTAGAAGCCGTCGACCCGGTACCAGTCCAGGAAGTGCCGGGCATCCGTGATCAGCTCGCCGAACTCCCGGAATCCGTAGGTGAGATCGAGATGCCCGAGCACCCTGAGTCCCGCGTTGCGCAGCCGTCCCACGGCTTCCAGGCAGTGCGGGTCGGGGCGCGCGCCGGGCCCGTCGGCGACGTTGAGCACGGTCCAGTGCAGCGGGGCGGCATGCCCCGGGCCCGTCGCGTACAGCCGGGAGAAGCGCAGCAGTTCGGCCCATTCCGCCGGTGCGAGCAGCGGGTGCGCGTAGCCGGGGGCACCGAGCCCGAGCCGGTCCGCCCCCAGGGCGGGGCGGACGGCGCCGGAGGTGGTCAGATGCGGCACGCCGCCTCCATCCAGATGTCGGCGAGGGATTCCTCCAGGTTGATCCGGGGCCGCCAGCCGAGCCGGTCGCGGGCGGTGCGCACATCGGCCTGCTGCCAGCTGCCGCACCCGTCCGGGTACGGGTAGGGGGTCGCCCCGAGGTGTTCGGTCAGGGAGTCCGGGGAGCGGGGGGCACCGATGGTCGGCACTCCGCCGTTGCGCATCGCCGCGCTGGCGGCGGCGGAGCCGGCGTAGCCGCTGGGGGCGTCCAGCTCGTGCAGTGCGCCGCCGTATCCGGCGACCCGGGCGAGGACGGCGGCCGCGTCGCGCAGCCGCACCGCGCGTCCGGTGCCGATGTTGACGACGCCCTGCGCGGCCGACAGCGAGGCGGCGTGCACGGCGCGGGCCACGTCCCGTACGTCCACGAAGTCGCGCTGCACTCCCAGACCGCTGAGCTTGAGCTCCCCGTCGCCGGACTGCATGGCGCGGCGCATCGCCTCGGCGAGCCGGCCGAGCGGGGAACCGGCGGGAGTGCCGGGCCCGACCGGTGAGAACACCCGCAGGACGACCGCGTCCAGGCCCGAGCCGAGGACGAGTTCGGTGGCCGCCAGCTTGCTGACGCCGTACGGGCCGCCGGGGCGCGGCACCGCGTCCTCGGCGGTCGAGGAGCCCGGCTGCGAGGGGCCGTACTCGGCGGCGCAGCCGAGCTGGACGAGCCTGGCTCCGCAGCCGCTGCGCCGGAGCGCCTCGCAGACGGTGGCGACGGCGACGGTGTTGTGCCGGGTGAGGTCGCGGGCGCCGCCCCGGGTGGCCCCGGCGCAGTTGACGACGACTCCGGGGTGCACGGCGTCCAGGAAGCGGGTCAGCGCTCCCGGGCTGCCGGTGGCCAGGTCGAACCGTACGTCCGCGTCGTCGCCCCTTCCGAGGGCGGTGAGCTGGACGGCGGGGTCGGCGAGGAGGCGGTCCGCGACGAAGCGGCCGAGGTATCCGTTGGCGCCGAGCAGCAGAACCCTCATCGTGCGTCCCCCCGGTACCGGCGGACGCGCGCGGACTGCACGGAGAGAGGGGGTTGGGGGGTCATGTGACGTTCTCCTTGGGGGTGTTGTACGGGTACTGCGTGCTGCGGGTACCGCGTGTGCCGCTGAGGGGTGGGCTGGGTGCGCAAGGACGGGGTGTGTCCGAGGAGCGGTGCGCCGGGGTGCGGGCGGGCCCGGTCCGCGCGGGCGCGGTTTCGGGCGGGTCAGTCGCGCCGCCCCGCGTGGGCGGAGGCCCGCGACAGGGCGACCGCCGCATGGCCGAGGAGCCCCAGTGCGGCGGCCCCGCAGGCGAGGGCGGGCACGGCGCCCGCGCCCCACTCCCGCACCAGGGTGCGCACCGGCCCTGCCAGTGCCTCGCAGCCCGGCAGCCGGGCTGCCAGCAGGGAGCCGAGTACGGTCACCTCGGCGGCGCAGGCGAAGGTGAGCCCGGTGGATCCCGCCCCGGGCAGGCCGTGCACGGCGAGCAGTCGGGCCAGGAAGAGCAGTGCCCCGACGGCGAGGGCGGACAGTGCGAAGTCCCCGCCGAAGCCGAGCCTGGCGGCCCCGTACAGCAGCACGGTCAGGGCCAGGGCGTAGAGCCCGAACACGCCGAAAAGCAGCGGCCTGACGGCTGCCCCGAAGTCCTCGGTGCCGCGGCTCACGGCGAGCCTGCGGTGCGCCTGTACGGTCAGCAGCCGCGCACACCACGCGGCGGGGGCCACTGCCGCGGTGAGCCCGACGAGCACGGCGGGTGCGGGCGCCCAGAGCGGGCCCTCGCCGAGCAGCCGGGTCACCACGCCGTCGCCGAGGACCGCGTACAGCAGCAGCCAGCCGGTGCGGGTCCACGGTGCGTACCCTTCGGCGCGCAGCGGCCCGTGGTGCAGGCACAGCAGGAGGGCCGCGGCGGTGGCGAGCGTGCCGAGGACGAGGACCGCCATCCGCATGCCGTCCGATGCGTGCCCGGCACCCAGCAGAGTGAGGGCGCACAGGGCGCCCGGCAGGAGCGCGTACGCCGCCCAGGCGGTCGGCAGTGCGCCGTCGTTGTCGGCGGGCTCCGGCGCGTGCGCCGGGGTGTCGTCCTCGTCCGCCCGGGGCACGCGCGCGTAGAGCTCCTCGGCGAGCGAGAAGACGTCCCGGTGCCGGAAGCGGGCGGCGGTGCGGTCGGTGACGCCGTGCGCCTCGAGGCCTGCGGCGATCTCCAGGGGGTCGACGGCCCGTTCGCACAGCTCGCGGTGGCGGTGCATGAGCACCCGGACGGGGTCGGCGGGACCGGTACGGACGGGCCCGGCGAGGGCGCCCCGGACGGAACCGCTGCCGGCCCACCCGGCCCCGGACTGCCCGGCCCCGGACTGCCCTGCCCCCGCGCCGGTCCGCCCCGCTCGGGCGGAGCCCGCTCCCACGGCCCCTGACCCGGAGGGGTCCGAGGTCCGGGTGCGGTCGGCGACCGTCGTCCGGGTGCCGTGGGCCGGGGTCTCCGCCATGCCCGTCGGGTCTGCTGTCTGCGTGGTCATGGACGTGCCTCCCGTACTGCATCCGTTTCGTCGGCGGGCGCCGAGCGGGGGGCGGCCGCGATCCCGGCCGCCGTGCGGTCCTCGAAACCGGACAGCCTCCTGTCCAGCCCGGACACCTGCGTGTCCAGCCCCGACACCCTCGTGTCCAGCCCGGCCATCCGCGTGTCCAGCCCCGACAGCCGCTCACCCAGGCCCGCGACCTGCCGCTCCAGGCCGGTCATCCGCTCTCCCGGGCCGGACAGGTGCTCCGGCCGCGGAAGTGGGGGCTCGCGGTCGACCAGCACCGTGAGGGTGCCGACCGCCTCGCTCCGGACGTGCGCCTCGTGCTCGTGATCGGCCGCGTACGCCGCCCAGGTCGGCACCCGCTCGACGGCGGGCGGCCCCACGACCTCGGGCAGCTCAGGCACCTCGGGCGCCTCCGACACCTCGGGCACCGCAGGCACCGCGAGCACCGCGAGCACCTCAGGCACCGCAGGCACCGCAGGCACCGCAGGTACCTCAGGAACCCCAGACACCGCGAGCGCCTCAGAAACGGCAGACACCGCAGGCACCTCCGCGGCCTCGCCCGCCACCGCCCCCCTCCAAGCCCCCGGCACACAGGCCTCCGCCGCCAGTTCGAACGGCAGCGGGTCCCCGTCCACCGCCTCGCGCCGCACGGGGCAGTGCGAAACCAGCTCCAGGTAGATGCCGCGGAATGCCGCGAGGTTCTGCTCCACCGTGAAGAGTTCGAGCGCCCGCGCACGCCCCGCGGCACCCAGCCGCGCCCTGCGCTCCGGGTCGCGCAGCAGCGACAGACAGGCGTCGGCGAGCGCGCGCGGATTGCGCGGCGGGACCACCAGGCCCGTACCGCCGATCACTTCGACCACCGCGCCCACATCGGTCGACACGGTCGCCCGCCCGCAGAACATCGCCTCGACCAGTCCGATCGGGAAGCCCTCGACGACGCTGGAGAGCACGACGATGGAGCCCGCCGCGTACGCGTCCGGCAGTGCGGGTGCACCGGGTCCGCCGATCTCCTCGAAGCCGACCGGGCACTCCCCCGTCCCGTACGCCCCGCGCGCCTCGTCCGGGAACAGCTGGGCGGCCAGGGCCCGGCAGTGCGCGAGGTAGCCGGCCGCCACCTCGTCCCCGTCGGCGACCGGCGCGGCGATGATCCGCAGCCGGGTGTCGGGCTCGGCCCTGTGCACTGCCGCGAAGGCGTGCAGCAGCGCGACCAGGTCCTTGGCGGGCTCCACCCGGCCGACCCACACCAGGGTGCCGTCCGCGCCCGCCCCGCCCCGCTCGCCGACCTCGGTGAACCGCGTGGACTCCATCCCCGGGTACACGGTGCGCAGCTTGGCCCGGTCGGCGCCGCAGCGCTCCTGCCAGCGGCGGGCGTGCCCGTTGCCGGGGGTGATCACGGCGGCCTGGGCGTACACCTCGGCGGCCAGCAGTCCCTGGAAGGCGGCCAGGAGCGTGCGCACGGGTGCGTTCAGCTCGGCTTCCTGGGCCGCGAGGTAGTGCGCCCGCAGCTGTACGCCGTACTCGGTGACCAGCAGGGGTACGCCGAAGAACCGCTTGGCCAGCAGGCCGGGCAGGGCGGCCGCGCCCCCGGACGCCGCGTGGCAGAGGTCGACGGCACCGAGGCCGCCCTCGCCCGCGTCGTACCAGTCGAGGGAGAGCGGACGCAGGGTGCGTTCCAGGAGGTCGGCGAAGACCAGGTAGTCGTTGACCTTCGCGGTCTGTACGACACGCGGGGCGCCGGGGGCGCGGCAGGCGCGCTCCAGGGCGCGCACGGCACACTCGGAGCGCAGGGCGGTGTGCAGTCCGCCCTTTTCGCGGGCGAGTTCGGCGAGCCCGTACAGGCCGGTGCAGAAACGCTCCGCCGCCGCCGCGCCGGGACGGCTTCCCTCGCTGCCGCAGACGGCGCCGGCCAGGTCCGCGAAGTGGGCGTCGAACCGGCGCCGGTCGCGCCGTCCGTAGCCCCGTCCGCCGAGCCGTCCGTGCGCGGTCCTGAACTCCGTCTCCGAGGACCACAGTGACGCCGTCCGCACCCGCTGGACCTGCGGGGGCAGCGCCAGCCAGCCCTGTTCCTCCTGGTCCGCGCTGCGGCTCAGGGCGTAGAGGTGGAAGTCGTGCCGCGCGAGGCCGCGCACGAGCCGGTCGCACCAGAATCTGGATTCACCGGTCGCATACGGGTAGCCACCCTCCGTGAGCAGTGCGATCCGCACGTGTGCACCCCCGATCTCCCTTGTGGACAGCCGCCGTTGAACCGGCGACTCGCAGCGGGACCGACCGTATGCGGACATGCCGGTGGTGCGACGGACGGTTGTCCATCGCACCACCGGAAGGGGTGAACAGTCGTAACTTTCGCGCGTGGCCCGCGTTCTCTCGCGCTAGAGAGGTACGCGCGCGTGCGCGGGCCCCGTACCGGACGGGCCCCGCGGCACGGACGTCAGGCGTGCGTCAACTCCTCGCGGGCCGTTCTGCGGGCCGCCGCCCGCACCGGGTCGAGCGTGGGCACGGCGGCCAGCAGCTGCTGGGTGTACGCCTCGGTGGGCGAGCCGTAGACCTGGCCGACGTCGCCCTGTTCGACGATCCTGCCGTCCTTCATGACGACGATCCGGTCGCTCACCTGCCGTACGACGGCGAGGTCGTGCGCGACGAAGACCAGCGAGAGCCCCAGGTCCCGCTGCAACTCCGCGAGCAGTGCGATCACTTGTGCCTGGGTGGTGACGTCCAGCGCGGAGACCGGTTCGTCGCAGACCACCAGCTGGGGCGAGGGGGCCAGCGCGCGGGCGATGCCGACGCGCTGACGCTGGCCGCCGCTGAACTCGTGCGGGTAGCGGTCGTAGCGGTCGGGGTCGAGTCCGACCCGCTCCAGCAGCTCCCGCACGCGCGCGTGGAGCACCCTCTCGTCGCGCTCGCCGGCCGCGCGCAGCGGGTCCGCGATGGACTCGCCGATGCTGCGGCGCGGGTTGAGGGACGCCACCGGGTCCTGGAACACCATCTGCACACCGAAACCGCCCGGAGCACCGCGCGAGCCCGGAGCACCCAGCGAGCCCGAGGCACCCCGCGAGCCCGGCGCACCCCGCGTGCCCCGCACACCGCGCATGCCCCGGGTGCCGGACGCCCGCCCCGGGCTGCTCTCCCTACCCCCGTAAAGGAGGCGGCCCGAGGTGGGCTCCAGCAGACGCACGAGCATCCGCCCGAGCGTGGTCTTTCCGCTGCCGCTCTCGCCGACGATGCCGAGGGTCTCGCCACGGTGCACGGTCAGCGACACGTCGTCGACGGCCGTCACGGCTCTCCCGCGCCGCCCGAACTCGCGCCGCAGTGCGACGGCTTCGAGCAGTGGTTCGCCGGCCGCCGGGCCCGTGGAGTCCTTCAGCGGGCCGTCCAGGCGCGGCACCGCCGCCAGGAGCGCCTTCGTGTACGTGTCCCGGGGCGCGGACAGCAGATCCCGTACGGGGCCGCGCTCGACCGCCCGCCCTTCGCGCATCACCAGGACGTCGTCTGCGCTCTCGGCCGCCACTCCCACGTCGTGGGTGACCAGCAGCAGCCCCATGCCCTCCTCGCGCCGCAGCCCGTGCAGCAGGTCCAGGATCTGGGCCTGCACGGTGACGTCGAGGGCGGTGGTGGGTTCGTCGGCGATGAGCAGTTCGGGTGCGCAGGCGAGCGCCATGGCGATCAGTGCGCGCTGCCGCATGCCGCCGCTGAATTCGTGCGGCCGCGCGCGGGACCTGCGTGCGGCGTCCGCGATGCCCACCCGCTCCAGTACTCGCACGGCACGCGCGCGTGCGTCCCGCCGGGACACCTTGCGGTGTACGCGCAGGACCTCGGCGATCTGGTCGCCGACGGCGTAGTTCGGGTCCAGTGAGGACAGCGGGTCCTGGAAGACCATGGCGGCCTTCGCCCCGCGCAGCGCCCGCAGTTCGGCCTCCGAGGCCGCTGTCACGTCCACGCCGGCGACCCGCACCAGGCCCTCGACCCGGGCGCCTGTCCCCCGGTGCAGCCCGAGCAGGGCGGAGGCGGTGGCGCTCTTGCCGGATCCGGACTCGCCGACCAGGGCGAGCGCGCCGCCCTTGGCCAGGGTGAAGGACAGGTCCCGTACGGCGGCGACCGGATCCGAGGCCCCGTCGCCGGGGAAGGTCACCGAGAGGTCCGACACCTCGACGAGGAACTCGCTCATGCCAGTACCACCCGTCGGTCGGCCACCACGTGCAGCACGTCCGCGAGGGCGCCTGCGAGCACCACGAAGAATCCCGTCACCAGTACCATCCCGACCACCACCGGCAGGTCGACGACCTTCACCGCTTCGACCAGTTCCCGCCCGATTCCGGGCAGTCCGAACAGCGACTCGGTGAGCACCGCGCCGCCGAACATCGTTCCGACGTCCATCGCGCTCAGTGTGATCACGGGTGCCAGCGCGCCGCGCAGCGCGTGCCGCCCGACGAGCGCGCGCTCGCTCACGCCGTAGGCGCGGAAGGTCCGCACATGGTCCTCGGCAAGTGTCTCCAGCATGGAACTCCTGGTCAGCCGCGCGTATTTGGCGGACTCGATGGCGGCCAGCGACACCCACGGCAGCAGCAGGTTCCAGGCCCACTGCTCGGGGTCCTCGGCGAAGGGGACGTAACTCGGGAAGGGCAGCCACTGGAGCGTCGAGCAGAACGCGATGATCAGCAGCAGTCCGATCACGAAGACCGGGGTGGCCGTCCCCGCGAGGGTGAGCCAGGTCAGCACCCGCTCGGTAGGCCGCCCGCGCCGCCACACCGACAGCACGCCGGTGCCGACGCCGAGCAGCAGCCACAGCACCAGGGCGCCCACGACCAGCGAACCGGTGACCGGGAGCCTGGTCAGGATGAGCTGGGTGACCTGCTGGTCGCTCTGGTACGAGAGCCCCAGGCACGGCGCGTCGCAGTGCAGCACGCCCGTTCCCGAGGAGAAGTCGCGGCCGGCGATCACGCCTTCCACGAAGTGGCCGTACTGCACCCACAGGGGGTCGCCGAGCCGCAGTTGGTCGTGCACCTGCGCCACCTGGACGGGTGAGCAGCGCGGACCACAGGCGATCTGTGCGACATCGCCGGGGGCGACGTAGAAGACCAGGTAGAGCAGCACGCTCAGCGCCCAGAGCACGAAGAACGCCCCGCCGAGCCTGCGCAGCAGGAAGCCGGTCATCGCACACCTGCCCCTCTGCGGCGGAACACTCCACGCGCGCGTGCGGCGGATCCCAGCCGGGACCGCGACCTCGGGTCGAGTGCCGTCCGTACGCCTTCGCCCAGCACCGTCATCGCGAGCACCGTCACGAACAGGAGCGCCGCCGGGACGAGCAGATAGGTGGGCGCCGCCTGGTACCAGATGTCGGCGTCCGTGAGCATCTGTCCCCAGGAGGGCGTCGGCGGCTTGATACCGATGCCGAGGAAGGACAGGGCGGCCTCCACGACGATGTTCTGCGGCAGCAGCAGGGCGGTGTACGTGAGGACGGGCGCGGCCAGCGCGGGCAGCAGCTCGCGCCGGGCGATCCGCCAGGTGCCCCAGCCGCTGAGGCGGGCGGCGGACACGTAGTCCAGCGTCTTGAGCATCAGTGTCTGCGCCCTGACGAGTTTGGAGGTGCCTGCCCAGCCGAGCACGCCGACGACCAGCGCGATCAGCACCGGCCGGGGGAAGCCGGCGGGGACGATCGCGAGCAGCGCGAGGGCGATCACCATCAGCGGCATGGCCACGTTGACGTCGGTGAGCCGGCTGAGCACCTGGTCGACGGTGCGGCTGCCGAGTCCCGCGGCGAGTCCGATGAGGACCCCGAGGAGCACCTGGAGCACGGTCGCGGCGAGGGCGACCCCGAGGGAGACCCGCGCCCCGTACACGACCCTGGCGAACAGGTCGCGGCCGGTCTGCGGCTCCACGCCGAGCCAGTGCTCGGCGCTGATCCCGCCGAACGGGCCGAGCGGTGCGCCGCCCGCCGCCGAGTCGACGAGCGCGGGGTGGAAGGTGTTCGGGTCCTGCCCCTCCAGCGCGGTGAGCAGCGGCGCGGCGAGCGCCACCAGCACGAGGAGTCCGACCACAACGGCTGCGGCCACGGCGGCCCGCTGCGCGCGCAGCCGCCGCCAGAACTGACGGGCCCCCGAGGCGGGGACGACGGCCGGCGCCGCCCCCACCTCCTGGGCCAACAATGCCTCGCTCATGATTACTTGACCGCGACCTGCGAGACGTCCAGCACACCGGTCCAGTCGCTGATGACGATGTTCTTGACGTCCTTGCCGAACAGCCGCTTGTAGACGGGGTGGAACAGCGGCACGGTGAGCGCCTGCTCGCCGATCTTCTTGTCGAGGGCGCCCCAGCGGGCGGCGGCGGCCGACAGGTCGGTCAGCTTGTTGATCTCGTCGATCTCCTTGTTGACGGCCGGGTCGTCGAGCTGCGCGCTGTTGTAGTTGGAGCCGTCCTTGACGATCTGGCGGCCGTCGAAGAGCGGGGCGAGGAACGGCCCGCCGGACGGCCAGTCGGCGCCCCAGTGTGCGAGGAAGAGACCGGGCTGCTTCTTCACGCTGTGCACGGTGTCGCTGTAGTCGTTCTCCTCGAGTCCCTTGAGTTCCAGGGTGATCCCGGCCTTCTTCAGGGCGTCCTGGAGCGCCGTGGCGATCTCCGGGCTGGTCTCGCGGTCCTTGGCGTTGGAGTGCGTCAGCGTGAGGGTGAGGCCATTGGCATACCCCGCCTCCTTGAGGAGTTCCTTCGCCTTGGCCGCGTTGCCCGTGGCGCCCGCCGGGAAGTGGTCGTACGTGACGTGGCCAAAGGACTTCTGCGGGGGGAGGTTCGTCGTCGCGGGCAGGGCGAGGGAGGAGCCGCCGGCCGCGTTGATCACGGACGAACGGTCGACCGCGTACGCGACCGCCTGGCGCACCTTCGCATTGTCGAAGGGCTTCACCTTGGGGTTGAAGGCGAGGTAGTTGGTGTAGCCGAAGTGGCCGGTGCCCACGCGGGCGGCGAGGTTCTTGTCCCCGGCGACCTTGGCGAGTTCGGCGGGCCCCAGGTTGTTGTCGGTGGTCACGGCCGCGGAGTCGGCGCCCGCGCTCGCGGACAGCCGCTGGTTGATGACGGAGGGGTCGAGGCCGGAGCGCACGTCGATCCGGTCCGGGTGGGCCTTGCGCTCCTGGTCCGTCTTCGCGTCCCAGTGCGGGTTGCGCTCCAGGACGAGGCGCTCGCCGTCGTTCTCGTTCCTGACGACCTTGTACGGGCCCGAGGCGAGCGGGTGCTCCTCGTACTTGGTGCCGGTGTCCTTGGCCTTCGGCACGGGTGTGGTCTGCGTCTGGGTGGCGAGGTAGGGGAACTCGCCCTCCGGCTTGTTGAGCTTGAAGACGATCGTCCGCGCGTCGGGCACCTCGATCGAGTCGAGCCCCTTCTTCGCCTTGTAGGGACCCTGGTACGTGGCCCCGCCGATCAGCCAGTCCCGCAGGTACGGTGCGCCGCCGGACAGTTCGGCCGCGAAGGAGCGCTCGATGCCGTACTTGATGTCGGCGCTGGTGATCGGGGTGCCGTCCTCGTACTTGAGCCCCTCCTTGAGGGTGTACGTCCACACGGTGGCGTTCTTGCTGGGCTTGCCGAGGTCGGTGGCGAGGTCGGGGACGACCTTGGTGCCTTCCGCGCCGTTCTCCCGGTTGCGGGTGGTGAGCGTGCGGAAGACCAGGGAGGGGACGTTGCCGCCGCCGGAGGTGTAGAGCCGGGCGGGGTCGAAGTCGCTCTGCGGCTTCCGGTTGAGGATCTGGAGGGTGCCGCCCTGCTGGGGCGCGCCGGCCTTGCCGCCGGCGGTGGTCGCGGCCCCGCCGTCGCCCTGCGGTCCGGCGCAGGCGGTGGCGAGGGTGGTGAGGGCGAGCCCTGCGGCTATGACGGCTGCTCGTCTGGACATGGCGGATGCACGGAGCACGGCGGAAGTACCTCTCGGAATGCCGGGCACGGCGAACGGCGCACCCGGAACAGGTAAGAAATGAGCACACGCAGGCGCCCGGAATTCCGGGGGAACCCGCGGAGACCCGAGAGGGTTTCCGTACGGTCACAGTGGAAATGCCGCGCCTGCGGACAGAATGCGAAAAGGCAGGCGTCAGCTACAGAGAATGTCGGCGACGCAGTGCGCGGTCACACCGATGAGCGCGAGCTCAATGGCTTCGCGATCGGTGGCGGCTGCGTGACGGTTCGACATGCCTAGAAATATGAACGACCCCGCCACCCCATGTCAATCCTGCCGTGAGACGGCGTCTCACATGCTGATCATCGGGGGCGGGGCGCCTCTCAATTCCCGGGGTGCACCCACGGGTTGGGCCTGCAGGTCCTCGATTTGGTCTGCAGCGTCTTGGTCTGCTGCATCATCACCGGTGCGAGCGCGCCGTCCTTGTCGCAGTACTCGTGATTGCGCCCGAGCCGGTGGCCCACCTCGTGATTGATGAGCATCTGCCGGTACGCGAAGAGCTTGTCGTCGCCGAAGGTCGGCGAGCCGCCGGCCCAGCGGTAGGCGTTGATCATGACGCGTTCGGTGGCGGCGGAATCACAGGAGACATTCAGGTCGAGCGTGTCCAGGTCCGATTTCTGGCACCAGAGATCGGTGGTGACGGGAGTGGCGAGCGTCACGACGAAATCCGGTTCGCCGGTGGAAATCCGCTCGAATGTCATCTCGCCGTTCCCGGCCCAACTCCTTTTGTCGTTCAGGGTCTTCTGGAGGGCGTCGGCGAAGAAGTTCCCGTCGAGCCCCATGTCCTTCTCGACGTCCACCCGGTATTTCCACACCTTTCCCTTGCCAGGCGCCGGGCTTTCTCCGGGAACGGTGTCGAAGGTGTTGGGCCCTTTCTGGTCCGCGGCCATCTTCAGCTTCTCGGACATGCGCTGCTCGTACGTCGCCGGAGCGGCGCGCACCGCCGGAGCCTCGGCGCCGCCCTGCGGCGTGGCCCGCTCCTCGTCGCGCGAGGCACCGTGGGCGAAGCGGCGGTCCCCGATCCCGGGCGCCGCCGCGTCCTTGGCGTCCCCACCGGTGCCGGACTGCTGCCCGGCCACCACGACCGCCAGGGTGGCGGTCACGACGGCAGCGGACACTCCGGCGGCGGTACGGACCCGGTGCCGCTTGGCGCGCGGGGCGCCCGTGCCGGAGGAGTCCGGGCCGTCCGGGTCGTCGAAGTCGCCGCCTGCGGCCGCCGCGTCGTCCCCATCGGTGACGGCGTCGTACGGGTCGCTGGCGGCCGTAGCCTCCGGCGCGGTCGGCCGCACCTCGGGGCGCGGCTCGTCGAACACCGCCACGAAGTCGACCCGGGGCCCGGGCACATGGGGACCCTGGGCGTGCGGACCGGAAACATGCGTGCCGGGAGCATGGGGGCCGGACGCCTGCGATCCCGCAGCGTGCGGACCAGCAGTCTGCGACCCCGCGGTGCGCTGCCCCGGGAGCCGTACCCCGGGGCCGGGCCCGGCCTGCGGCCGGGCCGCGGACGGCGTGCAAGCGGTCTCGCCCCGCGGCGCACCGACCCAGTCGCCGTACCTTCCGCCGCCCGTGTCGCCGACTGCGCCCGTAGGCCTGGTGCCGCCCCAGCCGCCGCCCGGCTCGCGCTGTTCCGGGTGCCCGCCCCGGACCTGCTGCTCCTCCTGCGGGGAGTGCGAAGGGCCGCCCGCCAGATGGTGCGGCTGGAAGCGCGGCAGCGGCCCGGTGGTGTCCTGGACCCGCGGCAGGGCCCCCGTGTCGCCGCGCCGGCGCCGCCCGTTGCCGGGTGTGCCGGACGTCCCGGGCGCGCCGCCCGTACCTCTGGCGTCGCCGCCCCCGGGTATGCCTGGGGTCTCGTCGGCACCCTGCGGTGCGGCACCTCGGCGGCTATGACGTCCCACGCGCCGGATCAGCTCCTAGTTTTCGTCTGCTGCGTATTCTTCTGCTGCGTTTTCGTCTGCTGCGCTGCTGTGCGTACGCCGTTCCGCGCACCTGAAGTCCCGCCCGTGCCACCCGTCGCACGGTTGTCGTCCGTACCACTGTCGCCGATCAGCCCACGAAACGCGTCGGCCACCAGTTCGGGGTACTCCATCATCGCCACATGCCCGGCGTCCGGAAGAGTCAGGAGCCGGGAATCGCGGAACGCGGCCGAGGCGCGGCGCGCCATCCTGAACCCCACGAGCTGGTCCCGCCCGCCGTACACCAGCAGCGTGGGCGCCAGCACCCGTTCGGCCTGCCGCCACAGCCCGTGCTGGCCACCGAGGGTGTAGGCGTCGACGATGCCGCGCGCGGAGCGGGTCATCACGTCCCAGAAGTACGGCAGTTCGAGCCTGCGCTCCATCTCGTCCACGGCCGCCCTGAATCCCTCCGGCGTGACCCGCCCCGGATCGCCGTAACAGAGCCCGGTCACGCCCCGGGTGCGCTGCTCCGCGGTCCAGTCCCTGCTGAGCTTCGCGAACAGCCCGGCCACGCCGGGGATCGCGAGCAGCGCGGTGGGCACCGCCGTCTTCTGCACCCGGAGTTCGGGCAGCGCGGGCGAGATCAGGGTCAGGCTGCGCACCAGGTCGGGGCGTACGGCGGCGACCCGGGTGGACACGGCGCCGCCCATCGAGTTCCCGAACAGGTGGACGGGACCGCGTCCGGCGGCCTCGATGTGGCGGATCACCGCCCGCGCCTGACCGGTGATCGAGTAGTTGCCGTCCGCGGGCGGCGGGGAGTCCCCGAAGCCCGGCAGGTCGATGGCCTCGCTCTCGACGACCTCGTCCAGCAGGGGCATCAGGGCGGACCAGTTCTGCGACGATCCGCCGAGTCCGTGCACGTACAGGGCGGACGGCAGTCCGGAGCGCGCCGGGGGCCGCGACCGCACGGTCAGCGTCAGCCCGGGCAGGGTGACGGACCGCAGCTGTTCCCCCTCCGCGACCTTGACGGCACTGACCAGGGGCAGTGGCGCGACTGCGCCGGCTTCCGGCAGCTCGGTCGAATCCATGGCGCCAATGTTACGAGACGATCACGCAGGGGCTCATGTGTTCGCGGTCACAGGCCGCACCCCGCGCGCCTCCCCGCCCAGGCCGCACCCGGCGCGCCTCCTCCGCCCAGGCCGCACCCCGCGCGCCCCTTCCGCTCAGGCCCCGCCCCGCGCGCCCCCTCCGCCCGGACCGCTCCCCGCGCACGCCCGCGCTCCCCCGCTCGGGCCGCATGGCGCGCGCTCCCCCTCGCTCCTACGCTCGAAAGGAGACGTGCACGCACATGACTCCGTACGCGCCGGAAAGGCGGAACACCATGAGCGACATGGACCCCACCGACCCGGACACCTACGACAGCGAGCAGCCCGCCGAGGGCACCCCGCTCCCCGACGAGGCCCCCGAGGCCGACGCCGCCGAACAGCACACCGCTGTGGTGCCCGACCAGGAGGACCCGCCGCCCTCCTTCGACCCGGCAGCCGCGAACGAGGCGGACGCCGCCGAACAGTCCCGCGTGGTCCCCCTCGACGAGGAGGACTACCGCTGATCCCGTCCGGGCCTCCGCCCGCCGGGGGCCTGCGGCCCTTCCCGCGGTGTCCGCTCCGTGAAATTCTGCGTCCGCACCACGCACACAGGGGTTACTCAAAAGTACGATGGCCCCTGCGGCGCACATCACACGGAACAGCCGTGCGGTGAGAGGTCCGTGAAACAGGAAAGACATGGGAGGCGGCGTGACAGCCACCGAGCAGACAGAGGCGGCACGCCCACGCGGCACCCGCCTGCCACGCCGGGCCCGACGCAACCAGCTGCTGGGCGCGGCGCAGGAAGTCTTCGTCGCACAGGGGTACCACGCGGCGGCGATGGACGACATCGCCGAGCGTGCGGGCGTCAGCAAGCCGGTGCTCTACCAGCACTTCCCCGGCAAGCTGGACCTCTACCTGGCCCTCCTCGACCAGCACTGCGAGTCGCTGCTCCAGGCGGTCCGTACGGCGCTCGCGTCGACCACGGAGAACAAGCTGCGCGTCGCGGCCACCATGGACGCCTACTTCGCGTACGTACAGGACGAGGGCGGCGCGTTCCGCCTGGTCTTCGAGTCGGACCTGACGAACGAGCCGGCCGTGCGCGAGCGCGTGGACCGGGTCTCGCTGCAGTGTGCCGAGGCGATCAGTGAGGTGATCGCCGAGGACACCGGCCTGTCCAAGGACGAGTCGATGCTGCTGGCCGTGGGCCTGGGCGGGGTCTCCCAGGTGGTGGCCCGCTACTGGCTGTCCAGCGGGAGCACCATTCCGCGGGAGACGGCCGTCCAGCTCCTCACCTCGCTGGCCTGGCGGGGCATCGCCGGCTTCCCGCTGCACGGCACCGACCAGCACTGACCGGCGCCCGCACGGGTTCCGGCGGCGGAACCGGCCGCCCAAGACGGTCGCCGGGGCCCGGCGCGGGCCCGGCCGGGGCGCCGTGTTCGCTCCCGGCGTGTCCCTGAGCGCCGATCACGTCCGCTCACCGGGCTAATGTGGCGGGACGTACGGCGCGGGATGACCGCGCCGACCCAGATCGTCGGAGGGACATAGCCGTGGAGGTCAAGATCGGCGTGCAGCACGCACCCCGGGAGATCGTTCTGGAGAGCGGGCAGTCTGCCGAGGAGGTCGAGCGCGCGGTGGCCGACGCGCTGGCCGGCAAGGCACAGCTGCTCAGCCTGAACGACGACAAGGGCCGCAGGGTCCTGGTGCCGGCGGACCGGATCGCCTATGTGGAGATCGGCGAGCCGGCCCAGCGTCGGGTGGGCTTCGGCGCCCTCTAGTACGCGCAGTACGCGGGAGTCTCACGACTGCTCGCACACGCAGAACCGGAAGGCCCGGCGGGATCTCTCCCGCCGGGCCTTCCGCGTGCACGTGGTGAGGGGGTCGGGCGGCTTCCCGCGCCGCCCCGCCTCACGCCGTCCCGCCCGTTCCGTTTCCCGTGCCGCCCCGCCTCACGCCGTCCCGCCCGTTCCGTTTCCCGTACCTGCGCGCCCTTCCGCGTGCACGTGGCCGGGCACGTGTGTCCCTGCACGCCGCGGGCAGGTGTTCTCACGTGCCGTTCGCCTTCTGTGCACAGGCTGTTCGTATGCCTGCACGCCCAGGAAGGATTGCGTTCGGCACCCCCCGGGTAAGACGGGCTACGACCCATTTGCCCACGTTGCCGTGCAGGAGGGAATCGCGTTGATCTGGGAAGCTCTCGGCTCCGTCATCCTTGGCCTCGGCCTCGCCTGGACCGCCGCGTCCCGGCTGCCCGACCGGCTGCCCGCGCGCCCGCACGTGCTGATCGCGGGCCTGCTCGGCGCCGTCTTCGGTGCCTGGCTCACCCACATGGCCGTCGGCCCCGGCCACCCGCTGGTCACGTTGCTCGGCGCTGCCACGGTGGGTGCCGTCACCCTCTCGCTGCTCCTGCGCCCCACCCGCCGTATCCGCCGCAGGTCGGCGGCGGCGTAGCTCCGGCTGCGCCGCCGCACCGGCCTGCGGCTCAGGCGGCCAACCCCAGCGCGGCCATCCGCTTGGTGTGCGCCTCGGTGATGCGGGAGAACATCCGGCCGACCTCCGCGAGGTCGAAGCCGTCCGCCACCCCGCCCACCAGCATCGTGGAGAGCGAGTCGCGCTCGGCGACCACGCGCTGCGCCTGCGAGAGCGCCTCGCCCATCAGCCGCCGCGCCCACAGCGCGAGCCGCCCGCCGACCCGCGGGTCGGCCTCGATGGCGGCACGCACCTTCTCGACGGCGAAGCCGCCGTGCCCGGTGTCGTCGAGGACGGCCAGCACCAGCGAGCGGGTGTCGGTGTCCAGGGCGGCGGCGACCTCGCGGTAGAAGTCACTGGCGATCGAGTCGCCGACGTACGCCTTGACCAGGCCCTCCAGCCAGTCCGATGGGGCGGTCAGGTGGTGGAAGTCGTCCAGGGGCTTCGCGAAGGGCTGCATGGCGGCGGTCGGCTCGGCGTCGATGGCGGAGAGCCGGTCGCGCAGCCGCTCGAAGTGGTGGAACTCGGCGGAGGCCATCTTCGCCAGCGCCGCCTTGTCGCCCAGCGTCGGCGCCAGCTTGGCGTCCTCGGCGAGCCGCTCGAAGGCCGCCAGCTCGCCGTACGCGAGCGCGCCGAGCAGGTCCACGACCGCGGCACGGTAGGTCGGCTCCACGGACGCGGTCGCCCAGTCCTGGGCAGCGATTCCGGTGGGTTCGGGGGCGGTCTCGGCAGGGGTTCCGGCGGGGGTGTCAGGCGTGTCCATAAAGCGCACAATAGCGTTCCGGGCCGGGCGTGCCCGAGGACGGCGGACGGCCGGGGCGCGCCTGCTCAGCGACCGCCCCCTACCCCGCCGCCCCACCATTCCTACGAATTCACCCAACACACATGCGCGAATCCGGGGTACAGTGGTAATGCGCTTGCTGAGCTTTCATGCCTGCGAACCCCGGTTCGTACGCAACTCCGCAGGCCATCCGAATGAGGATGCCCGGTCGGTGGCCCGATCGGCTCCGACCCGACAGCCCTCCTGCGCACGGTGCACACGCATCACCGCGGACGAGGGAACCCTCAGCGACGTGAGCGCTAGAGCAATGGCAGTGGTCCCGCGCCACCCGGTCCTCCCAAGGCCGGATGAACTCCCCAGGCACGGTACGACCCCCGTTGTTCGCCTCAGGTCGCGTCTCACAGAAGAGGCAGCACCCTGACTACGTTCCGAGACCTCGGCATCCTTTCCGAGACGGCCGAAGCCCTTGAGGCGGTCGGCATCACGTCCCCCTTCCCCATCCAGGAGATGACGCTCCCCGTCGCCCTCGCGGGCAGCGACGTCATCGGCCAGGCCAAGACCGGTACGGGCAAGACCCTCGGTTTCGGTCTCCCGCTTCTGGAGTGCGTCACCGTTCCCGCGGACGTCGAGGCGGGCCGGGCCAAGCCCGAGCAGCTGACCGACGCCCCGCAGGCCCTCGTGGTCGTCCCCACCCGCGAGCTGTGCCAGCAGGTCACCAACGACCTGCTCACGGCCGGCAAGGCACGCAATGTGCGCGTCCTGGCGATCTACGGCGGCCGCGCCTACGAGCCGCAGGTCGAGGCGCTCAAGAAGGGCGTCGACATCATCGTCGGCACCCCGGGCCGGCTGCTCGACCTGGCCGGCCAGAAGAAGCTCGACCTGTCCCACATCCGCGCGCTCGTCCTCGACGAGGCCGACGAGATGCTGGACCTGGGCTTCCTGCCCGACGTCGAGAAGATCATGAAGATGCTTCCGCCGAAGCGTCAGACCATGCTGTTCTCCGCGACGATGCCCGGCGCCGTCATCGGTCTGGCCCGCAAGTACATGAGGCAGCCCACGCACATCAGCGCCACCTCGCCGGACGACGACGGCGCGACCGTCAAGAACATCACGCAGCACGTCTTCCGCGCGCACAACATGGACAAGCCGGAGCTGGTCTCGCGCATCCTGCAGGCCGACGGCCGCGGACTCGCGATGATCTTCTGCCGCACCAAGCGCACCGCCGCCGACATCGCCGACCAGCTGGAGAAGCGCGGTTTCGCGTCCGGCGCGGTCCACGGCGACCTCGGCCAGGGCGCCCGCGAGCAGGCGCTGCGCGCCTTCCGCAACGGCAAGGTCGACGTCCTGGTCTGCACCGACGTCGCCGCCCGCGGCATCGACGTCGAGGGCGTCACGCACGTCATCAACTACCAGACGCCCGAGGACGAGAAGACGTACCTGCACCGCGTCGGCCGCACCGGCCGCGCGGGCGCCAAGGGCATCGCCGTCACCCTCGTCGACTGGGACGACATCCCGCGCTGGAAGCTCATCAACAAGGCGCTGGACCTCCCCTTCGACGAGCCCGAGGAGACGTATTCCACGTCCCCCCACCTCTACGAGATCCTCTCCATCCCGACCGGTACCAAGGGCATACTGCCCCGGGCCGACCGCACTCGCGCCGGACTGCGCGCGGAAGAGGTCGAGGACCTGGGCGAGACCGGCGGCCGCGGCCGCAAGGCGCCCGCAGCCGCGGCAGCCGCCGTGGTGACCGAGGAGCGTCCGGCCCGTACGCGTACGCCGCGTCAGCGCCGCCGCACCCGGAGCGGCTCGGACCTCGGGGACACGGCAGAGGCCCCGGCGGCCCCCGCCGTGGACAGCCAGGCCGAGGCCCCTTCCGCCTCCCCGGCCGACGGTACGGAGCCGCGCACGCCCCGTCGCCGCCGCCGGACCCGCCCCGCCGCGGGCACGGCGTCCGCGGGCGTCGCGCTCGCCGAGGCCCCGGACGTGCGGAAGCCGGCACCGGCGGAGGCTGCGGCCGTGCAGGACCCGGCTCCGGCCGAGGCTCCGGCCGCGCCCAGGACCCGTACCCGTACCCGCAAGGCCGCGGCGACGGAGCCGGCCGCCCAGGAGGCCGCGGCTCCGGCCGTCGAGGCGCCTGCCGAGGAGGCCGGGACCGCAGAGGTCAAGGCCACCCGGAGCCGGACCAGGACCGCCAAGGTCCTGGTCGAGGCCGAGGACACCGAGCCGGCCAAGCCGGTCAGGGCGAGGGCGACCCGCAAGGCCGCTCCGGCGAGGGCCGCCAAGGCAGCCGAGGTGTCCGAGGTCGTCGAGGCTCCGGCGCGTCCGCGGCTGAAGCGCCCGGTCCGCGCGCGGGTCTCCGCCGAGCCCGAGGTCGACTTCCAGATGGCGCCCATGGCGGAGCCGGAGCCGACGCAGCCCCGGCGCCGTGCGGCGGCCCCGCGCAAGACCGCCGCCAAGAAGACGGCCGCCCAGGCGTCCACCGCCCGGACCGGCGCGCCCGCCACGGAGCCGGAGGGCGACGCCAAGCCGCGCCGCCGCCGCGCCCCGCGCCGCACCACCACGGAGAGCTGACCCGCTTCCTCCGACGACGGCCCCGTCCCTCCCCCCGCCCGGGGAGCGACGGGGCCGTCGTGTTTCCGCCCGGGGGTGGAACGGGGCCGTCGTCCTTCCGCCCGGGGCGGGCCGGGGCGGCCTTGGCCCCTCCTCGGAGAGACGGCACCGCACCGCGGCCGGGTACGACGCCGCCCATGCCCTCCCTGCACCCGGCCGACTCCCCGGTAACCTCGGGGCATGAGCAGGCCGCCCACCTTCGTCCCGCCCGCCGGCGTTCAGGCCGTCCCCCTCCGCACGGAGCGCGGGACCTTCGCCGCCCTCGATGCCGGGCCCGCTGCCGCTCCCCGCGGCACCGCCCTCCTCCTGCCCGGTTTCACCGGCAGCAAGGAGGACTTCATCGCGATGCTCGCGCCGCTCGCCGGGGCGGGCTATCGTGCCGTCGCCGTGGACGGTCGCGGCCAGTACGAGTCCGAGGGTCCGGCGGACGACGAATCTCCTTACGCCCAGGCCGAGTTGGCCCGGGATGTACTGGCCCAGGCGGCTGCCGTCGGCGGCGCGTCGGCCCCCGTTCACCTGGTGGGCCACTCCCTCGGGGGGCAGATCGCGCGGGCCGCCGCCCTCAGCGACCCCGCTCCCTTCCGCTCCCTCACCCTGATGTCCTCAGGGCCCGCCGAGGTCCATCCCTCCCAGCAGGAGAAGATCGCCCTGCTGACGCAGGCGCTCGCGGTGATGTCGATGGGCGAGGTCTGGGACGCGATGCAGGCGATGGAGACCCCCGTACCGGAGGAGACGGACACCGACGGGCGGACCAGGGAGCACGAGGAGGCTCTCCGCCGCCGCTGGCTTCGCCACAGCCCCGCCCAGCTGACCGCGACCGGACGCCTGCTCAGCACCGAGCCGGACCGCGTCGCCGAACTGCTGGCCCTGCGCCTGCCCGTGCACGTCGTCTCGGGCACGGTCGACGACACCTGGCCGGTCCCGCTGCTCGACGACATGGCCGTACGCCTCGGGGCGCACCGCACCGTGATCAAGGGGGCCGGGCACTCCCCCAACACCGACGGCCCCGCGGAGACCTCCCGGGCGCTGACCGACTTCTGGGACCGCACGGGAGCCCGCTGACCCGTACGGCCCCGCACGCCCGTCCAGTACCGCGACTGCGACTATGACTGCGGGTGTCTAGTACTGCGACTGAAGGTGCTGCCAGAACCCGTCCCGCAGCGAGCGCCGCAGGTCCGAGTGGCCGCGCAGGGACCGCTGGAGCATCCGCTCCGCCTCCACCAGCAGCTCCTGGTCGACCGGGCCCGGCAGATAGGGCCGTCCCGGCAGCAGCTCGCCGAGTTCCTGCCGGCCCCGCTCGGACAGCCACTTCGCGGCGATCTGCGCACCCAGGAAGCGGACGTCCTCGCGCTTGGGCGTCGGGCCGTTCTCCTGCTCGTACGTGGTGACCGGGCGCCGGGTGACGTACGGCTTGCAGAAGTCGAGGTCGAAGGTGCGGGAGCTGTCGACCTCCCAGAGCAGCGGCTCGGCCTGGTTGCGGCCCTCACCGGCCTCGATGCCCCACAGGTGGACGCGCGCGCCGTACCCCTGGGCCGCCTCGACCGCGGACACCAGGTCCTCGTCGCCGCCGACCAGGGCCGCGTCGCTGATCGCGCGGTGTCTGGCGAGGGACTCCAGGTCGGTGCGGATCAGGGAGTCGACGCCCTTCTGCTGGTTGTTGGCGTTGAGGTTGCCGAGGCGGACCTTGACGTCGGGGAGTTCGGCGATGGTCTGCTGCTCGGTGGTGTGGATGCGGCGGCGGGCGCCGTCGTACCAGTACACGCGCAGCAGCCTGCTGTCGGCGAAAATGGTGCGGGCCCTGTCGATGAAGGCCTCGATCATGCCTTCCGCGTCCAGGTCGAAGGAGCGCCGGTCCTCGGTGCCGGTGACCAGCAGACCGGCCGCCGCGTACACATATCCGGCGTCGACGAAGATCGCGTGGGTGGAGGGGGTCTTGGCGACCTCCGCAAGCACGCGGGTGAGCAGCTCGTTGGTGCGGTCCAGTCGGCCGGCGAGTGCGGTGATCCGGTCGCCTTCGGCGGGGATTCCGGCGGAGCCGTGGGACCTGTCGGGGGAGCCCGAAGGCTGTGCGTCGTCCATACGCAGCCCATTGTCCCGGCCGCCGGAGAGCGCGCACAACCGGTGTCTCACCAGCGAGTAGTTAGCCTCGCGAAAATTTTCTTTAGCGTAGGGAATCTTTTTCTGGGGAGGCTCGTTGTACCCGTATGGAACGTGTGGCCGTGGCGCCACTCGTGCCCCTTACATTCACCTCAGTTCTCCAGCAGGAGGATCAGACGAAGGGAGAAGCGCATGCGCTTCGAAATCATGCGACTGGACGATGTGGACGGCTCCGCCGTGGACAGCACCGTCGTGGACGCCGCCTCCGTCAACCGGATCGTGCAGCAGGCCGCTTCCATCGGCCAGCGCATCTACATCCGCCCGGCCGAAACCACGGCCTCGTAACACCGACGACGTACCGAAGACGTGCTCAAGACGTGTGGACGCATTGCAGACGCACCAAAGACGTGACGACGACGTACTGACGTAACGACGAAGAACGGAAAGCGCCCCCGTGCCGCAGGCACGGGGGCGCTTCGCGTATCCGGACCCGTGCCTGTGCGCGGGATCAGCTCCGGGCCCGTGCCGGTGCGCGGGCGGGATCAGCTGCCCTGGACGACCTGTGTGATGCCGTTGATGATCTGCTGCACCGCCAGCGCGGAGAGCATCATGCCGGCGAGCCTGGTCACCAGCACCACACCGCCCTCCTTGATCACCCGGATGATCACCAGCGAGAAGCGCATCACCAGCCACAGCACCACATGCATCGCGATGATCGCGGACCAGACCGAGATCTGGCCGGTCACCGAACCGTTGTGCTGCACGGCGAGGATGACGGAGACGATCGCACCGGGCCCGGCGAGCAGGGGCATGCCGAGCGGGACGAGGGCGACGTTCACGTCCTTGGTCTGGGTCGGCTCCTCGTTCTTGCCGGTGAGCAGGTCGAGCGCGATGAGCAGCAGGAGCAGACCGCCCGCGATCATCAGCGCGGGGATGGAGACGTGCAGATAGTCGAGGATCTGCTGGCCGACGACGCCGAAGACGGCGATCACGCCGAAGGCGACGGCCACCGCCTGCCAGGCCATCCGGCGCTGCACCTTGGCGGGCCGGCCGGAGGTCAGACCGAGGAAGATCGGAGTGATCCCAGGGGGGTCCATAATCACGAAAAGCGTGAGAAAGAGGGATCCGAAGACGGCAAAGTCGAACACAGTGAGGCCTTGCAGGAGAGGGCCGTGCCGGTGCGCGGCGGGCGCACGGTCAGGGCCGGGGTGCGGAACATGGGGGGGGGTTGCCGACTCGTGGGGACGTCGGCTCGGGGGTCGTTGCTCGTACGGCGCCGGAGGTCGTGCGGCCCGGCGCCGGGGCCGGTCCGGCTGCGCGCACGTCGGGCCCGAAGGGCTCGGACGTGCGGTGGGCCGGTCCGGCACAGGCGCGCGGTAGGCCCGAAGGGGCTCAGGCGCGTGGGCGTCCGCCCGCGCCGGGCACGGGGAAGGCACCGCTCGCACGCCGCGTGATCTCGCCGTACACGTCGGGGTGCGTGGTGTACTCCCCGAGCCGTACGGTCTTGCGGCTGCCGTGGTAGTCGCTGGAGCCGGTCACGAGCAGGCCGTGGTCGGCGGCGAAGGCACGCAGCCGGGCGCGGTCGGACTCGTCGTGGTCCATGTGGTCGACCTCGATGCCGTCCAGGCCGACGGCGGCCAGCTCGGCTATGGAGGTCAGGGGGACGGTGTCGCCCCGCTTGGCGGCGCCGGGGTGCGCGAAGACGGTGACCCCGCCGGCGGCCTTGACCAGGCGGATCGCGGTGAAGGGGTTCAGCTCGTGCTTGTCGACGTACGCCCGGCCGTCGTTGGCCAGCCACTCGGCGGTGAAGGCGTCGGAGACCGTCTCGACGACGCCCAGTTCGACGAGGGCCTCGGCGATGTGCGGGCGGCCGAGGGAGGCGTCCCCCGCGATCCGGGCGACCTGGTCCCAGGTGATCGGCACGCCGAGGGCCTGGAGCTTGGCGACCATGCCCCGGGCGCGCGGCACCCGGTCGTCGCGCACCAGCTCGCGCTCGCGGGCGAACTCCGGCTCGTCGGGGTCGAAGAGGTAGGCCAGCATGTGCATGCCGGTGCCGTCCAGCCGGCAGGAGATCTCGGCGCCGGTGACGAGGGTGAGGCCCTCGGGCAGTGCGGCGACGGCTTCCGCGTGGCCGCGCACCGAGTCGTGGTCGGTGAGCGCGACGACGTCGAGGCCGGCAGCGGCGGCGTTGCGCACCAGCTCGGCGGGGGTGTCGGTGCCGTCGGATGCCGTGGAGTGGGTGTGCAGGTCGATGCGCACGACGCGTACTCCAGGGGCAGGGCGGACGGAAGGGACGCGTCAAGGGTAACGGGGATTCGAACATCCCCAGTTCAAGCGGCCGTCTGCAGTTCAAGCGGCGCTCGCGCGGGGCGGGGGCCACCGCCCCGGGCCGCGCCCGCGCCTCCGCAGCGAGCCGTGGTTCCGGGCGCGGTCGCCCCGGGCACTGCGCCGCGCCACATTCCTTCGCAGCGAGCAGGTACCTGGGCGCGGCCGCCCCCCGCGCCGGGTTACGCCAGGATCCGCGGTGAGAGCGCTCCGCAGGGCAGCAGTTCGACCTCCGCGCCCGCGTCCCGCAGATCGGTCAGCACCAGTTCGTCGTACATCAGCAGGCCGGACTGCTCGGGCCAGACGATCGCCCACAGCCACAGTCCGCGCGCCTCGCCCGCGAAGACGGCGCGGTCGGCCGGTGTGCCGGAGACGTGCCACAGGGGGGTGGGACGGCCGGCCGCCAGGACCTTGGTGACCGGGGGTTTCTCCATCGCGATGTGGGTGCCGGGGTCGGGTCCGTCGATGCCCGCGTAGCGTGCGCCGAGGCCGACGCCCAGCTCTTCGGCGACGAGCAGGAGTTCGCCGAATCCGCCGAGTGGGCCCGGGCCCGAGCAGGCGACGGCGGTGGCCCGTCCGCCGCTGCGGTCGTCACCCGCGTACGCGATGCCGCTGAACAGCCAGCCCACCGGCAGCGGCCAAGGCATCCACACCGGCACCTGGGCCCGCTTCACCGCGACCGCGAGGGCCTCGACGCTGGGCGGGAGTACCGGCTGGAGCGGGTGCACGGCCCCGTGCACGGAACACTGCCAGGTCTCGGCAAAGAGACCGGGCGCCCTGACCCGGCCTCCGCACTTCGGGCAACTGGGTTCGCCCCTCATATTGCCCAACAGTCCTCCCCGGTCGACGCCGCGTCAAGGACGATCACCCGTCCGGCGCGCGCCGCTTTCCGGCGCTGCCCGGAAATCTCCCCACCCCTCCCACCGGCCAAAACCAGATGCCACGCACATCCATTGGCTGGCCGCGCCCACCGGCCCCGCCCACCGGCCGCGCGCGGGAACTTCCCCGCCGCGCGCGCCACGCCCCGCGGCATCTCCGCGACGCCCCGCGCCGTCTCCGCCACGCCCCGCGGCATCTCCGACACACTGGCCGAACCCCCGTTCGCAGCACCCCCGGGGGGGGTGGTTTTCAGCCCTCTTCGAGGGGCTCAGTCGAGCCGCGCCCCCACCCGCCCCGGATCCCGCAGGTCCGTTCCCTGGGCGAGCCAGCGCTCCTGCAGCACCTGCGCTCCCTTCACCCGTTTCCACGCCGCCTCGTTGGCCGTCATCGGCAGCAGCGGCAGAAAGCGCACCGGGTCCATCGGAGCGTCGAGCTCCAGGTCCTCGACGAGGCCCCCGCCCTCGGCCACCAGCACCGAGCTGAAGGGCGCCCCCGGCCACAGCGGATCCCCCACCTCCAGCGAGGCGCCGGGAGCCACCACCAACCCTTCCACCTGCGGGGACGCGGCCAGCACGGCCAGCGGCCGCAGCACCTTGTCGGTGTCCGCGAGCCCGGCCCGCACCGAAAGGATCAGCTCGGCGCGCGGCCCCTTCACCGGATCGGCCAGCGCCGCCGTGGGGTCGGTCATCGGGGCCGCGGACATGCCGAGGGTCGCGTACCGGACGATGTCGCCGTCCAGGAACCGCAGCACCTCGACCCGGTCCGTACCGAGGAACGTGACGGCGGCGCGCGCGTCCGGTTCGCCCAGAGTCGTCCGCAGTCGGGCTTCTACCAGCGCAAGTACATCTCCCATGGTCCGCGAGCATAGGCCGCGTATGGAACGGGCAAAGGAGGGGCTTGACGGGGCTTGACACCGGAGCCGGCTGGTAACCTGGGCCGCTGGTCGGGGCGGTCCGCGGGCAACGCGGCAGCGGTACTTTCGAGCCCCGGCGACACGTCGTCCCTCACGGGGGACCGGCCGGAGGAGGTGGGGCTGCGGTGGATCGAAGTCGTCCCGGTAGTACCAACCGCTCTTCCGCGTCACTTCCGCACCTTGTGGCCTGAGGCTTCGTACCCGGCCCTCGGAGCACCGAAACCACTCGGTTCCCGATGCGTCTCGCACGACGGAAGAGCACGTCACCCTCACCTGATTTGCCTGATCCGTGTCTGAGCGAACGCCGTCACCGCGTCCTCGCGGTGCCGCCCGCTTTGCCGACGTGCACCCCGTCACACCGCCGTGGCTCCGCACGTCTCCATTCCGGGCAGTGCCACGCGCCACGCAGACGGCTTCTTTGCGAAGGAGCCCGCCATGTCGATGATCCGTGACCTGCGCGCAGTCGTACGCCCCTCGCTGCGCAGGAGCCCCACCGTCTACGCCAACTACGACGCCACCCGCGACCACTCCGCCTCCAGCGCGGTCGTCGACTGCGCGGTCTACCGCGAGGGCCGGCGGATGAAGGAGTGCACCACCCCGCACGAGGCGATGATCCGCGTACGGGAGTCCGGCGGCTTCGCCTGGATCGGTCTGCACGAGCCGACCGAGGCCGAGTTCGCCGGGATCGCGGCCGAGTTCGGGCTGCACCCGCTCGCCGTGGAGGACGCGGTGCACGCGCACCAGCGGCCGAAGCTGGAGCGCTACGACGACACCCTCTTCACCGTCTTCAAGACCATCCACTACGTGGAGCACACCGAACTGACCGCCACCAGCCAGGTCGTGGAGACCGGCGAGGTCATGTGCTTCACAGGACCGGACTTCGTGATCACCGTCCGGCACGGCGGCAAGGGCTCGCTGCGCACCCTGCGCCACCGCCTCCAGGACGACCCGGAACTCCTCGCCAAGGGCCCCTCCGCGGTCCTGCACTCGATCGCCGACCATGTGGTCGACGGGTACATCGCGGTCGCCTCCGCCGTCCAGGACGACATCGACGAGGTCGAGATCGACGTCTTCTCCGCCCCCGCCAAAGGCAGCTCGCGCGGGGCCGACGCGGGCCGGATCTACCAGCTCAAGCGAGAGGTGCTGGAGTTCAAGCGGGCGGTGGCGCCGCTGCTGCGCCCGATGCAGCAGCTCTCCGAGCGGCCGATGCGCCTCGTCGACCCCGACATCCAGAAGTACTTCCGCGACGTGGCCGACCACCTGGCCCGGGTCCACGAGCAGGTCGTCGGCTTCGACGAGCTCCTCAACTCCATCCTCCAGGCCAACCTCGCCCAGGCGACGGTCACCCAGAACGAGGACATGCGCAAGATCACCTCGTGGGCGGCGATCATCGCCGTCCCGACCATGATCTGCGGGGTGTACGGCATGAACTTCGACCACATGCCGGAGCTGCACTGGAAGTACGGGTACGCGATGGTGCTCGGCGGGATCGCCGTGGTCTGTCTGACCATCCACCGCCTGCTGAAGCGGAACGGCTGGCTCTGAACCCCGGCCCCCGCCCGGCCCGCCGACGGGCACCCGCACGCCCGTCGGCAGGCACCCGCACACCCGTCGGCCGGCACCCCGACGCACCACCGGCGGGCACCCCGACGCACCGCCGGCCGGCACCCGCGCACCCCACCGGCCCGTGCCCGCCCTCGTCCCCACCCCCTACTCTTGCCCCATGTCGCAGACCCCTCTCCTCGACCGGGCCCTCATCGAGGAGGCCACCAAGAAGTCCGGCCTCATCTGGGTCCGGGGCACCGGCCCCTCCCGCGCCCTCTGGCACGTCTGGCTGGACGGCGCCGTCCACCTCGTCGGTGACGGCCCGGGCGAGCAGCCGTTCCCCGGCCTCGCCGACGGTTACGCGGCCGAGGTGACCGTACGCAGCAAGGACAAGGGCGGCCGGCTGGTCGCCTGGACGGCGGTCGTGCGCGAGCTGACGGCGGGCACCGAGGAGTGGGACGCCGCCGTGGGCGAGCTCAAGGGCAAGCGGCTCAACGCCCCCGACGGCGAGCAGATGACCGACCGCTGGGCCCGCGAGTGCCGGGTGCTGCGGCTGACCCCGCAGGGCCCCCTGGGTGCGCTCCCGGAGGACTCCCTGGCCGCCGCGCCCCTGCCGACGACGGCGACCACCCGCCAACCCGCACCGGCCGCCCTGCCCAAGCTGCTGCTGAAGCGCAGGCGCCGGGCCGGCAAGTAACCGTTCCCGGGCCCGCGTCCTACTTGCTGGTCCTCGGCAGCTTGCCGCCGTAGTCGACCGTCATCTCCTTGGGCGGCGCGGAGAGGGGGAAGTCCTTGTCCCAGTCCGTCAGCTGGACCACACCGGCCCGGCCCGCCCTGGCGAGCCGCAGTGGGTACGGCTTCTTCTCCAGGGAGACGTCGAGCGCGCCGCCCTCGCCCTCGGCGCCGCCGACGACCTTGATGGTGCGCATGCCGCCGATCCTCTCCCGCTCGCCCTTGCCGAGCTCGCCGTTGAGGCCGAGCAGTCCGTCGAGCAGGATCTGCTTGTCGGTGAAGCCGCGGAACTGGTCGTACGCCGGGTCGCCCTCGGGGACCTTGACGTAGCGGTCCTCCAGTTTGTCGGCGGCCTCCTCGTCCTCCTTCTCGAAGGAGGCACCGGGTTTCGTGGCATCGTGGCGCCAGAAGTCGGCGCCCGCCTTCATGAACAGCTGGTCGCCCACGCGCAACAACTCGAAGGTGGAGTCCTTGGTGGTGACGGAGCCGGTGCCGCCGGTGTTCTTCAGACGCATGTTCAGCTTGTACGTGCCACCACGGCTGACGAACGTGCCGGTCAGCCGGACCGCGGCCGAGGCCTTCGCGGTGGCCCGCGCCTTGCTCTCGATCTCCGCGGCGGACAGCTTGCCGACCCCGTTCGTCCCCTCGTCCGGGTCCTCGCCACAGCCCGTGGCACCGGCCGCGAGACCTGCGCAGAGGGCACCGGCGAGAACGGCCCTGCGTGCCCTGGCAGCCGGGGGGAAAGCGGTCACGGTAGGCACTGCCTCTCCTGCGGGGGTCCGGGAGGTCCGGCTGGCAGAGGGCAGCGTACCCGGGTCGCCCGCGCCCCAGGGCAGTGAGCCGACCGGACGCCCGCCGGAGCGTCGTTGATCGTCACGGGCTAGCCTGAAGCCGGTATCCGGCCTATTTACAGACAATGAAGCGGTCGCGGAATTCAGCGGCGACGAAAGCCAGCGGAGGAGGCGGTCAGGATGGCGGCAGGCGCACCGCGCGTCTTTGTGTCGCACCTCGCGGGGGTCCCCGTGTTCGACCCCAACGGTGACCAGGTGGGGCGGGTGCGCGATCTCGTGGCGATGCTGCGGGTGGGGCGCAAACCCCCGCGGCTGCTCGGGCTCGTCGTCGAGGTGGTCAGTCGGCGGCGGATCTTCCTGCCGATGACCCGGGTGACGGGCGTGGAGTCCGGCCAGGTCATCACCACCGGCGTGGTCAACATGCGCCGCTTCGAGCAGCGCCCCACCGAGCGCCTGGTGCTGGGCGAGCTGCTGGACCGGCGGGTGCGGCTGGTGGAGGGCGACGAGGAGGTCACCGTGCTCGACGTGGCCATCGCGCAGCTCCCGGCCCGCCGCGACTGGGAGATCGACAAGGTCTTCGTACGGAAGGGCAAGGGCGGTGCGCTGCGGCGCAAGGGGGAGACCCTGACGGTGGAGTGGTCGGCCGTCACCGGTTTCTCGCTGGAGGAGCACGGGCAGGGCGCGGAGAACCTGATCGCCGCGTACGAGCAGCTGCGCCCGACGGACCTGGCGAACGCCCTGCACCACCTGACCCCCAAGCGCCGCGCCGAAGTGGCCTCCGCCCTGGACGACGACCGGCTGGCCGACGTACTGGAGGAGCTGCCGGAGGACGACTCGATCGAGATCCTCGGCAAGCTCAAGGAGGAGCGGGCGGCCGACGTCCTGGAGGCGATGGACCCCGACGACGCCGCCGACCTGCTGTCCGAGCTGCCGGAGGAGGACCAGGAGCGGCTGCTGGCGCTGATGCGGCCCGACGACGCGGCGGACGTGCGGCGGCTGCTGAGTTACGAGGAGCGGACGGCGGGCGGTCTGATGACGACCGAGCCGATCGTGCTGCGGCCCGACGCGACGGTGGCGGACGCGCTCGCCCGGGTGCGGCAGCAGGACCTGTCCCCCGCGCTCGCGGCGCAGGTGTACGTGTGCCGGCCGCCGGACGAGACGCCGACCGGAAAGTACCTGGGAACGGTGCACTTCCAGCGGCTGCTGCGGGAGCCGCCCGGGACCCTGGTGAGCTCGGTGGTGGAATCCGATCTTCCGCCGCTCTCCCCCGGCACCCCGCTGCCCGCCGTGACCAGCTATCTCGCCGCGTACAACATGGTCGCGGCGCCGGTCGTCGACGAGGGCGGGGCGCTGCTGGGCGCCGTGACCGTCGACGACGTCCTCGATCACCTGCTGCCGGACGACTGGCGGGAGACGGAATTCAATCCCGGGGGTGTTGTCGGTGGCCGCTGAGCGGGGTGGTGAAGGCAAGGAGCGTGCGCGGTCCGCGACCGGCGCGGGGGCGGTGCCGCGCGCCTCGCGCGTGCGTCTGGATCAGCCGAAGGCGCCGCGCAAGCGCCTGCTGCCGGAGTGGGATCCGGAGGCGTTCGGCCGGGTCTCGGAGCGGATCGCGCGTTTCCTGGGCACGGGGCGGTTCATCGTCTGGATGACGGCGGTGATCATCCTGTGGGTGCTGTGGAACATCTTCGCGCCCAAGGACCTGCGGTTCGACGAATTCCCTTTCATCTTCCTCACCTTGGCGCTGTCGTTGCAGGCCTCGTACGCCGCGCCGCTGATCCTGCTCGCACAGAACAGGCAGGACGACCGGGACCGGGTCACGCACGAGCAGGACCGCAAGCAGAACGAGCGGTTCATCGCCGACACCGAATACCTCACACGCGAGGTCGCGGCGCTGCGGATGGGCCTGGGCGAGGTCGCCACCCGTGACTGGATCCGCTCCGAACTCCAGGACCTGGTCAAGGAGTTGGAGGAGCGGGGGACCGT
Source organism: Streptomyces sp. NPDC058663 (assembly GCF_042716745.1). Classification (NCBI taxonomy): domain Bacteria; kingdom Bacillati; phylum Actinomycetota; class Actinomycetes; order Kitasatosporales; family Streptomycetaceae; genus Streptomyces; species Streptomyces sp. NPDC058663. Next base: position 102,799 of record NZ_JBHXRV010000016.1, read on the forward strand.
ATTCCCGGCCCCGCCGCCGAACAGGAGTGACGAAGGCGACCGCTGACCGCCCTTTCCGGCAGCCTCCCGTACCGCCGTAGTATCGGAACCATGGCTATGGAAGACGCGGTGCGTGAAGCACTGGCGACGGTGAACGACCCCGAGATCCACCGACCGATCACAGAGCTCGGCATGGTCAAATCCGTCGAGATCGGGGCGGACGGCGCGGTCGCGGTCGCGGTCTATCTGACCGTCTCCGGCTGCCCGATGCGCGAGACGATCACCAGCAACGTGCGCGAGGCCGTGGAGCGCGTCGAAGGCGTCACCAGCGTCTCGGTCGAGCTGGACGTGATGAGCGACGAGCAGCGCAAGGAGCTCGCGGGCGCGCTGCGCGGCGGCACCGCCGAGCGCGAGGTGCCCTTCGCCCAGCCGGGTTCGCTGACCCGGGTGTACGCGGTGGCCTCCGGCAAGGGCGGTGTCGGCAAGTCCTCGGTGACGGTCAACCTGGCCGCGGCGATGGCGGCCGACGGCCTGAAGGTGGGCGTCGTCGACGCGGACATCTACGGTCACAGCGTGCCGCGCATGCTGGGCGTGGAGGGCAAGCCCACCCAGGTCGAGAACATGATCATGCCGCCGTCGGCGAACGGTGTGAAGGTCATCTCCATCGGCATGTTCACCCCGGGCAACGCGCCCGTGGTGTGGCGCGGCCCGATGCTGCACCGCGCCCTCCAGCAGTTCCTGGCGGACGTGTACTGGGGCGACCTGGACGTGCTGCTGCTCGACCTGCCGCCGGGCACCGGCGACATCGCGATCTCGGTGGCCCAGCTGGTGCCGAACGCGGAGATCCTGGTCGTCACCACCCCGCAGCAGGCCGCGGCCGAGGTCGCCGAGCGGGCCGGTTCCATCGCGGTCCAGACCCATCAGAAGATCGTCGGCGTCGTCGAGAACATGTCCGGCATGCCGTGCCCGCACTGCGACGAGGTCGTCGACGTGTTCGGCACGGGCGGTGGCGAGCGGGTCGCCGAAGGCCTGACGAAGACGACGGGCGCGACCGTGCCCGTGCTGGGTTCCATCCCCATCGACGTGCGACTGCGCGAGGGCGGCGACGACGGCCGTCCGGTCGTGCTGACCGACCCCCAGTCCCCCGCCGGGTCCGCGCTGCGGGCCATCGCGGGCAAGCTGGGCGGACGGGCCCGCGGGCTCTCCGGGATGTCGCTGGGCATCACCCCGCGCAACAAGTTCTGAGCACTTCGCGCGGGTGGGTCCTGGGTGAGGACCACCGCGCATGAGTAAGGGGCGCCCTCCGTGGAGGGCGCCCCTTACACTCATGCGGCCGGCCGGGCCGCCGTCACGCGGTCGGTCAGACGTACGTGGTGAGGTCCTTGACCATCGAGAAGCCCAGCCCGTAGGCGCTCATGCCGCGGCCGTACGCACCGAGGTGGACGCCGGAACCGGTGGATCCGGCGAGCACCCAGCCGTACTCCGACTCGCGGTAGTGGAAGGGCGTCGGCACCCCGTCGACCGGCAGCGACAGCGCCGACCAGTCGGGGCCTTCGAGGTCGTCGGCCAGCTCGAAGCACACCTCGGTCTGCTGGTCCAGCCAGTCGTCCCGCAGCGAGTGGTCGAGTTGTGCGGGCCAGGTCTGCGACAGCAGTCCGGAGCCCGCGAGCCAGGCGGCGGAGGACACCGAGGTGGCCTCCAGCGTCCCGGTGCCGTCGCCACTGCGGCGTACCGGATGGGCGGCGACCGTGACCACGACCGCGAACCGCTCCTTGTCGACACCGTCGTCGGCGGCGGTCCGTATCGACGGCTCGTCGCCGTGCCCGAGCGCACCGTGCTGCACGGTGCCGTCCGCGCCGTCGGTGACCTGCATCAGCCGGCGCGGTCCGGTGAACGCCTCATCGAGGCCGTACCAGGGGAACGGTGCGCGCAGATAGCCGTCGACCGTACGCCGGGCTGCCGGCACCCCTTCCGCGGTGGACCCACCGGGCGCACCGGAATCCTCTTGCGCCCCTGCCCGACTCGTGGTCTCCATCTGCCCGGCCGCCTCCTCTGATCGTCGAGGTCCGGAGCGGCCCGCCCCCCTCGGGCGTCCTGCATGCCGGACAGATGGAGGATAGCCACCCCGGTCCTGGACGGCCGCCACGGCCGCAGCACGACATAGGTGTTTCCCGGCCGGACCGGTGCGAACCGGTCATGCCCGCAGGGTCAGGTGGCGTCCGGGTCGAAGGCCGGGCGATCGTCCTTGCGCAGATTGGCGGCCGGGGCCTGGGGCTTCTTCAGCAGGTCGGGGCCCGCGGAGGTGTCGGCCTTGGTCAGGTCGGCGCGGGCGCCGGTGGTGCCGGGCGTGTCCGAGGGGGTGCGGGAGGCCGGCTGGGAACGGCCGTTCACCACGTCCGTGACCTCGGAGAGCTCGCCGCGCAGGTCGAAGCTCTCGCGGATCTCCTTGAGACCGAGGTCGTCACCGCCGTGCTCCGCCAGCTGCTTGCGGACGAAGTTCTTCGGGTTGAGGTCCTCGAACTCGAAGTCCTTGAAGTCCGGGCCGAGCTCACTGCGGATGTCGTTCTTCGCGCTGTCCGAGAACTCCCGGATCTTGCGGAGGGTCCGGGTGGCGTCCTGGATCATCTTCGGCAGCTTGTCCGGGCCGAAGATGAGCACGGCGAGGACCGCGAGCGTCAAAAGCTCCAGTCCGCCTATGTCTGTGAACACCTTGCAGCTCCTTGGATTCTCCGGGCTCACTCCACGGTACCCGCCCCAGCTGTCCGGACGGTACCTTCAGGTGACACTCGCCGGGCGCCCGTGAGGCCGTTGGGAGTACGGCGGATGTCCTGGACCGGACCGCCCGGGGGTCATTGCCGGGCGCGGCTGCTGGAGGCGTCCCCGCCCCGGCCCCCCGCGAGGTCGCTGCCGTCCGTCCCTGGTGGGGGCCCCGCCGCGGCACGGAACGGGCTCCCCCACGGCGTGCGGCGGGCTGCGGTACCGGTCCCGTCAGGAGTCTCCGGCCGAGCCGAGTTCGAGGGACACCTCACGTTCCTGGCCGCCGCGCAGCAGGGTCAGCCGCAGCAGCTCTCCAGGCTTGCGCGAGCGGATCTTGACGATCAGCTCCTCGCCGCTGTGCACCCGCTGGCCGTCGACCCGGGTGATGACGTCGCCCGGCTTGATGCCGGCCTTCGCGCCGGGGCCGCCGGGGGTGACCGACGGAGAGTTGTCCGCCCCCTTGGCGCCGACCTGCGCGCCGTCGCCCGCGTACTTCATGTCGAGCGAGACCCCGATCACCGGGTGGGTGGCCTTCCCGGTGTTGATGATCTCCTCGGCGACCCGCTTGGCCTGGTTGACCGGGATCGCGAAGCCGAGGCCGATGCTGCCGCCCTGGCCGCCTTCGAGCCCCGACCCGCCGTCGGGCCCGCGGATGGCACTGTTCACACCGATCACCCGCGCCTGGCCGTCGACCAGCGGCCCGCCGGAGTTGCCGGGGTTGATCGGGGCGTCGGTCTGCAGGGCGTCGACATAGCTGACGTCGCTGCCGTCGCCCTTCTCGCCGCCCGCGGTGATCGGCCGCTGCTTGGCGCTGATGATGCCCGCGGTCACCGTGTTCTGCAGGTCGAACGGCGCGCCGATCGCCACCACGGGGTCGCCGACCCGGACGTTGTCGGAGTTGCCGAGCGGCAGTGGCTTGAGGCCGGAGACGCCGACGACCTTGACGACGGCGAGGTCGTAGCCGCTGTCCTTGCCGACGAGCCTGGCCTTGGCGCTCTCGCCGCTGCTGAAGGTGAGGGAGATGACGCCCGAGGTACCGGCCGGCTCCACGACGTGGTGGTTGGTGAGGATGTGGCCCTGGTTGTCCAGGACGAAGCCGGTGCCGGTGCCTTTGCCGCCGGTGCCGCTGACGTGGAAGGTGACGACGCTGGGCAGGGCGCTGGCGGCGATGCCCGCGACGGTCTCCGGGGCGCGGTCGCGCGGGGCCTTGTCCGCCTGAGGGAGCTCGACGGGGCTGGTGAGCCCGTTGTTCCGCTCGATGTACGCGCCCACCCCGCCGCCGACTCCTCCGGCGAGCAGGGCGATCAGGAGCGCCCCGACGAGCAGTCCGCCGCGTCTCCGCTTCTTGAGGGGCTCCCCCGCGTAGGTCAGCGGCTGCTGCGGTGCGGCACCCCACGGGTCGTAACTCAGCCACTGCGAAGGCGGATACGGCGACGCGGCATGAGCCTGCTGCGGCGCGCTGTGGGTGAGGGGCGGCTGGGGGTGCGGGGGTGACGGGTGCGGGGCTGACAGGTGTGGGTGCGGTTGATGCGGTGCCTCGTGGGGGGACTGCTGGTGCGGGGGTGGCTGGTGCAGAGGGGTCTGGGGCGCGGACTGCTGGTACGGGTGCGACGGGTGCGACTGCGGGTGCGGGTTCGGTGCGACGTACTGCAGGGGTGTGTCGGTGCCCTGGCCCGGGGTGGGCGGCTGCGGTGGTATCCGGGTGCCGTGGGCAGGGGTCGGCCGCTGCACCGGCGGTGCGGGGGCCCAGGGGCCTGGGCCTCCGTAGGGCGGCGTCCCGTACGGGTCGGGGTCGTGCAGGGGCTTGGGCCGCGGCTCCGCGGGCGTGCCGGCGGCGTGCGCGGCGCCGATGCCGTCGGTGCGGTCGGTGCTGCCCGGCCCGCCGGTGCCGCTCGGCTCGCCGGTGCCCGCGGTCCTGCGAATGCTGTCCCGCTCGCCGGTGCCGGGGCCGCCCCCCGCTGGGGCGGGGCTGCCGTCGGCCAGGGCAGGGCTGTCACCGGCCAGGGCAAGGCTGTCCGGTGCGTCGGCACTGGCGCCGCCGTGTCGGTCCCCAGGCTCGGGATCGGGGTTCGGCCCCGCGTGAGAGACCGAGCCGCCGTCCTCGCCCGCCGCGCGGGCGGCCGGCGTCCCGGGCCGGGGAGTGGAGTCCCGTGCCGCGTCGCTCGGTTCGTCGTACGGCCGGTCCGCCGGGACGGCCACAGCCGGCGGGCCCTCCCCGGCCGTCGGCGTCACGTCGGCCGTCGGCGTCACGTCGGCCGTCGGCGTCACGTCGGCCGTCGGCGTCACGTCGGCCGGGGCAGGGGTCTTCCCCGTCGCGGGACGGCTCCACCACTTCGCCCGTGGTCCGGCGGGCTTGCCCTCGTCCATGTTCTCCCCGCAACTGCCCTCGGTCCGTGCGGAAATCCGCACGGAACCAGTCTCCGCGCCCGTGGCGGGCACCCCTTCCCTGGATTCAACCAGGTTTGCGATTGCGCGCGCAGAGGGCCTGTCAGCGGCCGGGGGAAATAGCGAGTCCGGGCGTCGCGGGAACGGCCAGGTGGCTGGGCGCCGGCGGTGCCGTGACGGGCGGCTGGGCCGGCGCCGGGGGTATCAGCGAAGGGACGGCGGAACCGCCCCCCAGGTACGCCTGGAACTGCCGCACCCCGCTGTTCGGCCGCCATGGACCGTGCCCGCCGCCCGGTGGTGCCTGGTGCTGCGGCAGCGCGATCGGGAAGACCCGCAGCCCGCTGCCGTACGGGGCGGGCGGAGCCGTGGGTGCGCCCGTGTTGGTGGTCCTGTCGGTCCCCGTGGTCGTGGCAAGCAGGGTCATGTCCCCGCCCGCGCCGACGGGACTTCCGGTACTGGTGACGCCACTGCTCACGCTGGCCGCGCCTCCCTGACGGCGGCTGTCGCCGCCGCTCGCCGGGGTCGCGGTCCTGGCCGGGGAGATCCCGCCGGTGCGCTCGCCCCTGGCGGTGGGGCCGCTCGTGCTGTCCAGCGGGAGGGCGCCGCCGAGCGCGATCGCCGCCATCGAGACGGCGCTCGCCGCGGCGAAGGCGAACCTGCGCTGCCTGCGCGCACCCGAGCGCTCGTCCTCCGGGCGGCGGACCTCGTGAATACGGAAGCCCCGGTTACCGGAACCGGCGGGAAACCTCTCCCGGTGGGCGCTCGGCGCCTCGTACTCGATCCGGCCGCCGAATCCCAGTTCGTCGTCGGTCGCGAAGGCTCCGAGGGCGCCGCCCCCGGATCTTCCCCGCCCGAACGGACCTCCGCGGTCCCCGTCGCCCTCGTCCCCCGCTCCGCCGGGCAGCCCCTGAAGGCGCGCCAGGAAGCCCTCGGAGGGGCCGGGGGGTGCGGTGTGCGCGAAGACGTCCTTCAGCCTGCGCTGGGCGTCGGCCTCGGCCTTGCACTTGGCGCAGGTCGCCAGATGGGCCAGGACCCGCTCCCGCGAGTCGTGGTTCAACTCGCCGTCCACCAGCGCGGCGAGACGGTCCCCGAGGTGCTGTTCCGCCGGGGTGGGTCGTGATCCGCTCACCCTAGTCCGCCCTCTCCGACCGCCGCCGGGAAGACGTCTCCCGTGCCGGTGCCGACGGAGGCCATCGCGCGCTGCTCGGCGCGGGCCTCGGGAGAACGGTGCTTGAGCGCCTTGCGCAGGTGCGAGCGGCCGCGGTGGATGCGGCTGCGCACGGTCCCGAGCTTGACGCCGAGCGTGGCGGCGATCTCCTCGTACGAGAGACCCTCGATGTCACAGAGCACGACGGCGGCACGGAACTCGGGCGCCAGGGTGTCCAGCGCCTGCTGCACGTCCGCGTCGAAGTGGGTGTCCTGGAAGGCCTGCTGGGGCGACGGGTCACGGCTGGGCAGCCGCTCGGCCGCGTCGTCGCCGAGCGAGTCGAAACGGATGCGCTGCTTGCGGCGCACCATGTCCAGGAAGAGATTGGTCGTGATCCGGTGCAGCCAGCCCTCGAAGGTGCCGGGCGTGTACGTCGACAGCGAACGGAAGACCCGGACGAAGACTTCCTGGGTCAGATCCTCGGCGTCGTGCTGATTGCCGGTGAGGCGGTACGCCAGGCGGTAGACACGGGTGCTGTGCGTGCTGACGATCTCCTCCCAGGTGGGAGGGGTCCACGCCTCTTCGGCGTCCGAGAACTCTGCGAAGGTCGCCGTGGTGGAGGCGGAACGGTCAGCGGTGTCGGTCACGGATTTCGGCTCGCCCGCAGACCTGAGAAAGCGCCGGAGCACTCCTCCCCGATCACCGGCCGCAGCCGCACCTCCCCTGTCGGCTCTGGTGGTGTCCAGTGGAGCCCCTACCATAACCACCTCGCCCGTTAGCTCCGGATAAGAGTCTTTGCGTGAATTTTGGGTCCGTTGCCGGTCCCGGTACCCGTCATCCATCGGTCCCCCCTGTCCCGTCATAACGACCGGTCCCATCTGCGAGTTCCCGACTCCAGCGGATACAGTCACCGTTGCGCCAACTACGGGGACAGGAGAGGGTCATTACCGCCAACCGGCAGACGAGCTGGGCGTTCGCCGACGCCTACGTCGCCGAGGACGACACTCTGCACTGGGCCCGGGAACGGGCCCGGGACGCGGGCGTGCCCTCGGTGTCCCCGGGCACCGGTGCCGCGCTGCGGCTGCTGGCCGGGACGGCGGACGCCAAGGCCGTCGCCGAAATCGGTACGGGCACGGGCGTGTCCGGCATCTACTTGCTGCACGGCATGCGGCCCGACGGCGTACTGACCACCGTGGACATGGAGCCGGAGCGGCAGACCTTCGCCAAGCAGGCGTTCCGTTCGGCCGGCTTCGCCGGGAACCGGGCCCGCTTCATCCCCGGCCGCGCCCTGGACGTACTGCCCCGCCTCGCGGACGGCGGATACGACCTGGTCTTCTGCGACGGCGACCGGCTGGAGTCGCTGGACTACCTCGCTGAATCGTTGCGGCTGCTGCGGCCCGGCGGTCTGGTCTGCTTCGAGGGCGTCTTCGCGGACGGCCGCACCGTCGATTCCGCCGCCCAGCCGCCCGAGGTGCTGCGGCTGCGCGAGCTGCTGCGCACCGTGCGGGAGTCCACCGAGCTGGTCTCCTCGCTGCTGCCGGTGGGCGACGGGCTGTTGTGCGCGGTGCGGCGCGGCTGAGGGGTCGTACGGTACGGAACGGATCTGCGGACCCGCGGACCCTGCGGACCGGCCCGCGGATTCCGCGAGCGGCGTGCGGCGTGCGGCGTGCGGCATTCGGAACAAAGGAAGAAACACCACTGCCCCGGTCACGCTCGCGCGTGGCCGGGGCAGTGGAGAGATAAGAGCGCTATCCGCCTTCAGGCGTTAACCGACGACCTTCTTCAGGGCGTCGCCGAGTGCATCGGCCTCGTCCGGAGTCAGCTCGACGACAAGTCGACCGCCGCCTTCGAGCGGAACGCGCATGACGATACCCCGCCCCTCCTTGGTCACCTCGAGCGGGCCGTCGCCCGTCCGCGGCTTCATGGCCGCCATGCTCGTTCCCCTTCCTGAAACCAGCTCACGCAGCCGACAACCCAGGTGTCACCGGCATCGAACACATTGCTTCCCGGCCATTATCCCGCATCGTTGGACCCAATGACCAACATCGGCGGGCATCGCTTCGGCAACGCGCAGCCACAAAACCACCCAATTCGGCGATCAGCCTGGGATACTTCGCCGCTTCGCACCCGTCGCGGGGGTCGGATTGTTTGACGCAGGTCACATGGGCAGCGTCCAGGATCTCCGCCATGCTGGCCTGTGCATGCCCTCCGGCATGCCGATTCCGGATGTGCTGAGGGGAAACCACGATGGCCGACACCGTGCTCTACGAGGTGACCGACGGGCTCGCGACGATCACGATCAATCGTCCCGACGCCATGAACGCGATGAACACCGAGGCCAAGGTCGCCTTCCGGGAGGCAGTGCAGGCCGCGGCCGTGGACACGGCCGTCCGGGCGGTGTTGCTCACGGCGACCGGCCGGGCCTTCTGCGTGGGCCAGGACCTCAAGGAGCACATCGAGTCGCTCGCCGCCGACCGGGCGGCCGGCACCGGACAGACGATGAGCACGGTGCGCGAGCACTACAACCCGGCGGTACGGGCGCTGACCGAGATGCCCAAGCCGGTGGTCGCCGGGATCAACGGTGTCGCAGCCGGTGCGGGTTTCGGGTTCGCGCTCGCCGCCGACTACCGGATTGTCGCCGACACCGCCTCTTTCAACACTTCTTTCGCCGGGGTCGCACTGACCGCGGACTCGGGCGTGTCCTGGACGCTGCCGCGGCTTGTCGGCCACGGCAGGGCGACCGATCTGCTGTTCTTCCCGCGCAAGATTTCCGCGCAGGAGGCGTTCGAGCTGGGCATCGCCAACCGCGTCGTCCCGGCCGCCGCCCTGGCCGCGGAGGCGACGGCGGTCGCCCGCGCCCTGGCGGAGGGCCCGACGGTGGCCTACTCGGCGCTGAAGGCGTCGCTGGCGTACGGGGCCTCTCACGACCTGGACGAGACCCTGGAGAAGGAGGACGAGCTCCAGGCCCTGGCGGGCGCGTCGGAGGACCACGCGATCGCGGTGCAGGCGTTCATCGAGAAGGTGCAGCCGAGGTATCTGGGGCGCTGAGGGGTGTTTCGGAGGAGGGCGGTCCGGGGGCGGGCGGACCGGTCTCTGCGGCGCAGGCGGGGCCGGCTGATCGGCTTGGCGTGTCCCGCCCAGCATGCCCCGCCTGGCATGTCCCCCGGCGTGCCCCCCTGCCGGGCCGGGTTGCCGGCCACCTGTCGGGTGCGGTGCAGCCCTGCCCTGCCCTGCCCTGCCTTGCCGTGCCTCGGCTCGGGCCGGCTGCCCTAGGCCTTAATGCCGCCCCGGGCCACGCAGTCGGCGAGATGGTCGTCGACCAGGCCGCAGGCCTGCATCAGGGCGTACGCCGTGGTCGGGCCGACGAAGCGGATGCCGCGCTTCTTGAGGTCCTTGGCGAGGGCGGTCGACTCCGGGGTCACTGCGGGCACGTCCGCGAGGGTGCGCGGCACCGGGCGGCCCTCGCCCTCGGGGGCGTACGACCAGATCAGCCGGTCCAGTTCGCCCTCCGGCCAGCCCGCGACGACCCTGGCGTTGGCGAGGGTCGCCGCGATCTTGGCGCGGTTGCGGATGATGCCCGGGTCGGCGAGGAGGCGGGCCGCGTCGGCGTCGGTGAACTCCGCCACCCGGGCGATCCGGAATCCCGCGAAGGCGGTACGGAATCCCTCGCGGCGGCGCAGGATCGTCAGCCAGGAGAGGCCGGACTGAAAGGCCTCCAGACACAGGCGTTCGTAGAGCGCGTCGTCACCGTGGACCGGACGCCCCCACTCCGTGTCGTGGTACGCCGTGTAGTCCTCGGTGGCCAGTCCCCAGGGGCACCGCGGAGCACCGTCGGGACCGGGGACTGCGGAACCGTCGGGCGAGGTCACGACGTGGGCTCTTCACGCGACGAGGCACCCTTGGCCCGCTGACCGGCCCCCGCCGCACCGGACGGGGTGCCCGGGACTGACGGGGAGACGTCCCGCGCGGCCGCGTCCGCGTCCGGGCCGGGGGCACGGCCGGGACTCGGGTCAGTGGCTCGGGTGGGGCTCGGCCCGGTGTCCTGGGCGGAGCTTGGGTCGGTGTCCTGGGCGGAGCTTGGGTCGGCGTCCTGGGTGGGGCCGATGGTACGGGTGGGGGCCTCGTCCGGGCCGTCACCCGGGGCCTGGCCGGCGCTCGGGGCCTGGCCGGCGCTCGGGGCCTGGTCCGTGGCCGGAGTGGTGCTCAGTTCCGGGGCCGGGGGCGGGGTGGGATCGATGGCCCGGGTGGGGGCCGGAGCGGCGGATGCCGAATCCGTGGTGGCGGCCGGGTCCTGGGCGGGGCTCGGGGCTTGATCCTGGGGCAGGGGCAGGGGCAGGGGCAGGGCGAGGGCCTCGGTGCCCGTCGCGGTGACCCGGGTGGCGGCGAGCGCGGCCTCCAGTTCGGCGATGCGCGCGTCCCGCTCGGCAAGTTCGGCGCCGACACGGCTCAGGACGTCGTCCACGTCCGCCATCCGGTATCCCCGCGCCGCCAGCGGCAGGCGCAGTGCCTCGATGTCGGCGCGGCCGACCGGGCGGGTCAGCGGCAGCGGGTCGGTGAGGTGGTCGGGCGCCGCCTCCGGGAGGGAACCCTCGTCACCGCCGCCGACGACGGCGAGCGTCACGGCGGCGACGACCACCACCATCGCCAAGAGCAAGAACCAGAACACGAACGTCTCCCCGGGGCACACCGAACACGGACGGAAGCGGAAACCTTCCGGCCCCGATCGTGCCATGCGGGTGTGACAGTTAAGGTCGCAGACGCCCTGTCGGAGGTCCGGCAGGCCTGTCACGAGGAGGAATGGTCGGATGCTGCGGCTGGGACGGCGTGTTTTCGAGGCGCGCGAGCCGGTGATCATGGCGATCGTGAACCGCACCCCGGACTCCTTCTACGACCAGGGGGCCACCTTCCGCGACGAGCCCGCGCTGGCCCGGGTGGAGCAGGCGGTGGCGGACGGGGCCGCGATCATCGACATCGGCGGGGTCAAGGCGGGCCCCGGCGAAGAGGTGAGCGCCGAGGAGGAGGCGCGGCGCACGGTCGGTTTCGTCGCCGAGGTACGACGGCGGTACCCGGACGTGGTGATCAGCGTCGACACCTGGCGGCACGAGGTCGGCGAGGCGGTCTGCGGGGCGGGCGCGGACCTGCTCAACGACGCCTGGGGCGGGGTGGACCCGAAGCTGGCCGAGGTCGCGGCACGGTACGACGTGGGCCTGGTGTGCACGCACGCGGGCGGGGCGGAACCGCGGACCCGGCCGCACCGGGTGACGTACGAGGACGTGATGGCGGACATCCTGGACGTGACGGTGGGACTGGCCGAACGGGCGGTCTCGCTGGGGGTGCGGCGGGACGCGATCATGATCGATCCCGGGCACGACTTCGGGAAGAACACCCGGCACAGCCTGGAGGCGACCCGGCGGCTCGGTGAGATGACGGAGACGGGGTGGCCGGTGCTGGTGTCCCTCTCCAACAAGGACTTTGTCGGCGAGACGCTGGACCGCCCGGTCAAGGAACGGGTCATCGGCACCCTGGCGACCACGGCGGTGTCGGCCTGGCTGGGGGCGCAGGTGTACCGGGTGCACGAGGTGGCGGAGACGCGGCAGGTGCTGGAGATGGTGGGGGCGATTGCGGGGTGGCGGGGGCCGGGGGTGAGCCGCAGGGGGCTGGCGTAGCGCCCCGCTGCCCTCTCCTCCTCGGGTGGCGGGCCCGCCCTGTTCCCCGCCGTCGCCCCGGGCGGTGCGGCCGCCCAACCCCTCTCCGCCAGCCCCCTTGGGCAGCGGGGCCGCCCCAAGCCCTGCCCCTCCCCCCCAGCCCCTTGGGCGGGGGGGGCCGCCTGTATCCCTCTCCCCCAGCCCCCTTGGGCGGCGGGGCCGCCCCCGGGGGCGGAACGGGCGGGCAAGGGGGCGGCCCCCGGCGGAGCCGCACCCTCGGGCCCCGCCCCGCCCCGGCCCCCGCCGCAGGGTCCCGCTCCGTCCCCGGGGTGGTCCGCTGCGCGGGGCCTCACCCCACCCCGCCCCTTCCCGACTGTGACACTTTGCGGCTCCGCCGCGCGGGGGGCTCCGCCCCAGACCCCGGGGTGGCAGCCCGGCCAGGGGTGGGTGGGGGTGTGCGGGTGGAGTGTGGCTGGCCGCGCAGTTCCCCGCGCCCCTATCGGGGCACGGAGTGGCAGACCGCGCCCACGCGGCAGAGCCGCACAGTGACACAGCCCCGCGCCCCTGAAGGGGCACCGCGTGGCAGGCCGCGCGCACGCGGCAGAGTCGCACCGAGGCAGGCTCCTGTCTCTATTTGCCGGTTTCCTTCGTCACCAGGGCCACCGCCTCGTCCACGTCGTCCGTGACGTGGAAGAGGAGGAGGTCCTTCTCGGAGGCCTTGCCCTGGGCGATGACCGTGTCGCGGAGCCAGTCCACCAGGCCTCCCCAGTACTCCGTACCGAAGAGGACGATCGGGAACCGGGTGACCTTGCGGGTCTGGACCAGCGTCAGGGCCTCGAAGAGTTCGTCGAGGGTGCCGAGGCCGCCGGGCAGGACCACGAAGCCCTGGGCATACTTCACGAACATCGTCTTGCGGACGAAGAAGTAGCGGAAGTTGACGCCGATGTCGACGTGGGGGTTCAGGCCCTGTTCGAACGGGAGCTCGATCCCCAGGCCGACCGAGACGCCGTTCGCCTCCCTCGCACCCTTGTTCGCGGCCTCCATCGCGCCCGGGCCGCCGCCCGTGATCACCGCGAAGCCCGCCTCGACGAGCGCGCGTCCGATCCGTACGCCCGCGTCGTACTCGACGGTGCCCGCCGGGGTGCGTGCCGAACCGAACACGCTGATCGCGCTGGGGAGTTCGGCCAGTGCGCCGAAGCCCTCCACGAACTCCGACTGGATGCGCATGACCCGCCACGGGTCGGTGTGCACCCACTCGGTGTCACCGCCCTCGGTGTCCAGCAGGCGCTGGTCGGTGGTGCCGGGCTGGATCTGCTCCCGGCGGCGCACGACCGGTCCGAGCCGCTGCTCCTCGCGTCCCCGCCCGTTCGCCCGTTCCGGCGCCAGGCCCTCTTCAGGATGCGTCATGCCGTACTCCCTCCGCTGCCGTGCTGTGTCGGGTCAGGTTAGGTCCCCGGATGTGACAACCGGTGAAATTCAGGCCGACAGCCAGGCGTGGAGTCGTTCCTCGGCCCGCAGGATCCTGGCCACCTCGACGCGTTCGTCCCGCTTGTGGGCGAGGAGCGGGTCGCCGGGGCCGTAGTTGACGGCCGGTACGCCGACCGCGCTGAAGCGGGCCACGTCCGTCCAGCCGAACTTGGGCTTGGCCGTGCCGCCGACCGCCTCCATGAAGGCGACCGCCGAGGGGTGGGTGAGGCCGGGCATCGCGGCGGGCGAGTGGTCGTCGACGACGAACTCGGCGATGTCGCAGTCCGCGAAGACCTCGCGGACGTGGGCCAGCGCCTCGTCCCCGGTGAGGTCGGGCGCGTAGCGGTAGTTGACGGTGACGGTGCAGGCGTCGGGGATGACGTTGGTGGCGACGCCGCCCTCGATGTGCACCGCGTTGAGGCCCTCGTGGTACTCCAGACCGTCGATGACCGGGCGGCGCGGGACGTACCCGGCCAGCTTCGCCAGGATCGGTCCCGCCTTGTGCACGGCGTTGGAACCCATCCAGCTGCGCGCGGAGTGGGCGCGCTCGCCGGCCGTGCGCAGCAGGACCCGCAGCGTGCCCTGGCAGCCGCCCTCGACCTCGCCGTACGAGGGTTCGAGGAGGATCGCGAAGTCGCCCGCCAGCCAGTCGGGGTGGGCCTCGGCGACGTGGCCGAGGCCGTTGAGGTGGGCGGCGACCTCTTCGTTGTCGTAGAAGACGAAGGTGAGGTCGCGGTTGGGGGCGGTGACGGTGGCGGCCATCCGCAGCTGAAGTGCGACGCCCGACTTCATGTCACTGGTGCCGCAGCCCCACAGCACACCGTTCTCGTCGAGCCGCGAGGGTACGTTGTCGGCGATCGGGACGGTGTCGATGTGCCCGGCGAGGATGACGCGTTCGGCGAGGCCGAGGTGCGTACGGGCGACGATGTTGTTCCCGTGGCGGTCGACGGTGAGGTGCGGAAGTGCGCGCAGGGCCGCTTCGACGGCGTCGGCGAGAGGCTTCTCGGTGCCGCTCACGGAAGGGAAGTCGACGAGCTGCGCGGTCACCTCGGCGGCGTCACGGCTGAGGTCAAGAGTGATGTCGGGCATACGCCCGACCCTAATCGCCCGCCGGACCCGGGGTCCCTGGAGTACCTGCCGGGCGCGGGAATCCCGCATCGCGGCGAACAGTGCGCAGCCCCCGCAGCGCCGACCGGCACGGGCGCCCCTCGCTTCGCGCCCCGCACCGGCACCCCTCGTTGCCCGCCCCTCGCTTCCCGCCCCGCACCGGCGCCCCTCGTTTCCCGCCCCGCCCCGGCGCCCCACGCGTCCCGACCGGCACGGGCGTCCCTCACCGCCCGCCCCGCACCCACGGCCCCACACCTCCCATCCGGCGCGGGCGCCACCTCTGTTCATCCCCGGTCCCGTTCCGGTCGGCGGACTGGTGTGCGGGCTCCAGTACCTTGGCTGTGTGCCTCAGCTCCCCCCTCACTCCCCGCTCCGTGGCCGCCCCCTCCGTCTCGCGGCGGGCATCGTCGTCCTGCTGGCGCTGGCCGGGTACGTGGCCGCGCAGTATCTGGGCGGCGATCCCGACGACACCCGTTGCGTGGTGCGGGGCGGCGACGGTACGCAGGGCAGTGGCGCCCGTTATGAACTGACCGCCGAGCAGGCCGTCAACGCCGCGGTCATCTCGGCCGTCGGTACTCGGCGGGGCATGCCGGAGCGTGCCGTGACCATCGCCCTGGCCACCGCCCTCCAGGAGTCCGCGCTGCGCAACATCCGGCACGGCGACCGCGATTCGCTCGGCCTCTTCCAGCAGCGGCCCTCGCAGGGCTGGGGCACCGAGGATCAGATCCTGGACCCTGCGTACTCCGCGTCCCGCTTCTACCAGCACCTCACGGAGGTACCCGGCTACTCCCGGCTGCCGTTGACGGTGGCCGCGCAGCGGGTGCAGAAGAGCGGATTCCCGCAGGCGTACGCGAAGCACGAGCCGGACGCGGCCCTGCTGGCCTCGGCGTTGACCGGCCGTACGCCCGCGTCTCTTTCGTGTGACGCCGCCAACGGCGGCACCGAGGACAGCCCCGGCGACCCGGCGCAGGTACGCAAGGAACTCGCCAAGGTGTTCGGGGCGGACGCCGCCCCGCGCCCCCCGGCCGCGGGCTCCCCCACCAGCGGCAAGGCAGGCGGCACGGCGGACGCGAAGGTCGTCGTCGTGCCGGTGAACGGCACGCGCGACCGGCCTGCGGTCGGCGGGCCCGGCGGCGCCGGCGGCCCGGGTGAGCAGCGGGGCTGGGAGCTGGCGCACTGGGCGATGGCCCACTCCGCCGAGCTCCGCATCACCCGCATCACGTACGCGGGCCGGGAGTGGGACGCCGGGCGGGCGAAGCAGGGCTGGCGGCGACTGCCCGGCACGGCGGACCGGACGACCGCCGCCGCCGAGGTCCGGATCAGCACCGCCGGATAGCCCTGGGCCCGGCCCCCAACCGGGCCCGGCCCCGGCCCGGACACCAAGCGACCGGGCCCCCGCACAGGCCCCCGTCCCCCACCAGGCCCGGGGCCCACCCGCACACCGCACCCCGCCCGCACCCCGCCCGCACCCCACACCGGACAACTGGACGATAACGGGCAGATCACTCAGGGGTCACCGCACGATCACCAACCGGTCACCCGTCCACCCCTTCACTCGAAGGGGGCAGGCCGGGCGCTCGCGGCGGGACAGTGTCCCGTCCTGCGGGCCGGTACCCCCTCAGCCGGTCAATTCCCTTGTGAATCAAGGGAAGCGGCACCGCGGGGACGTCCGCCGAGGCGACTCGTTTGCCCGTTTATATCCATGGTGGACCATGCCCCGGATTGCACACTCTTTACCTTCGCGGACCGCAACCTCCCCCGCCCTCCGAGCGGTTGTCATGACGTCCGATCGCCGGACAGACAGCGTCTCAACACCATGTCTTCTCCCGCTAAGGAGCACCATGTCCCTCCCCCTGGCTCGTCGGATCGCCCGCGCCGCCCTGCTCGGCGCCGCCGGCGCAGTGTCCGTGGTCGGTGCCGCCGGCTCGGCCAGCGCGGTCGACCTCCCGGCCGCTCCGAACCTCGGTGGCCTGACCGCCCTGGACGGCGCCGGACTCGGTGAGGCCGTCGACGGTGCGTCGCAGAAGGCGTCGAACGTGGCGGGCGACACCGGCAGCGCGGCCGTGAAGAAGGCCGTCCCGGCCGCAGGAAAGACCGTCGGCAAGGCCGGCAAGACCGCCACCCCGGCCGCCCAGAAGGCCGCCGGTGACGTCGCGGGCAGCACCGGTGAGGTGCTCGGCGAGACCGCCAAGACCGCGACCGACGGCGGCCTGCCCACCAGCGGCCTGCCCACCGGCGGTCTGCCCGGCGGTGGCCTGCCGACCGGTGGCCTGCCCACCAGCAGCCTCGGCGGCCTCCCGGTCGGCTAGTCCCCGACGGTACGCGCGGCAGTACGCACGGAAGGGCCCCGGGAGAGCGAACTCCCGGGGCCCCTTCGTGTACGGATGCCGGACGTCAGGCGGTCAGCCGGGCCACCGCCGCCGCGACCCGCTCGTCGGTGGCCGTGAAGGCGACCCGTACGAACTGCGCACCGGCCTCCCCGTAGAAGTCGCCCGGCGCGACCAGGATGCCGAGAGCGGCCAGGTGCGCGACGGTCTGCCAGCAGTTCTCGCCGCGGCTGACCCACAGGTAGAGGCTCGCCTCGCTGTGCTCGACGCGGAAGCCGTGCGCCTCCAGCGCGGTGCGCAGCGCGGTGCGGCGGGCCGCGTACCGGGCGCGCTGCTCGGCCACGTGCGTGTCGTCGCCGAGGGCCGCGACGGTGGCCGCCTGCACCGGGGCGGCCGTCATCATGCCGCCGTGCTTGCGGAGCTGGAGCAGGTCGCCGAGCACGGCCTCGTCACCGGCGATGAACGCGGCGCGGTAGCCGGCCAGGTTGGAACGCTTGGAGAGCGAGTGGACGGCGACGATCCCCTCGAACGAACCGCCGCAGACGTCCTCGTGCAGGACCGAGACCGGGTCGGCCTCCCAGCCCAGCTCCAGGTAGCACTCGTCGGCGACGAGCAGCACCTCGTGCGCGCGCGCCCAGGCCACGATCCGGGTCAGCTCGTCCTTGCCGATGACCCTGCCGGTCGGGTTGGACGGCGAGTTGAGCCACAGGAGCCGCAGCCTGGCGGGGTCCAGGTCGGCGATCGGGTCGTCGTAGACCACCGACTCCGCGCGGGCCAGCCGGGCGCCGACGTCGTACGTCGGGTAGGCGAGCCGGGGGAACGCCACCTGGTCGCCCTCGCCGAGTCCGAGCTGGGTCGGCAGCCAGGCCACCAGCTCCTTGGAGCCGACCACCGGCAGGACGTGGGTGTGCCGCACGCCCTTCGCGCCGAGCCGCCGCTCCACCCACTCCACGAGCGCGTCGCGCAGGGCGACCGTGCCCCACACCGTCGGGTAGCCGGGCGAGTCCGCGGCCGCGACGAGGGCCCGCCGGATCAGCTCGGGGACGGGGTCGACGGGGGTGCCGACGGAGAGGTCGACGATGCCGCCGGGGTGGGCCGCGGCCGTCTTCTTGTACGGCTCCAGCTTGTCCCAGGGGAAGGTGGGGAGGCGATCGGTGACTGCGGACACGATGCGTTTCGCTTTCTCGTACGAACGTGTACGGATCGGGCGGCGTGGGGAAACGCCTCGGTCCCGTACGGCGGCGGTGGCCGTACGGGACCGGGGCGGCACCAAGTGCCTGGCGCAGGTACCGCTTACTGGTTCTGCGGCGGCAGCGCGGCGATGAAGGGGTGGTCGCGCTCGATCAGGCCGAGCTTGGAGGCACCACCGGGCGAGCCGAGCTCGTCGAAGAACTCGACGTTCGCCTTGTAGTAGTCCTTCCACTCCTCCGGAGTGTCGTCCTCGTAGAAGATGGCCTCGACCGGGCAGACCGGCTCACAGGCACCACAGTCGACGCATTCGTCCGGGTGGATGTACAAGGACCGGGAGCCCTCGTAGATGCAGTCGACCGGGCACTCCTCGATGCACGCCTTGTCCTTGACGTCGACACAAGGCTGCGCGATGACGTAGGTCACGCTGTCGTTCCTCCTCGATAGGGCGCGGCGGGCCGAGCTCTCCGGCTCCGTCCACGGGCGCGCGGGAGCGCGGCGTCGTGCGATGCCCGCACCTAGTATCTCCGTTCCCGGACACGATCCGAACAGGAGGGGTGGGCAGAGCTGTGGAATTCACCGCCGGCGGACAACTTGAGGTGCGGGTGACACCCGACGACGTGGGCAAACGGGTATCAGTCCGGCGCCTGACCGGGGATTCCGCGGCGGGTGCCCGGTTCACCGATGTGGTCGGTGTTCTCACATCGTGGGACGGCGGTGTGCTGTCGATCACACGAAGGAGTGGCGAGTCGGTACGGGTCGACGAGGCGTCACTGGTGGCGGGGAAAGTGGTGCCCGCGGCGCCCGCGCGGCGGCGCGGCCCGGCGGCGGACTTCACCGAGCTGGCCGGTGTGATGGCGCGGGCCTGGCAGCCGGTCGAGAGCGAGCGGCTCGGGGAGTGGACGCTGCGGGCCGCGCACGGATTCACCCGCCGGGCGAACTCGGTGCTGCCGCTCGGGGACCCGGGGCGGCCGCTGGACGAGGCGCTGGCGTACGTACGGAACTGGTACGCGGAGCGGGGCCTTCCGGCGTATGCCCAGGTGGCCACCGGGGCGGCAGGGACCCAGGAGGTGCTGGGGGCGGAACTGGGCTCGCGGGGCTGGGTGCTCGAGGTGTCCGCGGAGGTGCGGACCGGGGCGCTGGCTCCGGTGGCGGACGTGGATGCGGGGGCGCTGGACTCCGGGGCGGTGCGCGTCGCGCTGTCGCGTGTCGCGGACGAGGCGTGGATGTCCCGGTACCAGCGCCGCACGGTACCGGGGGCGCACGTCGGGCAGGTGCTGGAGAGCGGGCCCTCGGTGTGGTTCGCGACGGTTCCGGGCGTGGACGGAGCGGCTCCGCTCGCCATCGGGCGGTGTGTGGTGGACGGCCGGTGGGCGGGGTTCGCCGCCGTCGAGGTCGATCCTGCACACCGGCGGCAGGGACTGGCGAGGTCGGTGATGGCCGCGCTGGCACGACGGGCGCTCGACGAGGGCGCGTCGGCGGCGTGGCTCCAGGTGGAGTCGGACAACGAAGGGGCGGGTGCGCTGTACGACGGGATGGGGTTCACGTCCCACCACCGCTACCACCACTACCGTTCCGCGTAGGACGGGTACGAGGCGGACATGGGTGACGACGTGGTGAGGCCCCCGGAGGGCGAGGGACTGCCGGACTGGCGGCGGCAGTTCGCCGACGAGGCACGGGCCGGGCAGCCCGATCTCGCCTCGCTGTGCCTGCTGATCGGCGCGGTGGCCGACCCCGGGCTGGGGCAGGCGGGGGTCGACGAGGCCCAGATCGAACTCGACCGGCTGGCCGGGCTGTTGCCGTTCCGTCCGGCCGGGCCCCGTTCGTGGGCGGCCGCGCTGGCTGAACTCCTCGGTGCGCGCTGCGGGTTCGAGGGCACCCCGGGCGACTACCGCCGACTGGAGTCCTCGTTGTTGCCGGAGGTGCTGCGGCGGCGCAGGGGGCTGCCGATCCTGCTGTCGGTGGTGTGGATGGAGGTCGCCAGACGGGCCGGGGCGCCGGTGTACGGGGTGGCGCTGCCGGGGCATTTCGTCGTGGGCTTCGGTACGCCGGGCGGGGGTCCGGGCGAACAGGTGCTGGCCGATCCCTTCGACGGCGGGCGCCTGCTGTCGGACACGGACGCCGAGCTGCTGGTGGCGGGTGCGACCGGCGAGCCGCTGGACCCGGCGATGCTGCGGGCGGCCGACCCGCTGGAGATCGTGCTGCGGGTGCTCAACAACATCCGGGCCTGGGCGGCGGCCAGGCCGGAACGGTCCGCCGTCCAGCTGTGGGCGGTGGAACTGTCCCTGCTGCTGCCCTCGCACCCGGCCCGGCTGCGCTACGAACGGGCGCAGCTGCTCGTGCAGCGGGGGGACTTCCTGGGCGGGGCCCGCGACCTGGAGGCGTACGCACAGGTGGTCGAGGCGGTGGAACCGGCCACGGCGGAGTCCCTCCGGGGCCACGCCAGGGCGGCACGGGCGCGGCTGAACTGAGGGCGGTGCGGGGGCGGCTCGGGGGCGGCGCGGGGAGCGCGGCGCGGGGGCGTGGAGCAAACGAGCCCCCGTTCCGGCGGGGAACGGGGGCTCGGGGCAGCGGGTGGCGGGTGGCGGGCGTGGCCCCCCGTAGCAGGGACTAGGAGGGGTCGAGGTCGATCGTCTGTGTGCGCTCCGCCTGCGTCTTGCCGACCAGGGCGATCCGCATCGCGTTGCGGATGTCCTCCATGGCGACGGGCCGCTTCTTGCCGTCGGCCCTGGCGATCAGGACGTTGTCGAAGGTGCTGCCGCACAGCTCCTTCATCGCCGCCAGGTCGTAGACCTCCACCAGCTTCCCGTTGATGGGCTTCATCGAGAGGATCTTCGGCAGCGACTTCGCGGGCCCGAAGTCGATCTTCTGGCCGCCCGCCTTGATCGTGATCAGCCCGGACATCGCGGGCTTGGCGAACTCGTTCATGGCCCGGTCGAGTTCGGCCTGCGTCACCGTCGGTTCCTTGGCGACGACCGGCAGTTCGACGGGAACGGCCTTGCCGCTCTGCACCTGGGCCCGGTAGGCGTCGCGCACCTTCTGCATCGACGCCTTGACGTCGAGGGCCTTGCCCGGCTTGCCGGGTACGGCGACGGCCTTGCCCGGGGTGAAGCTGATGGTCCCCTCGGACGCGGTGCCCGAGGTGCCGGCCAGGGAGGTCAGCGCGACGCTGAGCTTCTCCTCGTCGACGGGGATCACCGGTTCGGCGACGCGCTCGCCGCCGAAGAGCGAACCGACCACGGAGACCGGGTTGTAGTCGCTGCCCGCCGCGCCGCGCACGGTCTCCTGGCTGTCCAGGGTGAGGCCCGCGTTGCCCGGTGCGAGTTCCGTCTTCCGGCCGTCGACGCTCAGCTGGAGCGGGAGTCCGGCCCGCTTGCCGAGAGCCGCGTCCAGTTTGACGACGGCCTCGTCCCTGGTGCCGCCGCCGATGTCGACGCCCAGGACCGTGGTGCCCTTCGGTACGTCGCTGTGGTTGGCCAGCAGGCCCGCGCCGTAGACGCCGCCCGCGGCGACGACCAGGACGGCCACCAGCATGACCAGCTTGGAGCGGCCCTTCTTTGCGGGCGGTGCGGGCTTGGGCGCGGGCGGCGGCGCCGCCTGCTCACCGCGTACGGGGCCGCCGGGAGCGCCGGGGCCGAAGTCGGGGGCACCCGGCGGCTCGGGCAGCCGGGGCGTGAGGTTCGGTCCGCTCGGGAACGCGGCACGCGGCCCCTCCGGCTGGACCACGGGGATGCCGCTGGTCAGGGTGTCGCCGGAGACATGGCCGGGCGGGGTCATCGGGCCGGGGCCCGGGGCGGCGGTGCCGGGACCCCTGCCGGGGCCCGGGGGCGTACCGGGACCCGGTCCCCTGCCGGGCGCGCCGGGCAGGTCGTCGCGCGGGTCGCTCTGCGGGGTGAGGACTGCGGTGTCGTCGCCCATGCCGCCGGCGCCGTTCCGCGCACCCATCGGGCTGTCCGTACCGTACGGAGAGGGCGCGCCGGGCCCGCCGGGGGACATGGGTCCGCCGGGGGACATGGGTCCGCCGGGGGACATGGGTCCGCCGGGGGGCGTGGGAGCGCCTGCGGCGGGGGACTTCGCTTCCGGCCACGGACTCGAAGCGGAACCGGGAACAGAACCTGAAGCGGAACCAGGAGCCGAGGCCGGACGGGCCGTCCGGGAGTCCAGCGAGCCGATCCCGGTGACCGGGCCCGTGGTCGGCCCGGAGGGCCCGGCAGGGCCCACAGGGCCACCGGGGCCGCCATAGCCGCCCGGAGCGCCGGGACCGGCGCCCGCGCCCGTGGTGCCCGCACCCGTGCCGTCCGTGAAGTACGGCAGATCGTCCCGCTGCCCCCCGCCGGGCGCCCCCGCGTCCGGCGTGCCGGACGGCGTGCCCGACGAAGGCTGCGGCGCCACGGGGGACTTGCGGGGCGCGAACCAGTCACTGGCCGGCTTGTCGTCGGCCGCACCGGAACCGGAACCGGAACCGGAGGCCCCGCCAGCGGCTCCGTCGGCACCCTGGTCCCGCACCGTCGCCCCCTGCACCCGGGTGGGCAGCGGCGGCTGGCCGGACGCGCCCGGCGCGGCGTCGGCCGGCGCCGGGGACGCGGAGGAGAAGGACGGGCCGCCGCCCTGCCCGGAGGGGCGGGCGGACAGCGGTTCCGACGGCGGCCAGACCGTCTCGCCGGTGGTCTCGGCGTGCGACGTGCCGTCACCCGACGTGCCGTCAGCCTCGCCGCCGGTGTCCGTCATCGGCTTGCGCATGACGACCGGCGGGATGGGGCGCGACCCGGGAATGTTGATCCGGATACGGGTCGTCAGCGTCGTCTCGGTCCTGGGCTCGTCCGACGCAGGCACTTCGGCGGGCTCGTCGTGCGCGCCCGCACCGAGGCCGTCCCGGCCTTCGGGATGGGGCGAGGGGTACGGGCCGGACCCGTACGGCGTGGACCCGGAGGGGTACGCGGATCCACCGCGCCCCTGCGTGCCGGAGGACGAACTGTCAGTTTCACGACTCAAGGCAGGATCTCCCGGTTGGCTCCACCGCCCGTTCTCTTAACCATGTGCTGCGGGCGGCTCGGCGGCGCGCACCACCATACTGGCCGCCGTCGGCCCGCACGCCCGCGGCCGTGGACGGGGCACTGCCCGCACGACCGCGGCAGCGCGGTCGAGGGACCGTATGCGCAGCGGGGTTCCCGGCGGAAATCTCAGAAGGAAGTGGTACGTCACTTGCCAAGTCGGGCGGCCGGCGCACCCGGTTGCGGCAACTGCGGCATGGTGGCGCAGATCACAGCCAGAGCGATGCCGCCGAGCAGGAAGACGCTCGCCGCGGTGCCGCCGCCGACGAGGAGGTCGCCCTCGGTCCGGCCCGTGGTGCCCAGGAGCACGGCCGCGGTCCAGCCGATGCCGGGCGCCAGCGCCCCGGTACGGGTGCCCAGCGCGTAGGTGCCCCCGTAGAAGAGGCATCCGGCGGCGAGCAGCCCCAGGAGCAGCCCGAGCGGCAGGAGGGCGCCGGCGACCAGGGCCCCCGCGAGGCCGGTGACGGCTCCCACGACGAACAGCACGACGTAGAGGGGGACGCGCTTCCAGTTGATGTCCAGGATCATGCCCGTGCCCCCGTGACCGGTGCGAACAGGTCCGTTTCCGGGCTTCCGGCGTCCTCCTCCTCCGTACGGGGCGGGTGCACCCGCTCGTAGTACTCGGTGGTGAAGACCGGCTGGGCGAGCTCGTTGGAGAGCAGGAACCACGGTTCGTGGACGCTGATCTGGGTGGCGTGCGCGCGCATCGCGGCGGTCTTCGCCGAGGCGTACGCCGAACCGTCGATCTCGGTGGTGATGTGCCCCTCGTCGACCACGCCGGGGACGTCGTCGACCGGAGCGATGCCGGGGAAGCCCGGGTCCTGCTCGTGCAGCAGAGTGAACGCGGCCTCGGCGACCGGGCGCGGCACCCGGTTCCAGTACACCTTTTCCACCGCGTGCGGAACGCCGAAATCCGGCCGGTAGGTGGGCTCCGCGGCGAGCTCGGCGGCCCGCATCGCGACGCGGTGCGCCTGGATGTGGTCCGGGTGCCCGTACCCGCCGTCCGGGTCGTAGGTGACCAGGACCTGGGGACGCACCTCGCGGATCACCTCGACGAGGTAGGGGGCCGCCGAATCGACCTCGGCGTGCCAGAACGCGCCCTCGCGGTGGTTCTGCGGGGCGCCCATCATCCCGGAGTCGCGGAAGTGCCCGGCGCCGCCGAGGAACCGGTGGTCGCTGACACCCAGCTCCTTCATCGCGGCGGCCAGTTCGAGGGCCCGGTGCGGGCCGAGGGTGTCGTCCCGGTCGGCGGCGAGGTGGGCGAGGGAAGGCGGAATGATCTCGCCCTCCTCGCCCAGGGTGCAGGTCACCAGGGTGACCTGGGCCCCCTCGGCCGCGTACTTGGCCATGGTGGCGCCGTTGTTGATCGACTCGTCGTCGGGGTGTGCGTGCACCAGGAGCAGGCGACGGGTGGGGAGCTCGGTCATGGTGACAGCGTACGAGGTGGGGGCCCCGGTGCCGCTCCTCGCGGTGCCGCCGCGGGGCCGGGGCCGTCCGGGGCCTCGTCAGGGGTGGTCAGAAGTGGAAGCCGCCCAGCACTCCGGCGACATTCGTGGTGACGTCCTTGATCGTGGGAGCGATGGACGAGCTGGCGAGATAGAACCCGAGCAGCATGCAGACCACCGCGTGTCCGGCTTTGAGTCCGGACTTCCGGACCAGCAGGAAGACGATGATCGCCAGCAGCACCACCGCCGAAATCGAGAGTGCCACGGCGGTTCACCTCCACTTGAGTACGGTCGGGACGACGGTTCGGAGCAACGGCAGCACGACAGGTGCCAGCGGGTCTATACCCACCTAGCGCTACGGATCATAACTATCCGCATCCCCGCATTGATCGGTGCACGGCAGCACAAGGGGCGCACGGGGGGCGGCCAGTTGGCGATCGTGGCCGGAAATCGCCGTTCCGGGAGAGCGAGTTGGCGGGGCCGTGCGCGAACGCGCCCCCGTCGAGCCGGTGCGGCGGCCCTCCGGCGGGCGGTCGGGCCTGGCGGGGCCGTGGGCGGTCCGGCGGGCCGAGGACGGCGGGGTCCACCAGCCCGGTGGGGCGGCCCTACCGGTTGGCGGGTCCTACCAGCCCGGGGGGCGCGAGGACGGCGGGGGCGGGCCGAAACCGCCGCCAGGGCCGCCGACGGGTCCCTGTCCGTAGCCGTCGTAGACGTTGGAGGCCAGCCTCGGCTCCCCGCCCACCGGCACCCCGCGCCGGGCCAGCACCAGCAGGACCACTCCCCCGGTCAGCAGCCCCAGCACCCACCAGGCGACGGTCAGCTGTTCGACGAGGGCGAGGCCGCCGAGGTGGGCGAACAGGTCGGTGCGGACCGCGGCCGAGACCCCGGCCGCGCCGCCGGTGCCCACCAGCGCCGCCGCCACCAGCCCCAGCGGCCGTGAGTGCACCGCGCCGACGAGGGCGCCGACCGCGCCGGTCAGTGCCGCCGCCGCAACGACCAGGGCGGCCCACCCCGCGGGCATGCCGAGCAGCTGGAGGGCGCCGCCGCTGCCGGTGAAGCGCTCGGAGTAGTGGGCGAACGCGCCCGGGGTGCGGGTGAACGCGTACACCTCCCACGCCGCGGTGATCACCCCGGCGGCGCCGAGCAGCAGGAAGGCGGTGAGGCCCGCGCCCCGGCCGGGGCGGGTGGGCCCGCTGCCGTAGGCGCGGACGGGACGGCGGCCCGCCGCCACCACGATCAGCAGCGCCGCGGCGAGTCCCAGCGCCACGAAGGTCGAGACCATGGCCCACATGCGCAGTCCGTGCGGATACACCTCCGCGAATCCGTCGATCCACAGGGTGGGGGCGCGCACGGCGAGAGTGACGAGCCCGGTCACCGCCAGGGCGGCGGCGGCCACCCGCGAGCGCGGCGCCGAAAGGGCGACGACGACGTAGACGCACAGCAGGACGAGGTCGTGGAGCGTGGTCGCCGTCAGGAAGCGGTCGGGGCCGCTGCCCGCCCAGGCCCACCAGAGCCGGCCGGGGTCGTCGACGAGGCGGAGGTCACGGTTGATCCACAGGGCCGTGAGCACGGCGAGGAGGAGACACACTCCGCTCCCCGTGAACCGTGCGCCGCGCGCGAGTGACTGAGGATGCCCCGTCGGTCCCATGGGTGAATGGTCCACCCTGGTAAGGGAGTTGAACAAGAGGCAGACCTGTGCACGGTCGCTTGAGCAAACCTCGCGGTCGCGTAGGCAAAACCGCGCGGGCGCGTGAGCAAAACCGCGCGGGCTCGCCGCCCGGGGGTGCGCGGGCCGCCCCGGTACGCCCGCGTGTGCCGTGCCGCCTGGTACGGCGCCTGCCCGCGGTCAGGGGCGCGTCGTGCCGCCCGGCACCGTGCCGCCCGGCACCGCCCTGCCCGGGGTCAGGGGTGCGCCGTGCCGCTCGGTACGACCGGCCTCTCCTCCGCGAAGTGGCACGCCGAGTCGTGGGCGGCCGGGCTGTCCACTCCCTGGAAGACGGCCGGCACCGCCAGCAGCGGCACCTCCAGCGCGCACCGTTCCCGCGCCTTCCAGCAGCGGGTCCTGAACCGGCAGCCGGACGGCGGATTGGCGGGCGAGGGCACGTCACCGGACAGGATGATCCGGTCCCGGTGCTCGCGCGCCTCGGGGTCGGGCACCGGCACGGCGGACAGCAGCGCCTGGGTGTAGGGGTGGGTGGGGTGCTCGTAGATCTCCTCGTCGGTGCCGATCTCGACGAGCCGGCCCAGGTACATCACGCCGACCCGGTCGGAGATGTGCCGGACGATGGAGAGGTCGTGCGCGATGAAGACGTAAGCGAGCCCGAACTCCTGCTGGAGGCCGTCGAGCAGGTTGATGACCTGCGCCTGTACGGACACGTCGAGGGCGGAGACCGGTTCGTCGGCGACGATGATCTCCGGGTTGAGCGCCAGGCCGCGGGCGATGCCGATGCGCTGGCGCTGACCGCCGGAGAACTGGTGCGGGTAGCGGTTGATGTACTCGGGGTTGAGCCCGACCACGTCGAGGAGGTCCTGCACCTTCCTGCGCCGGCTGCCCTTCGGGGCGACCTCGGGGTGGATCTCGTAGGGCTCGCCGATGATGTCGCCGACCGTCATCCGGGGGTTGAGCGAGGTGTACGGGTCCTGGAACACCATCTGGATGTTGCGGCGGACCGCCTTCAGGGCCCTGCCGGACAGCTTGGTGATGTCCTCGCCCTTGTAGCGGATGGCGCCCGCGGTGGGCTGTTCCAGCTGGACGAGCATCTTGGCGACGGTCGACTTGCCGCAGCCGGACTCGCCGACGATGCCCAGTGTCTCGCCCGCGCGGAGGTCGAAGGAGACCCCGTCGACGGCCTTGACCGCGCCGACGTGCTTCTTGCGGAGGATGCCCTGGGTGAGGGGGTAGTGCTTGACGAGGTCCCGCACCTCCAGGAGGGCCTCACCGCCGGGGGCAGGTGCGGCGGCGGGGCCGGAGGCCGGGCCGGGACCGCGGGCGGCCCACTCCCCCGCCTCGGTCGCGCCGCCCCCCACGTCGTCCCGGTACCTCTCGGGCGTCTCAGCCATCGAGCGTCTCCTTCCAGAAGTGGCAGGCGCTCTGACGGCCCGGGGCCACGTCGTACAGCGGTGGCACGTCGGTGCGGCAGACGTCCCTTGCCCTGGGGCAGCGCGGGTTGAAGGCGCAGCCCGGCGGGATGCGGAGCAGGTTGGGCGGCAGGCCCTTGATCGCGTACAGTTCCTGGCCCTTCTGGTCCAGGCGCGGGATCGATTCGAGGAGGCCCTTGGTGTACGGGTGGGCGGGGTTCTTGTAGATCTCGTGCACCGGGGAGGTCTCGACGATCCGGCCCGCGTACATCACGGCGATCTTGTCGGCGACGTCCGCGACCACGCCCAGGTCGTGGGTGATGAGGATGAGTCCCATGTGGAGCTCGCGCTGGAGTTCGGCGAGCAGGTCCATGACCTGGGCCTGGACGGTGACGTCGAGGGCGGTCGTCGGCTCGTCGGCGATGATCAGCCGGGGTTCGAGCGCGAGCGCCATCGCGATCATGATGCGCTGGCGCATGCCGCCGGAGAACTGGTGCGGGTACTGGCCGACCCGTTCCTTGGCGGCGGGGATGCGCACCCGGTCCATCAGTTCGACGGCCTTGGCGCGGGAGTCCTTCTTCGACATGCCGCGGTGCACCACGAACATCTCGCCGAGCTGTTCGCCGACGGAGAGCACCGGGTTCAGTGAGGACAGCGCGTCCTGGAAGATCATGGCCATTCCGGCGCCGCGGATCTTCCTGCGCCGGTCCTCCTTGAGCTTCAGTACGTCCTGGCCCTCGAAGAAGATCTCCCCCTTGGGGATGCGGCCCGGCGGCATGTCGAGGATGCCCATGACGGCCTGCGCGGTGACCGATTTGCCGGATCCGGACTCGCCGAGCACGGCGAGCGTCTCGCCCTCGTCGACGCTGTAGTTGACCCCGTTGACGGCCTTGGCGACCCCGTCGCGGGTCTTGAACTCCACGTGGAGGTCGCGCACTTCGAGCAGCATGGCAGCACCCTCTATCGCAGCTTGGGGTCGAGGGCGTCGCGCACCGCGTCGCCGAGCATGATGAACGCGAGGACCGTGACCGCCAGCGCGCCGGCCGGCCAGAGCAGCATGTGGGGCGCGTTGCGGACGTAACCGGACGCGGAGGAGATGTCGATGCCCCAGGAGACGGTCGGGGCCTTCAGGCCGACGCCGAGGTAGGAGAGCGTGGCCTCCAGCGCGATGTACGTACCGAGGGCGATGGTGGCGACGACGATGACCGGGGCGATCGCGTTGGGGGCGATGTGCCGCAGCAGCATCCGGGAGTTGCCGGCGCCGAGCGCCCTGGCCGCCTGGACGTAGTCGTTCTGCTTGGCGGTGATGACCGAGCCGCGTGCGATACGGGCGATCTGCGGCCAGCCGAGCAGCACGATGAAGGTGATCACCGGCCAGACGGTGGTGCCGGGGACCACGGACAGGAAGACCAGGCCGCCCAGGACGACGGGGATGGCGAAGAAGACGTCCGTGATCCGGGAGAGCAGCGAGTCGAACCAGCCGCCGAAGAACCCGGCGAGGCCGCCGAGGACGCTGCCGAGGAGGGCGACGCCGAGGGTGGCGCAGACGCCGACGGTGACCGAGGCCCTGGCCCCGTAGACGGTACGGGTGTACACGTCGCAGCCCTGCCCGTTGAAGCCGAAGGGGTGCCCCGGCTGGGAGCCCTCCTGCGCCTTGCCGAGGTCGCAGGCCAGCGGGTCGCCGGAGGCGATGACCGAGGGCCACAGCGAGATGAACACCAGGAAGGCGATGATCAGCCCGGAGACCAGGAACACGGGGTTGCGGCGCAGGTCGTGCCAGGCGTCGGACCACAGGCTGCGCGCCTTGTCGCCGCCGCCTTGGCCGGGGCCCGGCGGCTTCTCCAGGCTGGCGCCCTCGGCGACCGCGAGGTCCATCGCGCCGCCGGAGCCGCCGAGTGCGGAGATCGCGCCCTCGTCGTGCGGGTTCTGACCCTGCGGATTCTGGGGGGTCTTGGGCTCAGGCATACCGGATCCTCGGGTCGAGAACGGCGTACAAGAGGTCGACGATCAGGTTCGCCACCAGGAAGACCAGGACGAGTACGGTCACGAAGCCGACGACCGTCTGGGAGCTCTGCCGGACGATGCCCTGGTAGAGCTGGTAGCCGACGCCGTGGATGTTGAAGATCCGCTCGGTGACGATCGCGCCGCCCATCAGGGCGCCGATGTCGGTGCCGATGAAGGTGACCACGGGGATGAGGGAGTTGCGCAGCAGGTGCCGGACGATGATCCGGCGGCGCGGCAGGCCCTTGGCGACGGCGGTGCGCACGTAGTCGGCGCGGGCGTTCTCCGCGACGGAGGTGCGGGTGAGGCGGGTGACGTACGCCAGCGAGACGGACGCCAGCACCAGGCCGGGGACCAGCAGTTCGTCGACCGTCGCGGCCGGGGAGACGGCCGGTTTGATCCACCCCCACTTCACGCCGAGCAGCAGCTGGAGCAGCAGGCCGGTGACGAAGGTGGGGATGGAGATGACGACGAGGGTGAGCAGGAGGACGCCGGTGTCGATGGGCCGGCCCCTGCGCAGTCCGGTGAGGACGCCGAGGGTGATGCCGATGACGATCTCGAAGACGATGGCCACCAGGGTGAGGCGGGCGGTGACCGGGAAGGCGGTCCCCATCAGCTCGGTGACCTCCTGGCCGTTGAAGGCCTTGCCGAAGTCACCGGTGAACAGGTTGCCCATGTACGTCAGGTATTGCTGCCAGACCGGCTTGTCGAGGCCGAAGTCCGACTTGAGCTGTGCGGCGGTCGCCGCGTCGCACTGGCGGTCGCCGCACAGCCCCGCGATGGGGTCGCCCATCACGTTGACCATCAGGAAGATCAGCAGCGTGGCGCCGAAGAAGACCGGGATCATCTGGAGCAGACGCCGGATCACATAACGTCCCATGAGGGCTCCTGTGGTCGTGGTGACAGGACGGGCCCCTGCAGGCGGGTCAGCCGACCTTGATCTCGTGGTAGACGGGGATGCTGAACGGGTTCAGCGCCACGTTCGAGGTGCGCTCGGAGTAGGCGGCCGAGCCGTTCTGGTACCAGAGCGGGATGGCTGCCATCTGGTCGGCGACGACCTTCTCGGCTTCCTGGAACTTGGCGGTGGCCTTCGTGACGTCGGTCTCGGCGTTGGCCTGCTTCAGGAGGGCGTCGAACTCCTTGCTGGACCACTTGCCGTCGTTGGAGGAGGCTCCGGTGGCGTACAGCGGCTCCAGGAAGTTCTGGATCAGCGGGTAGTCCATCTGCCAGCCCGCGCGGAAGGGGCCGGTGAACTTCTGCTGGCTGGCCTGGCTGCGGAAGTCGGCGAAGGTGCCGATCGGGTTGCCGACGCAGGCCTTGTTGTCGCCGAGCGCGTTGTTGATGCTGTTGCAGACGGCGTCCACCCACTCCTTGTGGGAGCCGGTGTCGGCGTTGTACGAGATCTTCATCTGGCCGCCGGGGATGCCGCCGCCCTCGGCGACCAGCTTCTTGGCCTCGGCCGCGTTGTACTCGCAGGAGGCGCCGCAGAGCCCGGCCTTGTAGCCGCCCGCCTCGCCGAGCACCGGCGAGGTCCAGTCGGTGGCGGGGGTGCGGGTCTTCTGGAAGATGGTGTCGGTGATCTGCGCCCGGTTGATGGCCATGGACAGGCCCTTGCGCACCTTCTCCGAGCCGGGCTTGTTCCAGTCCGCGTCGTAGTACGGGAAGGCCAGGGTCTGGATGATGCCGGCGGGGGTGTTGAGGTAGCGGTCGCCGAGGTCGTTCTTGACGTTCTTGAGCTGGGCGGCCGGGACGTCGTCGAGGAGGTCCAGGTTTCCGGCCGACAGGTCGGTGTAGGCGGTGCCGTAGTCGGTGTAGACCTTGAGGTCGACGCCCTCGTTCTGCGCCTTGTCCGGGCCCGCGTAGTCGGCCCACTTGCGCAGGCTCATCACCGAGCCCTTCTCGTAGCGGTCCACGGTGTACGGGCCGTTGCCGACCGGCTTCTTGAGGTATGCCTCGCGGTCGTCGAAGAAGACCTTGGGCAGCGGCGCGAACGCGGCGTAGCCGAGCGTCTCGGGCCAGGTGGAGAACTTCTGGGTCAGCTTGACCGTGAAGGTCCGCTCGTCCTTGACCTTGAGGCCGGACATGGTCTCGGCAGTGGCCTCGCCGCTCTCGGGGTGGACCTTGTCGTAGCCCTCGATGTAGGCGAAGAAGGGGGCGTTCTTCTGCTTGTTCTTCAGGTGTGCGCCGTAGTTCCAGGCGTCGACGAAGGACTTCGCGGTGACCTTCTCGCCATTGCTGAACTTCCAGCCGTCCTTGAGCGTGACGGTGAAGTTCTGCGAGTCGGTGGTGTCGATCTTCTGGGCGAGCATGTCCTGTGCCTCGCCGGTCTTGGCGTCGTACCGCTTGAGGCCGCGGAAGAGCATCTCCAGGACCTTGCCGCCCTGCACCTCGTTGGTGTTCGCGGGCTCCAGGGGGTTCTGCGGGTCGCCCCAGGAGGCGCTGAGCACACCCGCGTCGCCACTGCCGCTGCCCCCTCCGCCGCCGCCGCAGGCGGTCGCCGCGAGGGCGACGGCTGCCGCGGTCGCGGCCCACTTGGCGTGCCTGGCTCCGCGCATGAAGTGCCTCCTAGAGTCCCAAAGACGACTTAGAGACTCATATCACCGCATACATGGTGTTATCGCATCTTTACTGCACCCGCTCGCGCCGCGCGCGCTATCCGCCTGCCCGTCCGGACCCGCCGCCGGGGCCGCCGGGCGGGGCGGAGCGGCGCAACAGCGCGGGCGCGGCCGCCAGTCCCGCCAGCAGGGTTCCGGCGCCCGCCAGTTGCAGGGTGGCCGCACCGCCGAGTGCGCCGGCGGCCGGTCCGCCCAGGGCGGTCCCGGTGAGGTTGGCCCCGTTGAGCAGGGCGCTGGAGGAGGCGAAGGCGCGTCCTCGTACGGCGGCGGGGACGCGGGCGTGCAGCAGGTTGCGGATGGCGAGGTTCTGCAGGGCGTTGGCGACCCCGGTCAGTACGAACGCCCCGCAGGCGACCGCGAAGACGTGCACGGTCCCGCTCAGCAGCAGTCCGCCTCCCATCAGGCAGGCCGCCCCCACCAGCACCTGCGGCTGCCGGGCGAGCGGGATCCGGGGGGCGAGCAGCGCGGAGGCACCCAGCGCGCCCGCGGTGTGTGCGGCGGTGAGCAGGCCGAAGCCCGCGTCGGAGGCGTGCAGGTCGTCGCGGATGAAGAAGACCCGGGCGACGTTCAGCAGCGCGGTGAAGGCGACGGCGACAGCGAGCGAGATGATCGCGGTACGCAGCACCCGGTCACCGCCGAGCGCCCCGACCCCCTGCCGCACCTGACCGAGCCAGGACTCCCGGCCGCCCGCGCCGGGTACGGGCGTGCGCCGGGCCCGTACCGTCAGGAGGGCTGCGGCCAGGGCGGCGTAGGAGAGCGCGTTGACGAGCAGGACGAGCCTCTCGTCGTACGCGGCGACCAGCAGCCCGCCGAGCGCGGGGCCCGCCACGTTGCCCGCCGAACGGAAGGTCTCCAGCCTGGCGTAGCCGCGCGCGGTGTCCTGCTCGCCGACGATCACCGGCACCAGGAGCTGGAGAGCGGGCGAGACCACCGCGAGGCCCGCGCCCAGCAGGGCGAGCAGCACGAGGGTGAGCGCCGTACCGCCGGTCACCGCGAGACCCAGTGCGGCCAGTGCCTGGAAGGCCGTCGCCAGGACGATCAGCCGCCGGCTCTCCATGCGGTCGAGCAGCGGGCCCGCCAGCGGTCCGACGACGACGAGCGGCAGCACGCCCGCGATCAGCAGGAGCGAGAGAACGGTCCCCGGCTGCCCTTCGTCGTGGAACCGCAGGGTCAGCGCGAGGAGCGCCATCTGGTCGCCCATGGAGGACAGTCCGTACGCGGCGGCCAGGGTGGTCAGCGGGGCTTGGCTGTTCGCGGGCACCGGCAGATGCTGCCACCGGCCCGGCGGGGAGGGCACCCCGCGGAGGCACGATCACGCCACGGGGGCCGTGCCCACCGGGGGTGGCACCCCGCACCCGATCACGCCATGAAGGCCGTGCCCGTCCGGGGGCAGCCACCCCGCACACGATCACGCCATGGGGCCGTGCCCACCGGGGGCGGCACCCCGCACACGATCACGCCATGGGCGGCCGCTGCGGTACGGGGGACGCCATGCGCGGCCGCTCCGGTGCCGGGTCCGTCGCCAGCCTGGCGTGCACATGCATGTCGAGGTGCACCCCGGGCTCCGCCGAGGGCAGGGCCCCGCGGGCGGTGCCCTCCAGGACGTACCCCGTGCGCAGGGCCACCGCGCAGGACGCTTCGTTGCCCAGGCCGTGGCCCAGCTCGATGCGGTGCACGCCCACCTCCTCGAAGCCCCAGCGGGTGCACAGCTCCACCGCCCGGGTGACCACGCCCCGGCCGCGCGCCTCGGGCATCAGCCAGTAACCGATCCCGGCGACGCCCCGGCGCAGCTCGATCTGATGCAGACCGACGGCCCCGAGCACCTGGTCGGTAGCGGCGTCGGCGACGCAGAACTGGGCGAGGTCGCCGCGCTGCCAGCCCTCGGCGCGCGAGCGCACGTACCGCAGGGCGCCGTCCTCGTCCATGGGGTCGTGCAGCCCGCCGTTCCAGTGGAGTGAGACCGGGTCGTTCATGCCGCGCACGAGGTCGGCCACGTCCCGCTCGTGCCAGGCGCGCAGCCGCAGTCCGCCGCCCAGAAGTTCGGTGAAGGTCAGGCTCCCCTGCGGGGCGTCGCTGCTCATGGGTCGCTCCTCGTCGTACGGAAACGGGATCGGATACGGGGTACGGGATCGGTACGGGGTACGGGATCGGTACGGGGTACGGGATCGGGAAACGGCCCCGCCCCCGTGCCCGGGGGGGAACCCGGGACGGGGGCGGGGCCGGACGGCCGGGCGCGTTCCGGTCAGCCGACCAGAACCTGCTTCTCCTCGGCGAAGTGGCACGCCGACTCGTGCGCGGCCGGGGTGTCCTGGCCCTTGAAGCGCTCGGGGATCGCCAGCAGCGGGACCTCCTTGGCGCACTTGTCCTCGGCCTTCCAGCAGCGGGTGCGGAAGCGGCAGCCCGACGGCGGGTTGGCGGGCGAGGGGACGTCACCGGTGAGGATGATCCGCTCGCGCTGCTCGCGGACATCCGGGTTCGGCACCGGCACGGCCGACAGCAGCGCCTGGGTGTAGGGGTGCGTCGGGTGCTCGTAGATCTCCTCGTCGGAGCCGATCTCGGCCATCTTGCCCAGGTACATCACGCCGACGCGGTCGGAGATGTGCCGGACGATGGAGAGGTCGTGCGCGATGAAGAGGTAGGAGAGGTTGTACTCGTCCTGGAGCTTCTCCATCAGGTTGATGACCTGTGCCTGGACGGACACGTCCAGGGCGGACACCGGCTCGTCGCAGATGATGATCTCGGGGTTCAGGGCCAGGCCGCGGGCGATGCCGATGCGCTGGCGCTGACCGCCGGAGAACTGGTGCGGGTAACGGTTGATGTACTCGGGGTTCAGACCGACGACATCGAGCAGCTCCTGCACCTTGCGGCGGCGGTCGCCCTTGGGCGCCACCTCGGGGTGGATCTCGAAGGGCTCCCCGATGATGTCACCGACCGTCATGCGCGGGTTCAGCGAGGTGTACGGGTCCTGGAACACCATCTGGATGTTGCGGCGGACCGCCTTCAGGGCCCTGCCGGACAGCTTGGTGATGTCCTGGCCCTTGTAGAAGACCTCGCCGGACGTCGCCGTCTCCAGCAGCATCAGCAGCTTGGCGACGGTCGACTTGCCGCAGCCGGACTCGCCGACGATGCCCAGCGTCTCGCCCTGGTACAGGTCGAAGGAGATCCCGTCGACGGCCTTGACCGCGCCGACCTGCTTCTTGAAGAAGATGCCCTGGGTGAGCGGGAAGTGCTTCACCAGGTTGCGCACCTGCAGGATCGGCTCGCCGCGCTCGACGGGCGCCGCGATGGCGTCGACGGCGGCGTCCTCGGTCGCCGCGTGGACGACCTCCACCTCGGTGATCTGAGGGGTCGCGTCCGTGGGCGTCGCCTCGTCGTGTCTGCTGAGCTCAGCCATGGAGCGTCTCCTTCCAGAAGTGGCAGGCGCTGCCGCGGCCGGCCACGTCGGCACCCGCCCGGTCGGTCACCTGGTGCAGCGCCGGGATGTCCTCGCCGCACACGGACTGCGCGGAGGGGCAGCGCGGCCTGAACGCGCAGCCCGACGGAATGCGCGTCAGGTTCGGCGGCAGGCCCTTGATCGCGTACAGCTCCCGGCCCTTCTGGTCCAGGCGCGGGATCGACTCCAGCAGGCCCTTGGTGTACGGGTGCGCGGGCTTGCGGTAGATCTCGTGCACCGGGGAGGTCTCGACGATCCGGCCCGCGTACATCACGGCGATCTTGTCGGCGACGTCCGCGACCACACCGAGGTCGTGGGTGATCAGGATCAGGCCCATGTTCATCTCGCGCTGGAGCTCCGCGAGCAGGTCCATCACCTGGGCCTGGACGGTCACGTCGAGAGCCGTGGTGGGCTCGTCGGCGATGATCAGGTCCGGCTCCAGGGCCAGCGCCATCGCGATCATGATGCGCTGGCGCATACCGCCGGAGAACTGGTGCGGGTAGTCCCCCACGCGCTCCTTGGCGGCCGGGATGCGCACCCGGTCCATCAGTTCGATGGCCTTGAGCTTGGCGTCCTTCTTCGACATGCCCTTGTGGACCCGGAACATCTCGCCGATCTGGGTGCCGACCGAGTGCACGGGGTTCAGCGCGGACAGCGCGTCCTGGAAGATCATCGCCATCTTGGCGCCGCGCAGCTTGCGCCGCTCCTCCTCGGCGAGCTTCAGGATGTCCTGGCCCTTGAAGAAGATCTCGCCCTTGGGGATGCTCCCCGGAGGCATGTCCAGGATGCCCATGATCGCCTGTGCGGTCACCGACTTGCCGGAGCCCGACTCGCCGAGCACCGCGAGGGTCTCGCCGGCGGCGACGGTGTACGAGACACCGTTGACGGCCCTGGCGACGCCCTCGTCGGTCTTGAACTCGACGTGCAGGTCGCGGACTTCGAGCAGCG
Organism: Streptomyces sp. NPDC058663; assembly: GCF_042716745.1. Lineage (NCBI taxonomy): Bacteria > Bacillati > Actinomycetota > Actinomycetes > Kitasatosporales > Streptomycetaceae > Streptomyces > Streptomyces sp. NPDC058663. The sequence continues at coordinate 139,372 of NZ_JBHXRV010000016.1, forward strand.
GGGCCGTGGCGGTCGTCGCTGCTGCTGCCCCGTTCGTACCGGGGTCCTTCTCCATCGTGGTCATGCTGTCCTCCGACCCCCCGGTCCTTCAATGGTCTGTCGTGCGTGGCCCATGGCGGTCACCGGAGCTTCGGGTCGAGGGCGTCGCGCATGCCGTCGCCGACAAAGATGAAGCCGAGGCAGGCGATGATCACGCCGATGCTCGGCGCGACCCAGAAGATGTCCTGGATGCCGACGAAGTCACGCGCGTTGGAAATCAGGTTGCCCCACTCGGGAACCTCCGGGGAGACACCGACGCCGAGGAAGGACAGCGAAGCCGCCGCCACCAGGGCACCGGCGACGCTGGTGGTCGCGTACACGATCACCGGGGCGATCGAGTTGGGCAGGACGTGTCGCAGCACGATCCGCTTGGTGTCCGCACCGAGGGCCTTCGCCGCCATCACGTAGTCCGCCTCACGGGTGGAGAGGATGGAACTGCGCAGCAGGCGGGCCGTGGTGGCCCAGCCGAAGATCGCGATGGAGAGCACCACGGGGAACACACCGCGGCCGGTCAGCAGGATGATCACGATCGCACCGATGAGCAGCGGGAAGGCGAAGAAGATGTCCGCGATGCGCATCACGATGGAGTCGGTCTTGTTGCCGAAGTAGCCGGCTATCGAGCCCAGGACGATGCCGAGGATCGAGGACAGCAGCATCGACGCGAGGCCGATGATCACGGCGATACGGGCGCCGTAGACCACCCGGGAGAACACGTCGCGGCCCAGTGCGTCGGTGCCTGCGAGGTGGTCGGCCGAGGAGGGCGCGAGGGTGTTCATCAGGTCCTGCTCGTACGGGTCGTACGGTGCGATCAGCGGGGCGAAGATCGCGGTGAGGAACAGGATGCCCACCAGGACGAGGCCGACCACGGCGAGCTTGTTGGCCACGAACCGCCTGCGGATGTCACGCCACTGACTGGCGGACTTGACCTCGGCCTCGCCCGTGCCCCCGGCCAGCACGTCTGTCGTCGACTCGGCAGCGCTGGTGGCGCCGGTCTTCACGGTATTGGTCATCGTCAAATCTCTCTTCGTTGACCTGGGCTGCTCAGCCGAGCCGGATACGGGGGTCGAGGATCGCGTACAGCAGGTCCACGAGCAGGTTCATGACGACGAAGACGCCCACGCTGATCGTCACCACGCCCACCACGATGGGGTTGTTCTGCTGCTGCACCGCGGTCGCGAGCGCCATCCCGATGCCGTCCCAGTTGAAGATCGTCTCGGTGATCAGCGCACCACCGAGCAGGGTGCCGAAGGAGATGCCGATGTAGGTGACGACGGGAATGATCGAGTTGCGAAGAATGTGCCGGACCAGGACCTGCCGCTTCGGCACGCCCTTGGCGATCGCGGTCTTCACGTAGTCCGCGCGGATCACTTCCAGCATGGAGCCACGCATCAGCCTGGCGACGATTGCGGCGTCGACGATGGCGAGCGTGAAGGCGGGGAGGATCAAAGTCTTGAAGGTGCCGTCGGCGAGCAGCGGGACCCACTGCAACTGCACGACGAAGATGCTCTGGAGCAGCATGCCGAGCACGAAGATGGGCACGCCGAGGAACACCGTGGTCGACACCGTGGTGATGATGTCGATCAGGCTGTATCTCCGTAGCGCGGCGATGATGCCGACGGCCACGCCGAGCACGACGTCGATGACGATGGCGGTCAGCGCGAGCTTGCCGGTGTTGGCCAGCTTCGGCTGGAGGATCTCGGTGACGGGACGGCGCTGGCTGTAGTCCTCACCGAGGTCACCCTGGGCGAGGCGGCCGACGTACGTGCCGTACTGGACCACGAGGGGCTTGTCGAGCCCGTAGTAATGCTGCAGTTCCTTGATCACTGCGGGGTCACGTGCCTTGTCGCTGCCTGCGATCTGCCCCACGGGGTCGCCGGGGAGTACGAACAGGCACGTGAAGAGAATCATGGTGGCGCCGAGGACGACCAGGACCAGTTGTCCGAGCCGCCGTGCGATGTATCGGCCCATGTGTTGCCTTCTTCCTGAGGGGTCCCCCGCCGCAGCATGCTGCTGCCCGAGCATGCCGCGCTGGACGTGGGGGGCTACGCGGAGAAAGAGGCCGTGGGAACCCGGGGATCACCCGGATTCCCACGGCCTCTGATGAGCGCGGCGGCCTCGACAGAGGCGCGCCCGCAGCTCGTTGCTGACTATCGGAGGGAGATCTCCGCGAGGGACGGGTCCTCGAAGAAGTCCATGCTCGCACCGGCGAACTTGTCGGTGTTCACCAGGCGGAACTGGGTGCGCAGGAACATCGGGATCATGGCCTGGTCGTCCAGGGCGACCTTCTCGGCGTCCTTGTACATCTGGTTGCGCTTGGCGTCGTCCGGGGTGGCACGGGCCTGGTCGATCAGCGAGTCGAACTTCGGGTTGCTGTAACGGGCACGGTTGTCACCGGTGACCTTGCCGCCCTCGTCCTTGTTGATGGACTTCGTGGCCAGCAGCGGGAACAGGAAGTTCTCGGCGGTCGGGTAGTCGGCGCCCCATGCGAAGCGGTACATGCCCTCGGCGTTCGGCTCCTGCTGGGCCGGGAGGAACTGCGCGAAGGGGTAGCCCTTCAGCTCGACCTTGATGCCCAGGACGTCCTCGACCTGCTTGGCCGCGGCCTGCGTCCACTCCTCGTGGCCGGCACCGGTGTTGTAGCCGAGCACGATCTTGCTGCTCGAGTTGAGACCGGCCTTCTTGGCGTGCTCCTTGGCCTTCTCCTTGTCCTGCTTCACGCAGGAGGCGCAGGCACCGGCCTTGTAGGCGTCCTTGAACGACGGCGGGATGATGTTCGAGGACGCGTACTGCATGCCCTTGAAGACACCGTTGGCGATCGCGTTGCGGTCGATCGCGTAGGACACCGCGAGACGCGCGTCCTTGTTCTTCAGCACGCCCTTGTCGAGGACCGGCAGCAGGAAGTTCATGCCCGAGGTGTCGAGCTCGATCCACTTGTTGCCCGGCTTGTACTTCTTCTCGAGCGACGGCTGCTTCGGAACGGGCATGCGCGCCCAGTCGAACTGGCCGGACTCGAAGCCCTGGGTCTCCAGCTGGGCGCCGTTGGCCGGGTTGAGGATCGCGATCTCAACCTTGTCCAGGTTCGCCTTCACCACGCCGGAGGTGTCGTTGCGCACGAGCGTGATGCTCTTGTTGTGCTGCCACTTCCCCTCCATCTTGAAGGGGCCGTTGCCGATCGGAGCCTCGTTGTACTCCTTGTTCTTGCCCTCGCCGGCGACCTTGGGCACGGGCGCGAAGGCCGTGTGCACGGTCTTCGTCTTGAAGCCGCAGTCGGGGGCGTTGAGCTTGACCTTGAGCAGGTCGGCCTTGGAGCCGTCGACGCCGGAGAGCTTGTCGCTCTTGCCCGCCTGCACCTCGTCGAAGCCGGCGATGCCGGCAAGGTGGTAGGCGACGTCCGAGGCGGACTTCTTCTGCGCGACGCGCGACCAGGCGCGGGCGAAGGACTCGGCGTTGACGTCCTCACCGTTGGAGAACTTGGTGCCCGTCTTGAGCTTGAACTCCCAGTTCTCACACTTGGCGTCGGGCTTGGCGTCGTCGGCGACACCGGGAACCAGCGTGCCGTCGGCCTTGACCTCGAAGAGACCCGTGAAGAGGTTGTGCGCGATCAGCGAGCCCTCGGACTCCTGCGCGTTGTACGGGTCGATGGCCACCGGCTCGGTGATGCCGAGCCTGAAGGTGCCGCCCTTCTTGGGCGCCGCGTCGACCGCGATCTTCGGGTTGTTGTACGGCTGGCGCTGCTGCACCGGAGCCGACTGGTCTTCCTTCTTCTTACCGCCATCGCTACCGCCGCAGGCAGTCGCTGACAGTGCGACGACTATCGCCCCCGCGACCCACTTGGCGCTGGTTTTACCGCGCATGGGTTCCTCCTCAAGAGTCCACTGATTGGCAAGTGGGGCACATGGAGGTACGCCGACACCCCTGACGGCGGATCCTGTTGCACCCCGAGTGTGCTCGTGAGTCGGCGCTCCCCACAGCGCGTGACCCATTGACCCGAGCTCAATGGAGCCAACTATTAGGTACGCCCGGACCGTAAACCACACTTAAAGGGTCTCGTTTTGACAACATCACTTGCCGCGTGATGCCCGAAATCCGGACAAAGTGAGCCCAGACAGACACGCCCGAAACGGACTGTTGACACAACTTCCGGAGCGAGCCGATCGATATTCGGACACTTGGCCCGGGAAATTGACTTGACCGGTCGGTATGCAAACCACGACTGGATCCCGCACGGCGGGGGCGGGCCGGGACGCGGAACAGGACGCGGAACGGGACGCGTCACGGACGCGGAACAGGGCTCGGAACGGGACGCGTCACGGACGCGGAACTGCACGCGTCACGGACGCGGAAATGCCTGCCACCCGCACGCGGCGGGTGGCAGGCATTCCGGGCTGGACGACCAGCGCGCGGCGACTAGCGCTTGGCGCGCGACGCGGTGCGGCCGCGCTCCTTGGCGTCCAGGACGACCTTGCGGATACGCACGGTCTCCGGGGTCACCTCGATGCACTCGTCCTCGCGGCAGAACTCCAGGGACTGCTCGAGGGAGAGCTTGCGGGCCGGGACCACGTTCTCCGTGGTGTCCGCGGAAGCCGCACGCATGTTGGTGAGCTTCTTCTCCTTGGTGATGTTCACGTCCATGTCGTCGGCGCGCGAGTTCTCACCGATGATCATGCCCTCGTACACCTCGGTGCCGGCCTCCGTGAAGATGACACCGCGCTCCTGGAGGTTGACCATCGCGAACGGCGTGACCGTACCCGAACGGTCCGCCACCAGCGAGCCGTTGTGACGGGTGCGCAGGTCGCCGAACCACGGCTCGTGGCCCTCGAAGATCGAGTGCGCGATGCCGGTGCCGCGGGTCTGCGTCAGGAACTCCGTACGGAAGCCGATGAGGCCGCGGGAGGGCACGATCCACTCCATGCGGACCCAGCCCGAACCGTGGTTCGTCATGGTCTCCATGCGGCCCTTGCGGGTCGCCATCAGCTGCGTGATCGCGCCGAGGTGCTCCTCCGGCGAGTCGATCGTCATGCGCTCGATCGGCTCGTGCTTCTTGCCGTCGATCTCCTTGGTGACCACCTCGGGCTTGCCGACGGTCAGCTCGAAGCCCTCACGGCGCATCTGCTCGACCAGGATGGCCAGCGCCAGCTCACCGCGGCCCTGCACCTCCCAGGCGTCGGGACGCTCGGTGTCCAGGACGCGCAGCGAGACGTTACCGACCAGCTCGCGGTCGAGGCGGTCCTTGATCTGACGCGCGGTGACCTTGTGGCCCTTGCCTCCCTTGCCGACCAGCGGCGAGGTGTTGGCACCGATCGTCATCGAGATCGCGGGCTCGTCGACCGTGATCAGCGGCAGCGCGACGGGGTTCTCGGGGTCGGCCAGGGTCTCGCCGATCATGATGTCCGGGATACCGGCGATGGCGCAGATGTCGCCCGGGCCCGCCTTCTCGGCGGGCTTGCGGGTGAGGGCCTCGGTCATCATCAGCTCGGTGATGCGGACGTTGGACATCGTGCCGTCACGCTTGATCCAGGCCACGGTCTGGCCCTTGCGCAGCTCGCCCTGCTCCACGCGGCAGAGCGCGATACGGCCGAGGAAGTTGTCGGCGTCGAGGTTGGTGACGTGCGCCTGAAGGGGGGCGGCCTCGTCGTACTCGGGGGCCGGGACGTGCTCCAGGATGGTGGTGAAGAACGGCTCCAGGTTCTCGCTGTCGGGCGGGACGGTGCCGTCCTCCGGCTTCGTCAGCGAGGCGACACCGTCACGCGCGCAGGCGTAGACGATCGGGAACTCGATCTGGTCCTCGTCCGCGTCCAGGTCCAGGAACAGGTCGTACGTCTCGTCGACGACCTCGGCGATCCGGGAGTCGGGGCGGTCGGTCTTGTTGATGCAGAGGATGACCGGCATCTTCGCGGCGAGCGCCTTGCGGAGCACGAAGCGGGTCTGCGGCAGCGGGCCCTCGGACGCGTCGACCAGCAGGACGACGGCGTCGACCATCGACAGGCCGCGCTCGACCTCACCACCGAAGTCGGCGTGGCCGGGGGTGTCGATGATGTTGATCGTGATGACGTCGCCGCCATCCTTCGGGTGGTACTTCACCGCGGTGTTCTTGGCCAGGATCGTGATGCCCTTCTCACGCTCCAGGTCGTTGCTGTCCATCATGCGGTCGTCGAGCGACTCAGCGGCGTGAGCGGCGAAGGCACCGGCCTGCTTGAGCATGGCGTCGACCAGGGTGGTCTTGCCGTGGTCGACGTGAGCGACGATGGCGACGTTACGGATGTCGTGGCGCGTGGGCATAGGTTGCTAAACGCTTCTCTCGATCGGGGGATGCGGCGTCTCGTTCCTCGTACGCCCACCGGGCGGACGCGCCACGGCTTACCCCATGGTACTGGGCGCACGCGGGAGGGGCTTCCCGGGCGATCGGAAAACAGCGGCGGGCACCGGATTGCGGGCCGCCGCAAAAGCGCGCGGAGGGGCCGCGAGGTGCGGTGCGGGGGTGTGGCGGGGTGTGGTGCGGATGCTGAGTTCCGGGTCAAGGAGTCCCGCACGACCTTGCCCGCCGGGTGTCCGGCGGGCAAGGCAATTGAGCGTATTCTGAGCTGTTTCTCAGATCCCGAGATGGGCCCTGACCTGCGGCGTGGCCCTTATGTGGTGTTACTTGCCGTCATCCTTGGCCGTTCCGGACTTCTTGAAGCCGATGTCCTGGTAGCGCGGTGCGGCAAAGCCGAAGGCACCGGCGTTCACCACGGCGGGCTTCACCGCGACCAGCTCCGGGCGCTGGTAGAGCGGAATGGATCCGGCGGCCGCCCAGATCCTGGCATCGGCCTTCTTCACCAGCTCGCGGGCGGCCTCCTCGTCGAGCTCGGCGGCGGCCTGGTCGAAGAGCTGGTCGATGTGGTCGGTGCCGACCCGGGTGTAGTTCTGCTCGACGAGCAGCGAGCCGTCCGCGGCGGGCTCGGGCTTGGCGAAGATCGGCCGGCCGTCGGTCGCCGGGTAGGCGGTACCGGGCCAGGAGTAGAGCGCCAGGTCGAAGTCGCCCGAGGCGATGTGGTCCTTGAAGTAGTCGGCGTCCTCGACCTTGGTGATCTCGGTGCGTACGCCGATGGCCTCCAGCATCTTCGAGATCCGGGCACCCACCGTGCGCAGCGGGGCCGACTCCGGGTCGGCCGGCAGGACGAAGCGCAGGGTCAGCGGTTTGCCGTCCTTGCCGACCATCCTGGAGGTCCGGTCCGCCGCCTTGAGGGCGTGGGCCGCCGGTGCGGCGGTGCCGCGCGGGGCGTAGGCCCCGGCCATGCCGCCCTGCTTTCTCTCGTGCGCCTCGGTCTTGCTGTCCACACTGCCCGCAGCGCTGTCCTCGCGGTCCTGGTAGGCCTGCGGCCGCTGGCCCGTGGCGAGGGTGGCCGGACGGTAGCCGATCGCGGGAGCCAGGATGCGGAAACCGGCTTCGGTGCGGAACCGGTACAGGCCCTGGTCGAGGGGCTTGTCGTCGTCGCCCTTCGCGTCCGCGCCGGGCTTGTCGTCGCGGCCCTGGGCGCCTTCGCCCGGCTTGTCGTCGTGGTTCCTGGCGCCTTCGCCGGGTTTGTCGTCGTAGTTCCTGGCGCCTTCGCCGGGCTTGTCGTCGCCGACGATGTACATCCCGTCGTCCGACGCCGCCTCCTCCTTCTTCTTCGCCTGTTCCCGCTTCTTGCGCTCCGCCTCCGAGCGGCTGCCCGCGCTGCTGCCCTCCTTGCGGCCCGCGCCCTCGCCGGGCTTCCAGCCGGCCTCGGCGAGCAGGGTCTGCGCGGCCTGGGCGTCCTGGCCGCCGAGTGCCTCGCTGCCGTCCGCGTACGCCTGCTGCCCGGCGAGCGCGAGGTGGCTGCCGAGCGGGGTGGCGGGCAGGCCGAGGGGCGCCAGTACGGTCTCGGCCAGTTCCTGCCGGTTCAGCGCGCGGGCCACGGCGCGGCGCACCCGCTCGTCCGAGAGCGGGCCCGAGGCGCCGTTCAGGGCCAGTTGGGTGTAGGCGGGCTCCAGCGACTTGCGGACGGTGAAGCCGCGCAGTGCCCGCTGTTCGGACGCGTACTTCCGCGCCTTCTCGCGGGCCTCGGCGCGGGCCTCCTGCTCGGCCTCGGCGGCCTCCTCGTCGATCTCGTCGAGCGCGCCGTTCGCCCGGGCCCACGAGCGGTGTGCCTCGGCGGCCGTGGTGCCGGCGCCGGGGCCGTGGGTGAGCGGGGCCTTGCCGTTGTCCTTGGCGGCGCGGGCGATGCGCTCCACCGCGGCCCGGTCGACCTCGGCGAGGTCGATGCGGCCCTTGGCCAGGGCGGCGGCACGCTCGCCGCGGGGCACCGCGCGCAGCACCAGCTTGTCCAGCTTGGCGGGCCTGCCCCACCAGCGCGGGTTGCGCTCCAGGACCACGGAGCGGTCCTCGCGGTCCACCTTCGCCGGGCGGAAGGGGCCGGCGGTCACCGGCAGCCTGCTGCGGGCTCCGTCGTTGAAGGCGTTGGGGCTGCCCATCACCTCCTTGGGGTACAAGGGGGTGAAGAGCGAGCGCCAGTCGGCGTACGGCTTGGCGTACGTGACCTTGACCTCCAGGTCGTCGGCGCCCTTCTCGATCTTCTCGATGCGTTCGTAGCCGGCGTTGCGGGCGGTCCAGTACGCGGACTCCTTGCCGCGCAGCGCCCGCCACTGGGCGACGAAGTCGGCGGCGCCGATCTCCCTGCCGTCGCTCCACACCGCCTGCTGGTTGATCTTGTAGAGGACCACCTGCTTGGGTTCCCGCTCGATGACGGTGGCGTCCTCGAGGAAGTCCGGATTGCGCTGCGGCTGCCCCTTCTCGTCGGTGACGAACAGGGCGGGCAGCACCGCTCCGGCGACGCGCGCGGTGGTGGCGTCGGCGTCCGCCTGGAAGGCGTTGTAGGTGGCGGGCACCGAGTCGACCGCCCAGTTCAGGGTGCCGCCGTCGGTGACCTGCTCGCGGTCCGTGACGGCGACGTCCGCCGGCACCGGCGTCGCGCCCGCGGCCTCCTCGTCCTCACTTCCGCCGCACCCCGTCAGCACCGGGAGTACGAGCACACCGGTGGCGACGAGCGCGACACCGCGTCGGGCGCGCGGAGAGACGTCGGACATGGCTGGACCTCCAGGCTGACCCGGCCCCTTCCCCAACGGAACGGGCCGTCAAATTTCACAGGTGGGCGCTTATTGCGTTGATCACATTTGTGGGTGCCGCTGGCCCACTGAAAGGGACCTCGCGCGGGAGGCGGCGCCGACACGTCGGGCATCCGGGGAAGCCCACCCGAGCGGCCCAACGGGTACGGCGGAGGCGCGCACGGGGTCGTCGCACTTCGCGTACCGCTGCACGCACCCTTCACAACAGGGGATGTGACGCGCGACACTCGCAGCCGCACAGGCGCAGTGGCCCGCACCGCGGAAGTGAGGACAATTCATGTCCCTGCACGATGAGTTGAAGGACATCTCGCACTGCCTGGACCGGCTCGACCTCGCGGTCGGGCGGCTCGCCGAGGAGGCCGGGGACGGCCTGGAGATACGTCGCGTCCGCACGGACGCGGCACATCTGCGCGAGAGCGTGGCGCTGCTGGGCGGGCAGTCGCCCGAGCGGCAGACCTCCGGCCCGCCACCGCCGCCACTGCCGCGTCCCGAGCTGATCTCCATCCCGGACGCGCCGTACGACAGCGCGCTGTGGACGGACTCCGACGACGAGGGGCTCGGTGCGAGGGACCGGCACGCGCCATAGCCCTGGCGGGCGGCTGGGCTGCGGCGTTGGGCCCCTCCGGCCCCCCAGCTCCCTCGGGCGCCGGGGCCGCCCGCACGCCTCTACCCCCCAGCCCGCTTGGGCGGCGGGGCTGCCCTGATCACCGTCATGGCCTGGGCCGCGGGGCCGCCCACCTGATTACCTCGCCCCCTTGGGCCGCGGGGCCGCCCCCCGGGGGCGCGGGGGTCCCCCCTGCTCGAGCGAAGCCGAGAGCTTGGGGGAGGGCGGGCAAGGGGGCGGCCCCCGGCGGAGC
>NZ_JBHXRV010000017.1:0-52616 GCF_042716745.1 Streptomyces sp. NPDC058663
CGACGTCATCGGCATGTCGGGTCTGCTGGTCAAGTCCACGGTGATCATGAAGGAGAACCTGCAGGAGCTCAACCAGCGCAAGATGGCCGCCGACTACCCGGTCATCCTCGGCGGCGCCGCCCTGACCAGGGCGTACGTGGAGCAGGACCTGCACGAGATCTACGACGGGGAGGTGCGCTACGCGCGCGACGCCTTCGAGGGGCTGCGCCTGATGGACGCACTGATGGGCGTCAAGCGCGGGGTCCCCGGCGTCGAACTGCCGCCCCTGAAGCAGCGCAGGGTCCGCCCCGCCGCCGTGGCGCAGATCGAGGAGCGTCCCGAGGAGGAGGGCTCGGTCCGCTCGGATACCGCCACCGACAATCCCGTACCCACGCCGCCGTTCCGGGGCACCCGGGTCGTCAAGGGCATCCCGCTGAAGGAGTACGCCTCCTGGCTGGACGAGGGCGCGCTGTTCAAGGGGCAGTGGGGGCTCAAGCAGGCGCGCGCGGGAGGCGCCACGTACGAGGAACTCGTGGAGCGCGAGGGCAGGACCCGGCTGCGCGGCCTGCTGGACAGGCTGCACACCGAGAACCTGCTGGAGGCGGCCGTCGTCTACGGCTACTTCCCGTGCGTGTCCAAGGGCGACGACCTGATCCTGCTGGACGAGCAGGGACTGGAACGCACCCGGTTCACCTTCCCCCGGCAGCGCGGCGGCCGCAGGCTGTGCCTGGCGGACTTCTTCCGCCCCGAGGAGTCCGGTGAGGTCGACGTGGTCGGCCTCCAGGTCGTCACGGTCGGCTCGAAGATCGGTGAGGAGACCGCCAAGCTCTTCGAGGCCAACTCCTACCGCGACTACCTCGAACTGCACGGCCTGTCCGTCCAGCTGGCCGAAGCCCTCGCCGAGTACTGGCACGCCCGGGTCCGCTCCGAACTCGGCTTCGCCGGCGAGGACCCGGCCAAGGTCGAGGACATGTTCGACCTGAAGTACCGCGGCGCCCGCTTCTCGCTCGGCTACGGCGCCTGCCCCAACCTGGAGGACCGCGCCAAGATCGCCGACCTGCTCCAGCCCGAGCGGATCGGCGTCCACCTCTCCGAGGAGTTCCAGCTCCACCCGGAACAGTCCACCGACGCGATCGTCATCCACCACCCCGCGGCCACGTACTTCAACGCCCGTTGAGACCGGGCCGCCGACACCGGAAGGAACGGTCCCTTGACAGCTGTCTTCGCCGAACGCGCGGCACCGGCCCCGGCCCGCCCGCAGCCCGCCGCAGCGCCGAGCGCCCTGCCGAACCCACGCCCCACCGTGCGCGAAGTGCTGTCCAGCGGACGGCGCTCGTACTCCTTCGAATTCTTCCCGCCCAAGACCGCGGCGGGCGAGCGGACACTGTGGAACGCGATCCGCCGTATCGAGGCGTACGCACCCTCCTTTGTCTCGGTCACGTACGGGGCGGGGGGATCGTCGCGCGACCGCACCGTGGAGGTCACCAAGCGGATCGCCGCCGAGACCACCCTGCGCCCGGTCGCGCACCTCACCGCCGTCGGGCACTCGCGCGCCGAGCTGCGCCAGATCATCGGCCAGTACGCCGACGCGGGCATCCGGGACGTACTCGCCCTGCGCGGCGACCCGCCGGGCGACCCGCGCGGCGAGTGGACCCCGCACCCCGACGGTTTCCGGCACGCCCATGAACTGGTCAGCATGATCCGGGAGTTGGGAGACTTCAGCGTGGGTGTGGCCGCTTTCCCCGAGCGGCACCCGCGCTCGCCGGGCTGGACCGAGGACATCCGGCACTTCGCCGCCAAGTGCAAGGCGGGGGCCGACTACGCGATCACGCAGATGTTCTTCCACGTGGAGGACTACCTGCGGCTGCGCGACCGGCTCCTGTCGGTGGGGTGTCTGACCCCGGTCATCCCCGAGATCATGCCGGCGACCGACTTCCGCCAGATCCGGCGCTTCTCCGAACTGAGCGACGCACGCTTCCCCGACGCCCTCGCGCAGCGGCTGGAAGCGGCGCAGGACAACCCGGCCGACGGCCACCGGATCGGCGTCGAGTACGCCACCGCCATGTCGCAGCGGCTGCTCGCCGAGGGAGCGCCGGGTCTGCACTACATCACCCTCAACAAGTCGACCGCGACGCTGGAGATCCACCAGAACCTGAACGTGGGGCCGCAGCCGCGGCCCGCGCAGCAGGCCTGACACGGCAACAGTTCCGGCCCGCACACCCGGGCGCCGGCTCTCGTGCCCGCCCGGGTGTGAGTACCGGCCCCGGTGTGCGCACCGACCCCGACGTGCGTACCGGCCCCGGTGTGCGCACCGACCCCGACGTGCGTACCGGCCCCGGTGTGCGCACCGGCCCTCGTACCCACCCCAGCCCTCGTCCCAGTCACCTCTGACGAACCTTTACGGAGCAGCCCCGCTATGGACTTCACCGACTTCAAGGTCGCCGACCTCTCCCTGGCCGCTTTCGGCCGCAAGGAGATCACCCTGGCCGAGCACGAGATGCCCGGTCTGATGTCGATCCGCCGCGAGTACGCCGCCACGAAGCCGCTGGCCGGCGCCCGCATCACCGGCTCGCTGCACATGACGATCCAGACGGCCGTACTCATCGAGACCCTGGTCGCCCTCGGCGCCGAGGTGCGCTGGGTGTCCTGCAACATCTACTCCACGCAGGACCACGCCGCCGCCGCGATAGCCGCCGCCGGCATCCCGGTCTTCGCCTGGAAGGGCGAGACGCTTCAGGAGTACTGGTGGTGCACGGAGCAGGCGCTGACCTGGCCCGGACACGCAGGACCGAACATGATCCTCGACGACGGCGGCGACGCGACCCTCCTCGTGCACAAGGGCGTCGAGTACGCCAAGGCCGGCGCCGTGCCCGACCCGTCGACCGCCGACAACGAGGAGATGGCGCTCGTCCTGTCCCTCCTGGCCCAGTCCGGTCTCGACTGGCCGGCCCTGGCCGCCGGGATCCGCGGCGTGACCGAGGAGACCACCACCGGTGTCCACCGCCTGTACGAGATGCACCGCGACGGCCAGCTGCTCTTCCCGGCCATCAACGTGAACGACGCCGTCACCAAGTCGAAGTTCGACAACAAGTACGGCTGCCGCCACTCCCTCATCGACGGCATCAACCGCGCCACCGACGTCCTCATCGGCGGCAAGACCGCGGTCGTCTTCGGCTACGGCGACGTCGGCAAGGGCTGCGCGGAGTCGCTGCGCGGCCAGGGCGCCCGGGTGATCATCACCGAGATCGACCCGATCTGCGCGCTCCAGGCCGCGATGGACGGCTACCAGGTCACCACCCTCGACGAGGTGGTGGAGAGCGCCGACATCTTCATCACGACCACCGGCAACAAGGACATCATCATGGCCGCCGACATGGCCAGGATGAAGCACCAGGCGATCATCGGGAACATCGGTCACTTCGACAACGAGATCGACATGGCCGGACTGGCGAAGATCGAGGGCATCGTCAAGGACGAGGTCAAGCCGCAGGTCCACACCTGGACGTTCCCCGACGGCAAGGTCCTGATCGTGCTGTCCGAAGGCCGTCTGCTCAACCTGGGCAACGCGACCGGGCACCCGTCCTTCGTGATGTCCAACTCGTTCGCGGACCAGACGCTGGCCCAGATCGAGCTCTTCACCAAGCCGGAGGAGTACCCGACCGACGTCTACGTGCTGCCCAAGCACCTCGACGAGAAGGTCGCCCGCCTCCACCTCGACGCCCTCGGCGTCAAGCTCACCACGCTGCGCCCCGAGCAGGCCGCGTACATCGGGGTCGACGCGGGCGGCCCGTACAAGCCGGACCACTACCGCTACTGACGTACGGGAAGCGCAGCACCGGCCGCCCGTGAACGAGACGGGCGGCCGTGACCGGGGGCGGTCTTCCCGGGGCGGGCGGCCGGATCGGGCCGACGGCCCTAAAACTTCGCTCAAGGACGGTTCGAGAGCCCGCGGCACGGCATCGGGGGAGTGCCACGATCGGATGTCCGTGCCATGGGCAAGCAGTACTCCGACCACTCAGATGAGGACGCAGCCATGAGCCACCCCCCGACCGGGAGCCCGCACCACACCGGCAACTTCCCCCCGCCGCAGCAGCCCGGGCCACCCCACGGGTACCCCCAGGGGCAGGCGCCCGGGTTCCCGCAGCAGGGGTACGGGCAGGCCGGCCGGGGGAGCAACGCCCCGGCGGCTCCCGCCACGGGGAGCACCAAACTCTCGACGGCGCTGATCCTCGTCCCGACCGTCCTCATGGGCCTGATGGCCGGAGTGTTCTTCGCCTTCGACGTCTCCGTCATGCCGGGCCTCGCGGACAGCGACAACCGTACGTACGTCACGGCGATGCAGCACTTCAACGCCAGCATCGACGGCAACGGCCTGTTCGGCATGGCCTTCGTGTGCGCCCTGCTCGTCGCGGTGGCCTCGGCGGTGGTCGAACTGCGCAAGGGCCACCGCAAGGTCGCGCTCTGGGTGGGTGTCGCCGCCGCCCTCTACTTCGTCGTCCTCATGATCACCTTCACGGTGAACATCCCGCTCAACAACGAACTGGCCAGGGCGGGCAGCGCGGCCGAGCTCACCGACTTCTCGATCGTGGAGAAGTTCAGGACCACCTGGGTCACCACCAACATCCTGCGCACGCTGCTGTGCACGGCAGCCCTGACCGTGCTTGCCCGCGCGCTGGTCCTCTACGGGCGCGCCACCCGCTGATAAGGGCGCGCCACCCGCTGACGCAACCCCGGGCCCGCCCCTCTCCCGGGCGGGTCCCGCCACCCGTTCGGCAGGGGTCAGGCGGCGAGGCCGCCGTTGAGCACCAGGGCCCAGGCCAGGAAGCCCACCGCGGCCGTGCACAGCAGGGTCCGCCACACGTTGGCCCGCGCCCACGGGGCCTCGAACGCGCGCCGTACCGCTCTCGGGTCGGGGATGCGGGCCACCGGGCCGGCCTTCTCCAGCGCGTTGTTCAGCGGGATGTTCACCTTGTTGGTGACGCCCATGGAGACGAGGTAGCAGAACAGCGCGGCGATCAGCGGCGGCAGGACGTCGCGGCCGTCCGAGGGGACGTGCAGGGCGAGGGCCACCGCCGTGAAGAGGAACGCGCCGATGTAGCCGAGCACGAACCACCCGTTGAGGATGGCCACGTTGATGCGCTGCATGACGTCGATGACACCACGGTCGTCCTGGGAGCGCCGCAGCGCCGGCAGCACGGACACGGAGAAACCGTAGAACAGGCCGCTGACCAGTCCCATGGTGCTGATCGCGGCGATGAGCGAGGCCAGACGTGCGGTCTCCACGGTGGGGTCCCCCTGCGTGGTCGTGGACGGAACGGGTCATTGGCGGGCAAATGGCACCCCAAGGAAGGGTCATCCTCACGTCAACGCGCCGTGATCCTATGGTGGTCGGGCCGTGCGTCGCGGCGAGCTCGAGCGGGCTTCCAGAGGCCCTTGAGCAGTACGGGCGAAAGTGGCCGCCACCAGGACGGGGACGGGCACGGACTCCGTACCCACCCGAGGAGAGGAACTGCCCGTGAAGGCCTCCGAGACCCCGAAGTCCCCCGCCGCCCCCACCGGCTCCCGGCAGCGGCTGGACGCGCTGCGCGCGGACATCGAGCGCCGCAACCCCGCCCAGCCCGAGTTCCACCAGGCGGTGCGGGAGGTCCTGGACACCCTGGCGCCCGTCTTCGAGGCGCGCCCGGAGTACGCGGAGCCCGCCGCCGCCCTCGTGGAGCGGCTGACCGAGCCGGAACGGCAGATCGTCTTCCGGGTGCCGTGGCAGGACGACCGGGGCCACGTACAGGTCAACCGGGGCTACCGCGTCGAGTTCAACAGCGCGCTCGGCCCGTACAAGGGCGGCCTGCGCTTCCACCCCTCCGTCGACATCGGCGTGGTGAAGTTCCTGGGCTTCGAACAGGTCTTCAAGAACGCGCTGACCGGGCTCGGCATAGGCGGCGGCAAGGGCGGCAGCGACTTCGACCCGCGCGGCAGGTCCCAGTCCGAGGTGATGCGCTTCTGCCAGTCCTTCATGACCGAACTGCACCGCCACATCGGCGAGTACACGGACGTCCCCGCCGGTGACATCGGCGTCGGCGGACGCGAGATCGGCTACCTCTTCGGCCAGTACCGGCGCATCACCAACCGCTGGGAGGCCGGCGTGCTGACCGGCAAGGGCCAGGGCTGGGGCGGCTCCGCGATCCGCCCGCAGGCCACCGGCTACGGCAGCGTGCTGTTCGCCGCCGAGATGCTGGGGCAGCGCGGGGCGTCCCTGGAGGGCCTCACCGCCGTCGTCTCCGGTTCCGGCAACGTCGCGCAGTACACCATCGAGAAGCTCCAGCAGCTCGGCGCCAACCCGCTGACCGCCTCCGACTCGCAGGGGTACGTCGTCGACGACAAGGGCATCGACCTCGCGCTCCTCCAGCAGATCAAGGAGGTCGAACGCGGCCGGGTCAGCGAGTACGCACAGCGCCGCGGCGCCAGCGCCCGCTACGTGCCGGGCGGCCGGGTCTGGGACGTCCCCGCGGACGTGGCCTTCCCCTCCGCCACCCAGAACGAACTGACCGCACCCGACGCCCTGACCCTGGTGCGCAACGGGGTCCGCGCGGTCTCGGAGGGCGCCAACATGCCCACCACCCCCGACGCCGTACGCATCCTCCAGGAGGCCGGCGTCGCCTTCGGCCCCGGAAAGGCGGCCAACGCGGGCGGAGTCGCCGTCAGCGCCCTGGAAATGAGCCAGAACGCGGGCCGGTCCGCCTGGAGCGCCGCCCGCGTCGAGGAGGAGCTGGCCGCCATCATGCGCTCGATCCACGCCGTCTCCTACGAAACCGCCGCCCGCTACGGCGCCCCGGGCGACTACGTCACCGGCGCCAACATCGCGGGCTTCGAACGGGTCGCGGACGCGATGCTGGCACAGGGCGTCATCTGACCTTCCAGCCCGGCCTTTCACGAGCCCGGCGACCGCCCCCCTGGTGCGGGCAGCCGGGCTCATCTACGCCCGGTACGAGTACGAGTACGAGGGAGGTGTGGGCGGGCGGCTCCCCGCTCCACCCGTGTCCTGCCGCGTTCCGAGCCGTCCTTGTCAGAGTCGGGAGGTCCGCACGGGCGCCACGTCCGTACGGGCAGCACGTCTGTGCGAGCGACGGAGGGGGACCGCGATGACGGTGACGGCGATGGGGACGGGCAGGGCTCCGGAGAGCCCGGTGGCCCTGGTCACAGGGGCCACCAGCGGCATCGGGCTGGCGATAGCCCGGGATCTGGGGGCCCGCGGCCACCGGGTGTTCCTGTGCGCACGCACCGAGAGCGCGGTCAAGCAGACGGTGGAGGACCTGCGTGCCGAAGGCCTGTGCGTGGAGGGCATGGCGGCCGACGTCACCGACCGTACGGCGGTCCAGGCGCTGGTCGGGGCGGCCGTCGCCACCTACGGCGCCCCTCTCGGCATCCTGGTCAACAACGCGGGCCGCAGCGGCGGCGGCGCCACCGCCGACATCACCGACGAGCTGTGGCACGAGGTCATCGACACCAATCTGCACAGCGTCTTCCTGCTGACCCGCGAGGCCCTCAACGCGGGCGGTCTGGCCACCGCCGACTGGGGCCGCATCATCAACATCGCCTCCACCGCCGGCAAGCAGGGCGTACTCCTCGGCGCCCCCTACACGGCGTCCAAGCACGCCGTGGTGGGCCTCACCAAGGCCCTCGGCAAGGAGCTCGCCCCGACCGGCGTCACCGTCAACGCGGTCTGCCCCGGCTACGTCGAGACCCCGATGGCCGCCCGCGTACGCAGCGGGTACGCGCAGGCGTGGGACACCACGGAGGAGTACGTCCAGGAGCAGTTCGAGGCGAAGATCCCGCTCGGCCGCTACTCCACCCCGGAGGAAGTCGCAGGCCTGGTCGGCTACTTGACCACCGACCTCGCGGCCTCCATCACCGCCCAGGCCCTCAACGTGTGCGGCGGTCTGGGGAACTTCTGAGCAGCCTCCCGTACACGGAAGGAGCCCCGGCCGGGATACGGCGGCCGGGGCTCCTTCCGTGTACGGGGGCGCGAGCGGCTCACAGCACCGTCGGCGTCCTCCACACGTCCCGCAGGACGGCCTGCGGGGCTGCGCCCGTGGCCTGCCACGCCGTGACCGCCGCCGCGTCCACCGGCTCGTGCGAGAGCAGGACGTGGCGCAGTGACGGGAGGGAGGCGCCGTGGGTGGCGGCCGTGAGGCGGGCGAAGGCGGAGGGGAGCTGGGTGAGGACGGTGATCCGTTCCGCCGCCAGCAGCCGGGCGAAGGCGGGCGCGTCCGCGGCCGTGGCGCGGTCGACGACGACCGCGCGGCCGCCGGAGAGCAGCGGGCCCCACATCTCCCGCATGCCGAGGTCGAGGGTCAGGGAGTGGAAGGACGTCCACACGTCGTCGGGTCCGGCGTCCAGCATCGGCAGGGCCGCGTCCAGCCAGGACAGCACGTCCAGGTGCGAGGCCGGCCGTACCGCCGCCGCCCGGCCGGGATCCGTACCGGCGGCGGGGAGGGACACGAAGGCCGTGTCCCGGGGGAGTTCGCGGGGGGCCGAGGGGGTGGGGCGGGTGCCGATGACGAAGCGGCCCACCTTCGCGAACGGGACCTCGTCGCCCAGCAGTCCGCTGTCCGAGACGACCAGCGAGGCGCCCGCGTCCCGCATCAGGAACTCCTGGAGGCCCCAGGGGTGCGCGGGCTCCAGCGGCAGGACGGCCGCGCCCGCGCGCAGCACGCCGAGCACCGCGCCCACCGCCGTGCAGGACCGCCCGGCCCGTACGGCCACCGCACGGCCGGGTCCGGTACGCCCGGCGAGGCGGCGCGCCAGGTCGTCGGCCAGCAGCTCCAGGTCGAGGTACGTGACCCGGTCCTCGGTGTCCTGGGCGGCGACCCGGTCCGGGTGACGGGCGGCCACGGCCGCGAAGCGCAGGTCGATCCGGTGCCGCCGCTCCAGGCGCTCACCGGCCGGGTCGAGCCCGATCCGGCCGAGCAGAGAAGCCAGGTCGTCGGAGAGCGGGTCGAGCTCCGGATGCTCAGGAGCGGGGTTCATGCGGCCTCCCGGGCCCTCGGGTCGGTTCGGGACGGTGCTTCCCGAGGGACGATGGTGTCGCGTACCACCGGAGTGCCGCTCAAGTCTGGCTGTATGTAAGGGAGTTGCTGTCGGACGGCGCGTGGGGACGCACGGCACCTGAACGTACTCCAGGCGGACTCGAGAGCCGGTCCAGGCAGGGTCCAGAGCCGCTGGAGAGGCTGTGACACGACCCGCCCGCAGATGCCACGCTTCTCGGGCCCTTGCCGCAGCCGCACTCCCCACCACCGCGTGTCCTTGGACGGACGCGTATGGAACTGAGCTTTGTGGCTATGGCCCGTCTCGCGAGACTGGACTTGACTGTACTCATGACTCAGAACGCGCAGAACACGCAGATCACCCTCGTCATCGGTGGAACCGGCAAGACCGGCCGTCGCGTTGCCGAGAAGCTCTCCGCGCAGGGCCGTCAGGTCCGGATCGGTTCGCGCACCGGCGAGCCGGCCTTCGACTGGCACGAGCCCGCCACCTGGGACGCCGCCCTGGAGGGCGTCGACCGGGTGTACGTCACCTTCTACCCCGACCTCGCCTTCCCCGGCGCCGACGAGCTGGTCGGTGCCTTCTCCAAGAAGGCCGTCGCCGCCGGCGCCCGCCGCCTGGTGCTGCTCTCCGGCCGCGGTGAGGAAGCCGCCGAGGTCGCCGAGGACAAGCTCAAGGCGTCCGGTGCCGACTGGACCGTCGTGCGCGCCAGCTGGTTCAACCAGAACTTCAACGAGAGCTTCTTCCTGGAGCCCGTGCTGTCCGGCGAGATCGCCCTGCCGACCGGCAACGCCGTCGAGGCCTTCGTCGACGCCGACGACATCGCCGACGTCGTGGTGGCCGCGCTCACCGACGACAAGCACATCGGCAAGCTGTACGAGGTCTCCGGACCGCGTCTGCTCAGCTACAGCGACGTGGCCGCCGAACTGTCCAAGGCCACCGGCCGCGACATCAAGTTCATCCCGGTCACCAACGAGCAGTACCGCGCGGTCCTCAAGGAGAACAACCTCCCCGAGGAGTTCGCCGACCTGTTCACCATGATCCTGGACGGCCGCAACGCGCACCTCGTGCACGGTGTGGAGGAGGCCCTGGGCCGCAAGCCCAAGGACTTCGCCGACTTCGCCCGCGACGCCGCGGCGACGGGCGTCTGGAACGTCTGACACCGAAGCAGCACGGCAGTACGGCACCACGCGGGACCCCGACCGGTTCGGGCGGCGACTCTGGTACGGCCGCCGCCCGCCGGTACCGGGGCACCCACCACGTACCGCCGCAATCGCACCAACCCGGCAGGAGGCGCTGTCCGATGCCCACTCCGAAAACCTGGTCCAGCGAACAGGGAACGCACTCCCTCCCCCCGCACTTCCACGGTTTCGCCCTGATGCACATCGCCATGCGGCGCGACGCGGCGCGCCTGCGCGCGGCGGCTCCCCACTGGCGGGGCACCGGCAACGAGTGGTGGCAACGCCTGCGCGAAGTCATCGAATGGCACCACACCAGCGAGGACGACGTCCTGTGGCCCGGACTGCGCCGCCGTGACGCCGACTTCGACGCCCAGGCCCGTGAACTGCACGACGACCACGAGGAGCTGGACCGTGCCATGGCCGCGGTCTCCACGGCCGTGACGCAGGGCGGTGCCGGACTCGTCCAGGCCGCCGCGCACTTCGAGCACGTCCTGCACGACCACCTGCGCGACGAGGAGCAGGTCGTCTTCCCGGTCTTCGACCGGCTGGGCGAGCGCGCCTACCTCGCCGAGGAGCGCAAGGTCGTCTCCAGCGCCCCCCGGCGCGTGATGACGTACCTCCAGCCCTGGATGTTCGACGGCGCCGACCGGACCTCGGTGGCGCACGTCTCGTCCACCATCCCGCCCCCGGTCCGGCTGATCGGCGCCACCGTGCTGCGCAGGCGGTACGAACGCACCCTGAAGGGGATCCTGACATGACCAGCACAGTGACAGGCCCGGCCGCCGACGTGGTGAGCGGCGCGGCAGCCGGCACCACCACCCAGTCCGTGACCCTGGTGGCCGCGACGGTGGGCACCGGCCTGATGGCCGGCCTCTACTTCGCGTTCGACGTCTCCGTGATGCCGGGCCTCGGCCGAGGCGACGACCAGACGTACGTGACCGCGATGCGCAACATCAACGAGGCCATCGACAACGGCCTGTTCGGCCTGCTCTTCCTCGGCGCCTTCCTCGCCACCGGGATCGCCGCCGTGCAGCAGCAGCGCGGCGGACGCCCCGACGCGGCCCGCTGGGGCTGGACGGCGTTCGCGCTCTACGGGCTCTCGCTCGTGGTGACCGCGGTCGTCAACATCCCGCTGAACAACCAACTGGCCCGCGCAGGAAGCGACCTGAGTGCCGCCCGTTCGCGCTTCGGCACCCGCTGGGCCGGCGGCAACCTGATCCGCACGGTGGCCTGCACGGCCGCCCTGGCGGCACTGGGCCGCGCACTGACCCTGCACGGCCGGGCGTCGGCGGCGTAATCACGCCGCGGCCGCCCCCCGAAGCAGCGCCCGTCCCTGCCCTCTCCCCCAGGGCAGGGACGGGCGCTTTTCGGTACGAGCCCGGTCCGGAGCACGGCAATCCCGGAGAGGATGAACGGATGGACACTCTGACCGGCCTGCTGGAAGGCCCCAAAGCACGTGGCGCCTTCCTCCTGAAGTCCGTGTTCAACCCGCCCTGGTCGCTGCGGGTCGAGGACCACGCCCCGATCTCCGTCGTGACGATGGCGCACGGCGACGCCTGGCTGATTCCCGACCGCGGCACGCCCGCCGCGATCCGGCCCGGCGACGTGGCCGTGCTGCGCGGCCCCGACCCGTACACCGTCGCCGACTCCCCCCACACCCCGGTCCAGATCACGGTGGGCCCCCAGCAGCGGTGCAACACCCAGGACGGCGAGGACGTCACGGAGTCCATGGCGCTGGGGGTGCGGACCTGGGGCGCCGCCTTCCAGGAGAGGGGCTCCGCGGTGATGCTGAGCGGCACCTACCAGGCCCCCAGCGAGATCGGCCGCCGGCTGCTGAGCGCCCTGCCGACCCTGCTGGTACGCCCCTCCGAGGGCGCCGACGGCACCCTGATCCAGCTGCTCGCCACCGAGATGTCCCGCGACGAACCGGGGCAGGAGATCGTCCTGGACCGGCTCCTGGACCTGCTGCTGATCGGCGTCCTGCGCACCTGGCTCGCCGACCCGGGCAGCGGCGCCCCCGCCTGGTACCGCTCGCAGAGCGACCCGGTGGTGGGCCCCGCGCTGCGACTGCTGCACGAGAACCCCGCCCACGGCTGGACCGTGGAGGAACTCGCCCTCAAGGTGGGCGTCTCCCGGGCCTCCCTCGCCCGCCGCTTCACCGAACTGGTCGGCGAGCCGCCGATGGCGTACCTGACGGGCTGGCGGCTCGCCCTGGCCGCCGACCTGCTGCGCGAACCCGACTCCACGGTGGCGTCGGTGGCCGCGCGGGTGGGTTACGGCTCGGCGTTCGCCCTGTCCACGGCCTTCAAGCGGGTACGGGGTCTCAGCCCGCAGGAGTACCGGTCGGGCACCGCGCCGTCCGGGCCGCGCGAGATCCCGCCGGAGCCCCGCACCGTCATCCTGCCGAAGCCGCGGGGGGCCTGAGGGGCAGCACCCGGCGGGCATCGGCCCGGCGGGCCACCGCCGTCAGGACCAGGCCGTCGGCGGTCAGCCAGCGGCCCTCGTAGACGGGGTCGACGGGGGCCGCCCGCGGCGGGCGCAGGACGGCGGAGAAGGTGCCCCCGGGGAAGAGCGTGAGCGTGGCGTCGCGGAAGCCCAGCCAGATGCCGGTCGCCGGGTACCACGCCTTGTACACCGCCTCCTTGGCGGAGAACAGGACCTTCTCCCACGGCACCGAGGGGTCCGCCGCCGCCAGCTCCGCCAGCCGCACGCGCTCCGCGGGCGAGGTGATCAGTCCGAGGACGCCCTTGGGCAGCGGGCCCACGGGCTCCGCGTCGACGCCCAGGGCGGCGTACCGGCCGGCGGACGCGGCGACCGCACCCCGGTAGCCCTCGCAGTGGGTGATGCTGCCGACCACCCCCTGCGGCCACCGGGGTGCGCCGCCGGGGCCCGGGAGCAGCGGGGCGGGGGAGCGGCCCAGCTCGGACAGACAGCGCCGCGCACAGGTGCGGGCCGTCGCGAACTGGTGGCGCCTGCGCGCGCGGCGGCCCGCCATCAGGGCCGCCTCGGAGAGGAACAGCGGGGCGGGCGCCGCGTCGTCGAAGGCCTCCGACGACGTGACGCCCGCGGGGAGGATCCGCCCGATCAGCCCGGCGGCGCGGGAGCCCGCAGGCCCGGCCGCCGCGAGGGGGGTGCGGGTGCCGGCGGCCACCGGGCGGGCCCGGAGTCCGGCCGCCGCGGGACGGGGGCCGCCGCCGCCCGTGGCGGGAAGCACCGGGCCCGCGCCCGGCGCCGGCAGTGTCCGGCCACCGCTCATCGCGAGGTGAGTTCGGCCACCGCCGACACGGCCGCCGAGGGGTGCTCCAGGGGCAGCATGTGGCCCGCGCCCTCGATGCGCTCGAAGCGGGCCCCGGGCAGCACCCGGGCGAGGGTCTCGGCCAGGCTGATGCCGATCACCTTGTCCGCCGTGCCGTGCAGGACCACCGCGGGGACGGTCAGCTTCTTCAGCGCCTCGCGCACGTCCCAGCCGCGGGTGCACCGGAAGAAGTCCGCCCGCACCCGGGGCGCCGTCGCCGCGAACATCTGGCGGTTGACGTCGCGCACCACCGGGTCGACGCCCTTGCCCATGGTGGAGCCGAGCAGCTTGCGGCCCAGCGGGCCGCGGCGCAGCGCCCACGAGAAGGGGGCGCCGCCCATCATCTTGACCTCGCTGTCCGGGGTGTCCTGGCCGTGCGCGGCCGTGCCCAGCAGCACAAGTCCCTTCAGGCGCCCGGCGGACGGCGAGGACGCCGCATACGCCAGGGCGGCGAACCCGCCGCCCGAGTGGCCGACCAGCACCGATTCGCGGGCGCCCGTCTCGGCCAGCACCGCCGCCAGGTCCGCGCCCAGGCGCTCGACCGAGACGGGGGTACGGCCCAGGGTGGAGGCGCCGTGGCCGCGCTGGTCGTACAGCACCACGCGGTGCCCGGCCCGGATCAGCCGGTCCGCGACGGTGCCCCAGGTCCGGCGGGTGTGGGCCCAGCCGTGCACCAGGACCACGTCGGCGCCCGCCGTCCGTCCGGCCAGCGGCGTCAGGACCGTGACGGCCAGTTCCGCACCGTCGTCGGTGCGTACCGTCAGCTCGTGGGTCAGTTCGGGGATGGTGGTCACTTGGCCACCGCCGACAGCCGCCGGTTCAGCGAGTCGAAGGCGGCGAGCGTGCCCCTGGAGTGCTCGGCGCCCAGGTCGGCGACCTTGGCGAGGATCTTCAGCCAGCCGTGCGGGCTGCCGGTGAAGTGCATCGAGAGCCGGGTGCGGCCGTCGGCCAGCGGCTCCAGACGGAAGGTGCTCGGCCCGCGGAACACCCCGTCGACGTACTCGATGTCGAGCCGGCGGCCCGGCTCGACCGCCACCGTCCGCGAGGTGAAGCGCAGCTTGAGGCCGCCCTTGTCGGCGCCCTTGGTGTGCACGGTCACCCCGGTCCTCCCACCCACCTCGTCGGGCTCGCCGGAGACCGCGTGGAAGGTGTTGGCGGGCACCCACCACTGCTTGGCGCCGCGGAACTCCGAGACGAGCGCCTCCCAGACGGCGTCCGCCGGGGCGTCGATCACCGCCTCGTCGATCAGGTCGTACGTGGTCATCCGAAGCCTCCGAGATAAGGGAAAAGGCGGCGGGGGCGGGGGCGCGTGCCCCGCCCCCGCCGCCCGGTCCGACGGGCCGTCAGGCGAAGATGCCCTGGCCGGGGGTGAAGATGTTGCCGGGGTCGTACTTCTTCTTGGCGTTCACGAAGCCCGCCCAGCGGTTGCCGTAGTGGGCCTGCCAGTCGGCCGTCGTCATGCCGGGGATGGAGCCCACCAGGTAGCGCTTGGCGCCCATGCTCACCGCGATGTCGTACAGCTTGCGGTTCTGCTCCAGCATCGCCTGGACGTTGGGGTCACCCGGGTTGGGGAAGCGGAGCAGGTCGAAGAGGTAGCCGACGGACTCGTTGGGCTGGACCGCCAGCGGTGCCTTGATCTTCGAGGTGTAGTATGGGTAGAAGAGCAGGAACCCGCCGCCCAGCGAATCGCCGCCCAG
This sequence comes from Streptomyces sp. NPDC058663, assembly GCF_042716745.1. Classification (NCBI taxonomy): domain Bacteria; kingdom Bacillati; phylum Actinomycetota; class Actinomycetes; order Kitasatosporales; family Streptomycetaceae; genus Streptomyces; species Streptomyces sp. NPDC058663. Next base: position 15,192 of record NZ_JBHXRV010000017.1, read on the forward strand.
CTCCTTCTCCGCCAGCTCCATGAACGCCTTGGTCTTCGAGCCGGGCAGGAACATGCTCAGCCACGGCTTGGGCGTGTACCAGTGGCCGGTCTCCTTGAGGTACACCTCGTACGCGTCGAGCCGGAACATGTAGTCCCGGAACGTCCGGTCCTCGATGACCGCCTCGGCCCGCAGGTCGCTCAGGCCCGCCAGCAGCTTCGCGCGGTCCGGCGGCGTCGTGTTGTAGGTGGCGCCGGCCTCCATCTTGTAGCGCCAGCCCGAGCCGTCGGGGGTCCGCACCATCTCGCCCGCGTTCACCGGGAAGCGGCCCTCGGCCAGGAGCTTCTCGGAGTCCTTGAGGTACGTCGCCAGGTCGGCGTAGTAGAGCGTGAAGATGACCGCGCGCTTGGGCGCGGGCACCAGCTTGACCTTGACCCGGACGATGATGCCGACCTGGCCGGCGCCCGCCAGGGCCGCGTGGAACAGGTCGGTGCGGACCGACCGCGAGGCGGTGACCAGGTTGCCGTCACCCGTGACGATGTCCAGGGACTCGACGTTGTCGACCATCAGCCCGTACCGGTGGACGGTGCCGCCGATGCCGCCGACGCTCAGCGTGCCGCCGATCGACAGGTGCAGGTAGTCGGGGAGCGCGGGCGGGGTCTTGCCGAGCTTGAGCGCGGCGTCGGTGACCTGGGCCCAGGTGACTCCGGCCTCGACCTGGACGACGCTGTTGCCGAAGGAGCAGATCTTCCTCAGGCCGCTGGCGTCGACGGAGATGCCGCCGGGCACCCGTGCCTGGCCGTACACCGAGTGCGACTCGATGTCGTTGCCGGTGCCGCCCTGACCGTTGACGGCGATCTTGATGTTGTTGGCGCGGGCGTACTTGACGATCTTGACGATGTCGTTGACGCTGCCGGGCCGCAGCACGGCCCACGGCTTGTTGGCGCCACCGTCGAAGAAGTGGCCGAAGTCGTGGGCGAAGGACTCGACCACGGCGGGCGACGTCTCCAGGGTGCCGTCCAGCGTCGGCACCGGGACGACGGCGGCGTTGCCGGCGGCCTCGGCGGCCGTGGCCCACGACTGGCCGACGGAGTTCCAGCCGATCACCGCGACGGCGGTGGCCGCCGCGGCACCGAGGATCCTGCGCCGGGACGGCTCCGGCGCCCTGCCCGCGGCGGTGCGGGCAACTGTTCTTGGGGGCATGCTCATCTTCGTACGTCTCCCGATTCCCGTGGCCTGCTCGGTCCTACTGAGGCACCTGCGTGCCGGTGCGCACCTGCGAGGCGAGCTGGTACTCGCTCAGGTCGAAGCGCTTGGTCCCGGCGCGGAAGCGCCAGGTGTACGTCGGCCAGATCGACGAGTTGCGGCCGCCTGCGTCCTGGTACCAGCTCTGGCAGTCGGTCCAGACGGAACCCTCGATCCGGCTGTCGAGCGTCTTGTTGTACGCCTCCTGCGCCTGCGGCCTGACCTCGACGCTGGCCAGCCCCCGCTGCTCGGTCTTCTTGAGCGCGTCCAGGACGTAGCCGATCTGCGCCTCGATCATCACGGTCTGCGAGGAGTGCCCCAGCGCCGTGTTGGGGCCCAGCAGCATGAAGAGGTTGGGAAAGCCGGCGACGGTGGTGCCGCGGTGGGCGGACATGCCGTCCTTCCACGCCTCGCGCAGCTGCACGCCGTCGCGGCCCCAGATCCGGCGCGCGACAGGGCGGTCGGTGGCCGCGAAGCCGGTGCCCAGGATGATGGTGTCGATTTCGCGCTCGACCCCGTCCCTGCCCACGATCGACTTCGCCCGGACCTCCTGGATGCCGTCGGTGACCAGGTCCACGTTGGGCTGCTGGATCGCCGGGTACCAGGTGTTGGAGAAGAGCAGCCGCTTGCAGGCCACCACGTAGTCGGGTGTCAGCTTGGCGCGCAGCGCCTCGTCGGGCACCGACTTCTTCAGATGGTCGCTGGCCATCTTCTGCACCTTGCCGGCGACCTTGGGGCGGGCCCAGGCGAAGGCAAGGACCTCACGGCCCCACTTGTTGAAGTTGCGCCTGAAGCCCTGGTAGCCGGGCAGCGAGCGCAGCATCGCGGTGTGCCGCGCGCTGTTGGGCTTGTCGGTCTTGGGGCCGATCCAGGCGGGGGTGCGCTGGTAGAGGTCCAGGTGTGCAACCTCGGGCTGGATCTTGGGCACGAACTGGATCGCCGAGGCGCCCGTACCGATGACGGCGACGCGGCGGCCCTTCAGGTCGTGGTCGTGGTCCCACTTCGAGGAGTGGAAGATCTTGCCCTCGAAGTCCGCGAGCCCCTTGATGTCGGGCACGGACGGCTCGCTCAGGTAGCCGGTGCCGGTGACCAGGAACTGGGCGGTGTAGTCGCCCTGGGAGGTCTCGACCTTCCAGTGGCGTTCGTCCTGCACCCAGCGGGCGGCGATCAGCTCGTGCCCGAAGCGGATGTGCGGGCGGACCCCGAAGCGGTCGGCGACGTTGCGCAGGTAGTCGTACAGCTCGTCGCGCTTGGCGAAGGTGGACTTCCAGTTCGGGTTCCTGGCGAAGGAGAACGAGTAGAGGTGTGACATGACGTCGCACGCGGCACCCGGGTAGTCGTTGTCGCGCCAGGTGCCGCCGACCTCGTCGGCCCGTTCGAACACCAGGAAGTCGTCGATGCCGGACTGCAGCAGCCGCACGGCGGTGCCCAGGCCCGAGAAACCGGTGCCGATGACCGCGACCCGCAGGTGCCGGGTCGGGCCGCGGCCGCCGGGGGCTGCGGCGGCGGTGGTGCGTGCGCCGCCGTCCTTGGCCGGTTCGAGAATGCTCGTCACGTCAGCCTCCTCAGCGGCGCGTGATGGTGACGCGGAAGTTGTTGAAGAACTTGTCCTCGAGCGTGTACGCGAAGATGTCGAGGTAGCGTTCGAAGCGGGCGACGACCTCTTCGCCCTCCATGGCCACGGCCTCGTCGCGGCGCTCGGCCAGCAGGACCAGCCAGGCGCGGCAGGCCATCGCGAACGACTCGCGCTCGTTGACGATCTCGTCGATCTCGAAGAGACCCTCGGCGGCGGCCGTCAGCTCGTGCAGGTGCGGGATGTGGCAGCCCTCGAACTCCGAGCGCTGCAGGAACTTCAGGTCGTCCAGGAGCGCCCGGTTCATCGGCAGCGCCTCGGCGGTCATGGTGTGCAGCACGAACTTGGCGCCCGGGTTCAGGGCGTTCGCGATCTGCTGGAAGAAGAAGCGGTAGCGCTTGGTGCGCTCCTTCGGCGGCAGGTTCGAGGAGACGAAGTGCTCCAGGGCGTTGATGCAGAACGCGGCGTCGTACTTCTCGCTGTCGTCCGCGACCTTGTAGTCCGCCCAGCTCTGCACCAGCGTCTTGATCCGCGGGTTGTTCAGCGCGTCGTTGAAGGCTTCCTGCGTACGGGAGAGCGTCAGACCGACCGCGGCCTCCGCACCGTGCACGGTGGTCACCCGGTTGATCATGGTGCCCCAGCCGCAGCCGATGTCGAGCACCCGCTTGGCACCGCCGGGCCGTACGTTCGCCAGCTCGGCGAACTTGTCCAGCTTGCGGTACTGGGCCGCATCGAGAGCGGCGACCAGGTCCTCGCCGGCCTCCCAGTAACCGCCGGAATACATCATCGAGGGACCCAGGATCAGCCGGTACAAGTCATTGCTGACTTCGTAGTGGTGCCTGATCGCATCGACTTCCGGGTCCACCGACTTGGGCGCGACCGTTGTCATCTGATCCTCATTCCTGTCCGGCGGGCCAGCACATTCCTTCAATTCGCGTCCGAGGAAACCGGATGCCCCGCAAGGAATGCGCAATACGGCCGCCGGGCGGCCCGCCGGGCAGGGAAGGGAACTCTCCGGGTCCGTCTTGCGACTTCCTTGCGGGGGCGGAGTTTTCATCGCATCGGTAAATAAGGACGCACCGCCGAGAGAGGACCGACCCATGTCGCTGCCCACCATCGAAGAACTGGCCAGCCAGCTCGAGGCCGTTTCCGGTGCCGCAGAGGTCAGCCCCGACGCCCCGCTCCAGCACATCGCGGACGTCGACTCGCTGGACCTGATGGAGTGGCTGTACGGCTTCCAGAACCAGTACCCGCACATTCCGGCCGACGAGTCGCTCTTCGCCGACCTCGACGACACCACCACGCTGCGTGACGTGTACGCGAAGATCGTGGCGCTCGTCCCGGCGAACGCGTAGGCGAGGGGCCTGTGTCCGGCTTCGACATCACCGGGTGGGGCATGTCCGTACCCGAACGCGTCGTCACCAGCGCGGAGCTCGCCGAACGCTTCGGCGTCGACGAGCACTGGGTGGTCAGCCGCTGCGGCATCCGTGAGCGGCGAGCGGTGGACCCGGGGCAGACGACCGCCTCGCTGGCCGTCGAGGCCGGCCGGCGGGCGCTGGAGAAGGCCGGTCTGACCGGCGACGACATCGCCCACCTCATCGTCGCCACGGCGACGCCCGAGCAGCCGTCCCCCGCGACGTCCGCGTTCGTCCACCACGAACTGGGCATCTCGGGGAGCGCGCACGACGTGAACTCCGAGTGCGCGGGCTTCGTCTACGGCCTGGTGTCCGCGATGGCGCTCATCGCCATCGATCCCCGGCCGATCCTGCTGATCGGCTCCGACACCCACACCCTCACCGCCAACCCCGAGGACCGGGACCTCTCCATCCTCGTCGGCGACGGCGCGGGCGCGGTCGTCCTGCAGGCGGGCCCGGAGAACCGGGTCAAGGCCTGGAACCTCGGCGCAGACGGCTCCTGCGCCGGCTCCCTCAAGGTCCTGGCAGGCGGCAGCCGCATGCCGACCACCGCCGAAACGGTGGCGGCCGGCCTGCACTACGCGCAGATCAACGGCAACGAGATCTACCTCAACGCCGTGCGCTACACGGTCCGCACCGTGCGCGAGACGCTGGAGAGCGCCAAGGTCGACGCGGCGGACATCGACCACGTCGTCCCGCACCAGGCCAACATCCGGATCATCAACTCGATCCTGTCGCACACCGGGCTGCGCCAGGAAGCGCTGATCACCAACCTCCAGAAGTACGGGAACACGGCGTCCGCGTCGATCCCCATCGCGCTCACCGAGGCGCTGGAGGAAGGCCGCATCAAGTCCGGCGACAAGGTCCTGCTGGCCGGCTTCGGTGCCGGTATGACATGGGGTTCGATCCTTCTGGAATGGGGCGGTGTCGCCGCATGAGCAAGAACAGTGCAGGTCAGCGGCCGGAATCCCCGGTCGCGCTCGTCACCGGCGCCTCGGGCGGCCTCGGCCAGGCCCTCGCCCTTGAGCTGGACTCCCTGGGCTGCCGGGTCGCGGTGCACTACAACAGCTCGCGGGACGCCGCGGCCGCGCTCCAGGAGAAGCTGACCAACCCCTCGGTGCTGGTCACCGGGGACGTCGGCTCCTGGGAGGCCGTGCAGGGCATGTACGCCACCATCACCGACGAGCTCGGCGCGGTGGACGTCCTGGTCAACAACGGGGCCATCCGCAAGGACGGCCTGATGGCCATGCAGAACCCGGCCGACTGGGCCCAGGTCATCCAGACCAACCTGATCGGCTCCTTCCACACCGCCCGCGCCACCGTGCCGTACATGCTGCGCAAGCGGTGGGGCCGGGTGCTCAACATCGTCTCCCCGTCCGGCATCATCGCGACGGCCGGGCAGACGGCGTACTCCGCCTCCAAGGCGGGGCTGATCGGCTTCACCCGCACCCTCGCGTCCGAATGCGGGCGCCGGGGTGTGACCGTGAACGCGCTCTCACCCGGATTCATGATCACCGGGATGACGCAGGACCTCCCCGACCGCGTCATCGAGGGCATGGAGGACAAGGCGCCCATCCCGCGCTTCGTCACGGTGGAGGAAGTGGCCCGCAGTGCGGGCCTGTTCCTGGACCAGGACTGCATGACGGGACAGGTCGTCTCGATCGACAGCGGTGTGTCCATCACCTGACGCCCCGCCTCCCCTCGTACCGGGCCCCGGCCGCGCCATCCCCCCGTAGCGGCCGGGGTTCGTACCGTGCGCGCGTGCTGGTGCGGGCCGCGCGCCGCGTGCGTGCTGTGCGGGCCGTACGCGTCAAAAGCCGCCGCCGGATCCTCTCCGGCGGCGGCTTCGACGCGTGCCCTGGGGGCTTGGGGGACTGGGGGCTGAGGGGCTTGGGGGACCGGGCGGCTGGTGCGGTGCGGGCCGCGGCGCCCCAGTCGTACCGGCGCGGGTTCAGGCCGCGGGGGAGGCCGGCAGGGAGGTGGGCAGCGGCGCCGCGGTGCGGGCGGCCGGCAGCGGGTGGGTGATGCAGCCGTGCGCGGACAGCAAGCACGGCCGGGGCGGCGCCGCCCTGCGGTCCACCTCGAACATGCCCATCAGCAGCGGGTCCAGCGCGGCCACCGGCCGCAGGGCGGGCCGCGGCTCGGGGGTGCGCAGCAGCTCCAGGTACACCGCCTCCGTCTCGGGCGCCGGGTCGATGCCCAGTTCCTCGGCGAGCACGTCGCGCAGCTGCTGGTAACTGCGCAGCGCCTCGGCCCGGTTGCCGGCCCGTGAGTGGGCCGCCATCCGGCACCGGTAGGCGCTCTCCCGGAACGGGGCCCGGCGCACCGCCTCCTCCGCGTACCGCAGCGCGTGGTGCTCGTCGCCGAGCGCGGAGGACGCCAGGCTGGCCGTCTCCAGGGCGTTCAGCCGCAGTTCCTCCAGCTGTTCGCGCATCGAGTCGACCCACTCGCCCTCGTGCGAGGGAAGGAACGAACCGCGCAGGTTCGACACGGCGCCGGCCGCCAGCTGCCGGGCCACCGCGTAGGCGCCCTGGGCGTACGCCGCGACGGCCTCGGTCACCGCGCTCTGCGCGACTTCCACGTCCACCACCGCGTGCTCCGGGATCCGCAGCACGTACCGGCCGCCCTGGGCGACCAGCGGTGTCTCGCCGGGCAGGTCCCGCGGAGTGGTGACGAACGCGCGGACCCGGCTCACCACGCTCCGTAGCGCCGAGGCCCAGGTGTCGGGCAGTCCCTCGGGCCATACAGTTTCGGCCAACTGGTCACGTTCGGTTCCGTCGGCCCGCTCGACCAGCAGCCGGGCGAGCGCCACTTGTGCCTGGGCGCTCGACAGGTGCTGCGGCGGGGCCCCGTCCTGCTCGATCGCGACAATCCCCACGAGTCTGATCAGCATTCTGCACTCTCCGAAACGGACGACTTCCGGCCGTGTCTGTCTAGTTCGTGCGCTCTCGAACATAACCGTGTGCCCGGTTCGCGTGTCAACGGCGAAATGCCCCGTCGACCGCTCTTCCAGCGCGACTGGACTGCCGCACTTCTCCCGCTCCTGCCGCGCTCGACTACCGCCCTCGCGCGTGACCTTGCGCTGCTATTGCGCCTCCGGAGCCCTAATGGAATTCCACTAGAGCCCCGCCGGAGAAACGGCAGGGCGCCGATGGAGTTCCGGGTCGGCCGGACGCTCGCGAAGGAGAAGAACGTGAACGCATCCGCTGCCTGGGAACGCCTGGAGCCGAAGCTCGCCTACTTCCGCGACAGGGTTGCCTCGCTGGAGTACGAGCCCGAGCGCAAGAACAGCTTCGTGGCGTACACCTGCGAGCGGAACTCGGCCTACGCGGACCTGGACGGCCGCCGCCTGCTGATGATGTCCGGCTACAGCTACCTCGGTCTGGCCGGCGACGAGCGCGTGGTCGCCGCCGCCAAGGCCGCCCTCGACCTCTACGGCACCGGCAACCACGGCGTCCGCGCCCTGGCCGGCTCCACCCCGCTGCACGAGGAGCTGGAGGCCGAGGTCGCCAAGGTCGCCGGCCGCGAGAAGGCGATGGTCTTCGGCTCCGGCTACGCGGCCAACACCGGCACCGTCGGCGGCATCGTCGGCCCCGGCGACACCGTCTTCATCGACAAGTACGACCACGCCAGCATCGTCGACGGCTGCCGCCTCTCCGGCGCCAACGTCACCCGCTTCCGGCACAACGACGTCGGCCACCTGGAGCGCCGGCTGGCCGCAGCCCCCAAGGGCGGGGTCCGCCTGGTCATCGTCGACAGCGTCTACTCCATGGACGGCGACATCGCCCCCCTGGTCGACCTCCGCAAGGTCTGCGACATGCACGACGCGCTGCTGATGGTCGACGAGGCCCACGCGCTGGGCGTCATCGGCGCCACCGGCAAGGGCATCGAGGAGCACTTCGACTACGAGGCCCGCGTCGACATCAAGCTCGGCACCCTCTCCAAGGCGATTCCCTCCATGGGCGGCTGGGTGGCGGGCTCCGCGGAGCTCATCCACCACCTCAAGTACGCCGCACGCCCCTTCCTCTTCTCCGCCGCGCTGGGCCCGGCCCAGGCCGCCGCCGCGCTGGCGTCCCTGCAGATCCTGCAACGGGAGCCGGAGCGGGTGGAGTTCATCCAGCGGGAGTCCGAGCGCTTCCGCCGCACCCTGCACGACGCGGGCATGAGCACCGTCGACAGCGAGACCGCCGTCGTCCCGGTCATCGCCGGGTCCGACGAGGCCGCCTACGACTACGCCACCACCTGCCGCAGGAACGGTGTCATCGGCCTCCCCGTGGTCACCCCCGCCGTCCCCAACGACCTGGCCAGGCTGCGCATCGCGATCACCGCCGCGCACACCAAGGCCGACCTCGACTTCGCCGCCGAGGCCTTCATCGCGTCCGCCCGCGAGTGCCGGATCATCTGAGCGCCCCGCGCCCACCCCGCAACCGAGCGCCCCGCGCCCACCCGCAACGACGGCTTCGACAGCCTCCGAGGAGCAGACATGCCTGGACAGTCCAGGGGCAGTTCGGCGCAGCCGCCCGTCGCCATCACCGGCATGGGCGTGGTCACCCCCGGCGGGTGCACCCCGGACGAGCTGTGGAACACCCTGCGGGCCGGCCGCTCCACCGCGGCCACCCTCACCCACTTCGACCTCAGCCGCCACCGGGTACGGATCGGCTGCCGCGTCACCGGCCTGGACGCCGTGGCGGGTCTCGTACCGGCGAAGGAAGCCCGCCGGATGGACCCCTTCGCCCACTTCGGTACGGCTGCCGCGCTCGCCGCGCACCGCGACGCCGGCGCACCCACCGCCGAGGCGGGCCGCACCGCGATCGTCGTCGGCAACGCGGTGGGCGGACGCGCCACCAGCGACCTGGAGTCCGCCCACTTCACCGAGGGCGGCCCGGCCAGGGTCAACCCGCTGATGCCGTTGATGACGATGCCCAACGCGGCCGCCGCGCACATCGCCATCCGGCTCGGCTGGACGGGCCCCGCCCTGACCGTCGCCAACACCTGCGCCAGCGGCGCCGACGCCATCGGCCACGCGCTGATGCTCCTGCAGACCGGCCGCGCCGACGTCGTCATCGCCGGCGGCGCCGAGCACACCCTCACCCCCGTCACGCTGGCCGGCTTCGGCAACCTCAACGCCGTCTCGATGCGCAACGACGACCCCGAGCACGCCTCGCGCCCCTTCGACAAGGACCGCGACGGCTTCGTGATGGGCGAGGGCGCCGGGTTCGTCGTGATGGAACGCCTCGCCGACGCGAAAGCGCGCGGCGCCCGCACCTACGGCCTGGTCGCCGGGTACGCCGCCACCTCCGACGCCTACCACCTCGCCATGCCGGTGCCCGACGGCGCCCTCGCCGCCGCCGCCATGGCAGGTGCCATCGCCGACGCGGGCCTGGCGCCCGAGGACATCGTCCACGTCAACGCGCACGGCACCTCCACCCCGCACAACGACCGCGCCGAAGCCGCCGCCCTCACCAAGGTGTTCGGCAGCGCGCAGCCCCCCGTCACCGCCCCGAAGTCCGTCATCGGGCACCTCATCGGCGCCGCCGGCGCCGTCGAACTCATCGCCACCGTGCAGGCCATGCGGCAGGGCGAAGTACCTCCCACCGCCAACCACGAACAGCAGGAGCCAGGAATGGACATCGACGTCGTCCACGGCGTACCGCGCGCCGTGCCGCAGGGACCCGCGATCACGAACTCCTTCGGGTTCGGCGGACACAACTCCTCCGTGGTGGTGATGCCGGTATGACGACCCTCGCCCTGCCGTCCCCGGTCCGTACCCTCACCGTCGGCGAACCGGCCATCACCGGCTACCGCACCGCGGCCCGCCACTGTCTGCCGCCCGCCAGGCCCGGCCAGGCGTCCCCGGTGCACGCCTTCGTCCTCGCCCACACCGTCGCCGAGCAGACCGTCGCCGCGCTCACCGAGGCCGAGCCGGGCCCGGTCTCCGTGGTCCACCTCGCCCAGGACATCCGCATCGTGCGCCAGGTCCGCCCCGACGAGGAGATCACCGTCACCCTGGAGGTGGCCGGCATCCGCAAGGAGCCGCGCGGCGCCCGGATCGCCCTGCGCACCGAGCTGACCGGCGAGGACGGCCCCGAGCCCATCGCCCACCTCACCATCTCCGCCCTGCTGGTGGGCGCCACGCTCCTTGAGCCGTACGGCGACATAGCCGGCGGCCCGCCCGCCCCCGCCCCCACCGGCGCGGGCACCCCGCAGAGCGCCACCCACGAGCTGAGCCCCGCCTGGATCCGCACCTACGGGCACGTCTCCGGCGACCTGAACCCCATCCACCTCGACCAGGAGGCGGCCCGCGCGGCGGGGTTCGAAACCGTCATCGCGCACGGCATGAGCGTCGTCGCCCTCGCCGTGGAGGAGGCCGTGGACCGGTTCGCCGACGGCGACGCCGCCCGGGTGCGCGGCCTGGGCTGCCGCTTCTCCGCCCCCGTACCGCCGGGCACCCCGCTGGAGATCGCCCTGCAGCCGGACGCCGAGGCCCGGGTCGTGCGCTTCACCTGCAAGACGCCCCAGGGCGCGGCCGTGAAGTCGGGCTGGATCGAGATCGCCCCGCCCCAGCCGGGAGGCCACCCGTGACCACCACCCCGCAGGGGACGAAAGCGCCGGCCACGAAGGCGCAGGCCGCCCCCGTCCAGGAGGCCGTCACCGCCCCGCAGGCCGCCCCCGCACCCACCCCCGGCCTGATCGCCGGGTTCCTCACCCAGGTACGGGACCGCCCGCACGCCACCGCCCTCGTCTTCAACGGCACCGAGACCACCTACCGCGCCCTCTACGAGCTCGCAGGCCAGGAACGCGACCGGCTCGCCCACCTGCGGCTCGGCCCCGGCGAACCGGTCGGTGTCCTCGCCGACAAGTCCCCGGCCACCGTCGCCCTGGTGCTGGCCTGCCTGCTCTCCCGGCGTCCGGTGATGCTCCCGTCCCCGGCCCTCGCCGATTCGCTGCTCGCCGATCTCTTCGCCCAGGCCGGCTGCGCACACGTACTGGCCCCCGGCGGCGAGCCGGCCCGTGTGACGCCCAACCCGGACGTCACCGCCCAGCCGCTGCCCGCCGACGAGGCCGCCGACGTGGCCCTCCTGCTCACCACCTCGGGCTCCACCAGCCTCCCGAAGATCGTCCCGCTGGGCACGGACGCCGTGGACCGCTTCACCCGCTGGGCGGGCCCCGCCTTCCAGGCAGGACCCGGCCGGACCGTCCTCAACTACGCGCCCCTCAACTTCGACCTCTGCCTCCTTGACGTGTGGACCACGCTCGCCCACGGCGGACGCGTCGTCCTCGTCGATCCGGCACTCGCCGCCCACGGCCGCCACCTGAGCGAACTGCTGCTGCGCCACGAGGTGCACGTCATGCAGGCCGTCCCGATGGCCTTCGGACTGCTCCAGGACGCGGCCGCCAAGACCGGCACCGTCTTCCCCGGCGTCGAGCACGTGATGTTCACCGGCGACGCCATCCCCGACCGCACCTTCGCCGCCCTGCCCGGCCTCTTCCCCCGGGCCCGCATCCACAACATCTACGGCTGCACGGAGACCAACGACAGCTTCATCCACGAGGTCGACACCACCGCGACCGCCTTCCCGCCCGTACCCATCGGCCAGCCGCTGCCCGGCGTGCAGGCCCTCCTGCTGGACCCCGACACCCAGGCCGTCGTCGAAGGGCCGGGCAGCGGAGAGCTGTACGTCTCCACGCCCTTCCAGACCCGCGGCTACCTCGACCGCACCCGGCACGCCGAGAAGTTCGGCGGCCACCCGCTGGGGCTCGACGGCCGCCGCTGGTTCCGCACCGGCGACCTGGTCCGGCGCGACGCCGCGGGCACCCTGCACCTGACCGGCCGCACCGACTTCCAGGTCAAGGTCCGCGGCGTCGCCGTCAACACCGCCGAGATCGAACGGGTCCTCCAGGAGCACCCCGACGTCCTGGAGGCCGGAGTGGCCGCCCTGCCCGACGCGATCGCCGGCAAGAAGCTCGTCGCCGGCGTCCAGCGGGCACCCGGCTCCGCCCTCACCGGGCTGCAGCTGCGCAAGCACTGCGCCCAGCACCTGCCCAGGGCCGCCGTGCCAGGACACCTCACCCTCATCGACGCCCCGCTGCCGAAAACGGCCACCGGAAAGGTCGACCGCAAAGCGCTCGACCGGCTCGACCAGCTGACCGCCACCGCCACCACACCCGAAGGAATCCCGTCATGAGCAACGTCGACACCATCAAGAACTTCGTCATCACCGAGTTCCTGCCGGGCACCCCGGCGAGCGAGCTGGCCTCCGACCACGACCTGCTCAACGACGGGGTCATCGACAGCCTGGGCGTCCTCAAGCTGATCGCCTGGGTCGAGGACCGCTTCCAGGTCGCCGTCGGCGACGACGACCTCGACCCGAACAACTTCCGCAGCGTCGAGGCCATCGACACCTTCATCGCCGAAGCCCGCGCGGCCGCCCCCGCGACGGTCTGATCCCGCCCCCGCCGCCCCCACCAGAGACGGAGACCGACCGTGCATGACGCACTCACCGGCCTGCTGCGACAGCAGGCCCCCGTCGGCCGGGAGACCTGGCGGTCCTGGTGGGACCAGCTCGGCGACGGCCGGCTCGACCAGACCCAGGCCGTCGCCCTGCTGACCTCGCTCACCAGCCGCATCCCGGACCACGAGACGCTGCGCCACCTGCTGGACTCGCTCGCCGAACGCCGGGCCGCGGCCCCGGTGGGTGCCTCCTGGCAGGACACCGTGAACGTCGTCGGCACCGGCGGCGGGCCCCGTACCTTCAACATCTCCACCGCCTCGGCGTTCGTCGCCGCGGCGGCCGGCGTCAAGGTCGTCAAGACCGGCTCCCGCGCCTACACCAGCTCGCTCGGTTCCGTCGACCTGCTGGAGCGGCTCGGGGTCAGGCTCACCTCCTCGTACGCCCAGACCGAGGACACCCTCGCCACCTACGGCATCGCCTTCACCGGCCCCTTCGTCTACCCCTCGCAGCTGACCCGGCTGGCCAGGACGGTGGCCCCGCTGAGCATGAAGCCCTTCGGGCGCTTCCTGAACGCGCTGGGCCCCTTCCTCGCCGACCTGCCGGTCACCGCCCAGGTCACCGGGGTCTCCGCGACGGCCCCGCTGGACACCCTGCGCTCCCTGGCCGCGAGCCACCCGGGCCGCAGGATCTGGCTCACCACCAACGACACCGGCGCCGACGAGCTGCTCCCCTTCGCCACCAACACCGTCCACGGTGAGAGAGCCCTGACCCGGATCATCCGGCCCGGCGAACTCACCCCCGCCGACGGCTCGTTCGGCGACCTGCGGCCCGCCGCCGACCCGGCGGACGCCGTCAACCACTTCCTCTCCGTCCTCTCCGGCACCGCGGGCCGCATCGCCACCCGCACCGTCTGCCTCGGTGCAGCCGCCCTCGCGGTGGCCACCGACACCCGCCGGGACTGGCACTCCGCGATCGCGCTGGCCGAACACGCGGTGCGCTCCGGCGCCGCCCGCGACCTGGCACGGCGGATCGCCGAGGCCCCCAAGCCCACCACCCCGTCGAAGAAGCCGGCGGTGGCCCATGCCTAGCCCCCTGGAGGTCACCGGGACCACGACCCCCGCACCCCCCGCACCCGCCCCCTTCTTCCCCCGCCGCACCGAAGGCCGCACCGGCCTGGCGCTGTTCCTCAACGCGGGCGACCCGCCGCTGCCGGTCCTGCGCGACCTGCTGCTGATGCTCGACGAGGAGGGCGTGGACTGCCTGGAACTGGCCGTCCCGTTCCCCGACTCGGTCACCGACGGCGCGGTCGTACGGCGCTCCGCGAGCCGGGCGCTGGAGCGCGGCGGGGCGGGCCTGGACGACGTACTCGCGTTCATCGCCGATGTACGGCCGCACCTGGCGCACACCCGGATCGCCCTGCTCACCGACTGGAGGTACTCGCTCGGCCACCGGGACCTGGCCGCCGCCACCCGCGACATCGCCGCATCGGGCGCCGACGGCCTCCTGATCCACGCGCTGCCGCCCCGGCTGCGCACCGCCCACCTGGAGTCGGCCGCCGAGGCCGGGCTCCCCGTCGTCACCACCTGCTACGCCAACAGCCCGCAGGAGACGCAGGCACAGGCAGCCGCCCGCGCCTCCGCCTACCTCTACCTCGTCGCCCACTACGGACGCAGCGGGACCGCACCCGCCGCCGGCCACGCCGCGCTCGCGCAGACGGTCGCGGGCCTCCGGGCGCACACCGCATCCCCGATCGCCGTCGGCTTCGGGGTCAGCACCCGCAGGCACGTGGAGGCCGTCGGGGCCGCCGGGGCGGACGCCGCGATCATCGGCTCCGCCGCCGTCGCCGCCATCGAGGCGGCGCAGGAGGCAGGACACGACGTGACCGAGGCCTTCAGGGCCTTCGTCCGCTCGGTCCTCCCGGACGGCACCCACGGCCCCCGCCACACCGCAGCTGCCACCGGCCCCACGGGCGCCGAACAGCCTTCCTGACCAGGCCGGTTCGTCCGGCCGGAGAGTTCCGCACCTCATCCAGCACCCTCGCGCACCACCCTCACCCCAGGAGACAGCCATGATCGTTCGTGACATCGAGTCCGTGAAGACCGTCGAGTGGGGCAACGGCCTCAGCCGCCGCTTCCTCCTCGCCGAGGACGGCCTGGGCTACTCGCTCACCGACACCGTCGTCAGCGCGGGCACCAAGTCCCGCCTGGAGTACGTCAACCACCTGGAAGCCTGCTACTGCATCGCGGGATCCGGTGAGGTCATCGAGCTCGACGGCACCTCCCACGAGATCGTCCCGGGCCGGATGTACGCCCTGGACCAGCACGACGCGCACTTCCTGGTGGCCAGCCCGCACGAGGACCTGCGCCTGGTCTGCGTCTTCTCGCCGGCCCTGCGCGGCGACGAGGTGCACAGCCTCGACGCCGCCACCTCCTCCGCCTACTGAGACCGGCGCACCAGCCCGCACCATCCGCCCACACAAAGGGGTCCGTCGTGATCCGTTGGAACACCGACCAGGCAGATCTGCGCGACAGCCTGGAGAGGTGGGGAGACGCACTCAGCGCAGACCACATCGAGCTCGACGAGCGCTCCGCCTTCTCCGAGGACAAGTGGAAGCTCGTCCAGAAGACCGGGATCCTCTCCCTGCCCTTCGCCGAGGAGTACGGGGGCCTGGGGCAGTCGCTCCTGACCACCATGTACGTGCTGGAGGGCCTCGGCGAGTACAACAGGGACGCCGGCCTGAGCTTCTCGGTCACCACGTCCATCTGCTCCACCGGCATCCCGATCCAGCAGTTCGGCACCACCGACCAGAAGGAGCGCTACCTGCCCCTGATCTGCTCGGGCGAGGCGATCGGCGCACACGCGATCACCGAGGCCGAGGGCGGCTCCGACGCCATGGCCATGACCACCCGGGCCGTCCGGGACGGTGACGACTTCGTCATCAACGGCAGCAAGGTCTTCGTCAGCAACGGACCGGTCGCGGACCTCGTCGTGGTCTACGCCCGCACCCACCCCGACGGCGGCCCGCTCGGCACCACCGCGTTCCTGGTGGACGCGAACACCCCCGGCCTGACCGCGGGCAAGCCCCTGAAGAAGATGGGCCTGCGGACCTCGCCGCTCAGCGAACTCTTCTTCGACGACGTACGGGTGCCCAGGAGTGCGGTACTGGGACGCGTCGGCGGCGGGTTCCTCGTACTGGACCACGTGATGAAGCGGGAGATCCTCTTCTCCTTCATCGTCAACGTGGGGGAGATGCAGCGCCGGCTGGACCGGTGTGTCGACTACGCGAAGACCCGCAAGTCCTTCGGCAAGGCGATCGGTTCGTACCAGACGATCGCCAACAAGATAGTCGACACCAAGATCCAGCTGGAGACCGCCCGCAAGTGGCTCTACGACACGGGCGAGAAGCTGGAAGCCGGTGAGAACGTCACCGAGGATCTCGCCATCTCCAAACTGGTCACGAGCGAGAGCAACCTGGCCACCAGCCTGACCGCCGTCCAGATCTTCGGCGGCCACGGCTACATGTCGGAGTTCGGACTGGAACAGGAAGTACGCAACGCCGTCGGAGGCACCATCTACTCCGGCACCAACGAGATCCAGTACAACCGCATCGCCTCGATGCTCGGGCTGGGCAAGTGACCCGGCTCCCACCCCTTCTGCTGAAGGTCTGCGGGGCCACGGCCCCGCAGGACATCGAGGCGGCGGCGGCCGCCGGGGCGGACTGTGTCGGCCTGTGGCACGGCATCCCCGGCGGCCCGTCCGAACTGACCGCGCAGCAGCTCGAATCCCTTGCGGGACAGGCCCGTTCGGCCGGGCTGCTGCCGGTACTGGTCACCTTCCTCGCGGACGCGGACGAGCTGGCTGCGCTGGTGCGGCGGGCCGGGATCGGTCTGGTCCAGCTGCACGCCTACCAGCCGCCCTCGCTCGTGCGGGCACTGCGCGAGGCACTGCCCGCCGAGGTCGGCATCGTCAAGGTGCTGCACGTCGACGGGGCGGGCGGCTGCGTGGAACGCCCGCTGGCGGGCGCGTACGCCAGGGCAGGCACCGACCTGTTCCTCCTCGACACCGCCACCGACGACGGCCGCATCGGCAGCACGGGACGCACCCTTGACCCCGCGCACCTCACGGCCCTGCTGCCCCGCCTGAGCAGGCCGTTCCTGCTGGCCGGGGGACTCACTCCGGCCAACCGCCCGGCGTACGGGGAGGTCGCGGACCACCCCGGGTTCCGCGGCATCGACGTCGACACCGCGGCCCGCTCCGCCCTCACCGGCGGCTTCGGCGTCCCGGAGATCGCCGCCCTGGCCCGCTCCTGGTGCACCGGCACCGGCACCCGCGCCCTGGACCCCGTCTGACCCCGGGGCCCCCGCCCCTCCCGAAGCCCCCTCCCGGGGCCCCTTCCGAAACGGAGCCCTTCGCGATGACGGACCGCAACCGGACCGACTTCCCTTTTCTCGAGGCCCTCCTGGCCGCCCCGACGCCCGTGGTGACGGAGGTGAAGAGGCTCGACTCCCACGGCTACAACCTGCTCGGCAGCCGCACCCCGGTCGGCATCGTCGAGGCGTACGAGGCGGCCGGCGCGCCCTGCATCTCGGTGGTGACCGGCCGCTGGTTCGGCGGCACGCCCGACCTGCTGCGCGACGTCGCCGCCATCACCAAACTCCCACTGCTGCAGAAGGACTTCATCACCCGCAAGGACCAGGTCCGCACCGCCAAGGAGCTCGGCGCCTCCGCCGTCCTGCTGACCGCGGCCCTGCTGCCCGCCTCCAGCATGCGCACGCTGGAGACGGAGTGCCTGCGCAACGGGCTGACCCCCTTCGTCGAGATCACCTCGGAGGCCGAACTCGAAAGCGTCCACCACCCCTCGGAATGCGTGATCGCGGTCAACAACAAGGACATCAAGAAGCGGGAGCGCGGCCGGGGGGACCTCGGCCGCAGCCTGGACCTGCTGCCTGCGGTCCGCGCCACGGGCACCCCCTGCCCGGTCAGCGCGAGCGGCATCGACAGTCCCGAGACCGCGGCCGGCCTCCTCGACGCCGGCTTCCGCGGCCTGCTGGTGGGCACCTCGCTGCTGCGCAGCGGGGCACCGGCGGCCTGGATGCGGTCCGTGGCCGGCGCCCGGAAGGAACTGATACTGCGATGAGCCCCCTCGCCTACGCCGAAGAAATCGCCCCGCCCGCAACCCCGCTCACCCTCGACGCCGGCGGCTTCCCCCTCTCGGCGCTGCTGGCCCGGCCCGCCCAGGGTCCGCCGCGCGCCACCGTCCTGGCCGTCCACGGACGCGGCACCGGCGCCGCGTACTGGAACTCCTTCGTCCCGCTCGCCACCGCCCGAGGGTTCGCCGTACTGGCCGTGGACCGGCCGGGATACGGGGAGTCCGCCGGGTTCCTCCCCGAGGGCCTGCCGCTCGCCGAGCAGGCGGCGGCCCTGCACACCGCGCTCAAGGACTACAGCCGCACCCACGAGAGCGGTGCCGGGGTCTTCCTGCTCGGACACTCCGACGGCGGCAAGGTCGCCCTGCACACGGCGGCGACCGAGGGCGCGCTCCCGCTCCTGGGCCTGGACACCTCCGGCACCGGCTACCGGTACCACCCCGAGGCCCTGCACTTCCCCACCACCCTGGGCGGCGGCGCCACCAAGCTCAACTGGGGCCCGCTGAACCTCTACCCGCCCGGCACGTTCCGGGCCAGCCGCTCCCTGCTCTCGCCGACCCCGTCCCGGGAAGCGGCGGAAACCGTCCTGTGGCCCCGCCAGTTCGAGGAGCTGGCCCCCCGTGTCCGCATCCCGGTCCGGCTGACCTTCGCGGAGCACGAACTGTGGTGGGAGCTCGACGAGGACACCCTGGCGGAGATGACCGGCCGGCTGACGGCGTGCCCGTCGGTCACCACCGCCCACCTCCCGGCGTCGGGCCACAACATCGGGCTCGGCCTCACGGCGCCGGCGTACCACCGGGAGGTGCTGGCCTTCGTCGAGCGGTGTGTGGGGGCCGCCGGGTGAGCGGGCGGCGGCCGGGCGGCCCTCCGGTCGGGCGGCCGCCCGGCGGCCACCCGGTCAGGCGAGCACCTGGCTCACCAGCCGGTCGCGCACCCTGGCCGGGATGGAGGGGGCGAAACGCTGGAGGTAGTGGTCCATGTGCAGGTCGTCGCCCAGCAGGAACGGGAGGTCGAAGACCAGCAGCTTGCGGACCGCCAGGAGCGGCAGCGGGGCGCGCAGCGGCCGGAAGTCCTCGTTGTAGAGACCCGGCTCCTCGCACACCGGGTGGAACTGGCCGATCATCAGACCCTCGGCCACGAACTCGTCCTTGGCCTTGAGCTGGAGCTCGTCCAGTTCCACCGAGTCGCTCGCGTCGAAGTCCGGCAGCACGAGGAGGATCGTGAGCAGTTCGCGGTCCTCCTCCGACAGCGGCGCGGACAGCTTGGCGTGGCGGGTGCGCAGCGAGTCGACCGCGGAGGGCAGGTCGTCACAGGCCGCCGACGGCACGGCCAGGTGGTACAGCTCCTTGCGCAGGGACGGCTGGGTGTACGGGCAGACCGGGCCCGTGCGGCCCAGCTCGGGGTGGCTGGAGACCAGGAAGTCCCGGCTCCAGTCCAGCACCAGGGTGAGCGGGGCGAGGTGCTGCGCGGGCACCTCGCCCCGCGTCACCTGGCCCGCGGTCCAGGACTGGATCAGGTCGTCGCCCCTCATCGGGGATCCCTCCACATCGGTCGCAGTGCGGGGCCGCCCCCCGGCAGCACGAGGTCCCCGCCCAGGCGTACGAAGCCGGCCTTCACGGTGACGGCTTCGCCGCCGGGGGAGCTGGCCTCCGTGTAGGCGCCCACTCCTTCCGCGTCGGCGCGCGCGACGACCGCTTGCAGCAGCCCCGTCAGCAGCCCGCCGCGCTGGTGGCCTGCCCTGACCCCGCCGAAGGAGAGGTAGTAGTGCGGGACGTCCACCGGGCGCCGTTCGGCCTGGTGGGCGGCGATGGTGCGCAGGGCGTCCGCGTACGGCCCCAGCGCCCGGCCGAGGGCCTCGTCGAGGGCCGCCTCGTCGGGTGCGGCGCCGGGCGGCAGGAAGAGGACCACGCCGTCGCCGCCGGGGTCGGCGAGGACGCCGTCGTACGCGGCGGACAGTTCGACGAACACCCGGAAGAAGCCGGGCAGCAGCTCGGCCCGCACCAGGGGGTCGGGGATCATCCAGCGGGTGAGGGCGTCGTCGTGGAAGCAGGAGGAGAGCAGCGCGCACAGGTCCGTGACGGCCGGCCGGCCGGACAACGGGGGCCGATGGGTCGTGGGCAAGGTGGACTCCAGGGTCGCGGGGCGGGGGAGTGCTGTGGTCAGGGCGCGGCGGTGGCCCGTGCGGCCAGCTCCGAGACACGCTCGTGCAGTACCGGCAGATAGTGCTCGTGCTCCGGTTTGAGCAGGACGCTGCGGATCACCCGGGCCGCCTCCGCGTCCCGCACCACCCGGGGGTGGCGCCGCTGGAAGGCGTCCGCGTCCGCGCGCAGCACGCTCAGGAACACCGGGTCGGGGTCCGCCGTCATCGCGTCGCGCAGCAGCCGCCCCGACGCCTCGTCGATCGCGGACAGCCGGCCGTCCGCGGTCGCCGGGAAGTACGTCACGATGTCCAGGTCCGGCCGCTGGTAGAGCTCCAACTCCCGTGAATTGGTGAGCAGTTGGGCCCAGTGCAGGGCTGCCCGCCGGTTGGCCGCCAGGATCTGCCCGAAGCCGTCCACGGTGAGCGGCAGCAGCTGGAGCGTCAGCCACAGTCCCGCGGCCGCCGCCCCCGCCCGCGAGCACTCCAGGCTGATCTCGCCCAGGTGCAGCTCGGAATCGGTGAAGTAGGTGTACGGCGAGTCGTGCGCGAAGTGCCGACCCGCGCGCGGGTCGGGGAACAGGACCGCCCCGCAGCCGTAGGGCTGGAGCCCCTGCTTGTGCGGGTCCACCACCACCGAGTCGCACTCCGCGATCGCCCGCCAGGGCTCCGCGTGGACGCCCCCGGTGCCGGCCCGGCCCAGGATCGCGAAGAAGCCGCCGTACGCCGCGTCCACGTGCACCCGTACCCCGTACCGCCTGGCCAGCGCCAGCACCTCGTGCACCGGGTCGACCGCGCCGAGCCCGGTCGTACCGGTGGTGACCACGACGGTGCCCACCCGGCCGCCGCGCAGCACGTCCTCGAGCGCGTCGAGATCGATTCTGCCGCGCACGTCCACCGGAACGCGATGGCCCTCCATGCCCAGCACGTGGCACATCCGCTCGTGCGTGTAGTGGCACTCGGAGCTGTAGGCGATCCCGCGCCCCGGGTGCAGCTCGCGCGCGACGTACAGGGCCTCCAGGTTGGCCATCGTGCCGCTGGTGGTCAGGTGCCCGACGTGGGAGGAGGCGAGCCCGAACATCTCCGCCAGCGCGGCGACCGCCTCACGCTCCATCTCCGTGGTCGCGGGCCCGCCCTCGGCGGCGTGGTTGTTCGGGTTGAACAGCATCGCGGTGAGATAGCCGGTGACGGCGGCCGGGTGCGGCGGCTTGACCATCTGGCCCGCGTAACGCGGGTGGAAAAAGGGGTAGTTGTCGTCCATCCGCTTGGCGAAGCGGTCGAACGCCTCGTCGAACGCGGTGGCCGTGACACGGTGCGCGTCATGGCCCTCGTAGGGGCCGAACCGCCCGCCCCACTCTTCGGCCACCGTCAGCGCGCGGGGCAGCCAGGCACGCAGGTCGTGCAGATCGTGCAGGTCCACGGGAGCCTCCGCCGGGGGCCGCACCGGGACTCGACGGGGCGGCTCGGGTCGCACGTACGCGGTCCCACGCACGCAACGCCAGCGTTGCCCAGCCCCCGCAAGGCCCCCGCAACGCCCTGCCGGCGCCCGCCCGCACCCCACCCGGGCCCGAGCGGCACGCAAGCCGCCTCTGGTGCACTCGCGGCGCGGCGCCCGGCGTCCGCCAAGCCCGCCCCGCCCCAGGAGGAAACCCCATGGTCACCAGACGCAGCGTGCTCGGCGGCGCCCTCGGCGCGAGCGGCGCCGGGCTGCTCACCGCGGGCGGGCTGATACCCCTGCTCCAGGCACGGGCCGCGGAAACCGGCCTCGAACCGGTCGCCGGGGCTCAGGCGGTGGCCGTGCCGCCCGCCTTCAGCGTGAAGATGCCCACCCTGCCCACGCTGAGCCCGGTGTCGACCCTCGGCGGCCAGGACACCTACCTCCTCACCACCAAGGAGGTGACCAAGGAGATCATCCCCGGCGTGCGGACCAGGGTCCTCACCTACGACGGTCACTTCCCCGGGCCCGTGCTGCGCGCCCGCAGCGGCCGCCGGGTGGTCGTGCGCCACCGCAACACCCTCACCATGCCGGTCTCCTGCCACCTGCACGGCGGCTCCGTCACGCCGGAGAACGACGGCGGCCCGATGGACACCTTCGCCCCCGGCAAGGAACGCACCTACGTCTACCCCAACCAGCAGCCGGCCGCCCCCCTCTGGTTCCACGACCACGCCCACCACATGGAGTCCGAGCACGTCTACCGCGGCCTGTCCGGCAGCTACCTGCTCTCCGACGACACCGAGCGCTCCCTCCCGCTGCCCGGCGGCGCGTACGAGGTGCCCATCGCGCTGCGCGACGCCCGCTTCGACGCCGCGGGCCAGCTCGTCTACGAGATGGACGACATGGGCCGCAGCACGATCCTGGCCAACGGGCGGCCGACCCCGTACTTCGAGGTGGCGGCCCGCAAGTACCGCTTCCGGCTGCTGAACTCCTCCAACATGCGCTTCTTCCAGCTGCGGCTGTCCGACGGCGGCCAGATCGTCCAGATCGGCACGGACGGCGGCCTGCTGGAGCGCCCCTTCGCCACCGACACCGTCGGGCTCTCCCCGGCCGAGCGCGCGGACGTGATCATCGACTTCTCCCGTTACCCGCTCGGCACGAAGATCGTCCTGGAGAACACCCTGGGCCCCGAGAGCCCCGACCAGGTGGGCAAGGTGCTGCGCTTCGACGTCGTCCGCAAGGCCTACGACAGCAGCCAGGTGCCCGACGTACTGCGCAGGCTGCCGCCGATGCCGAAGGCGACCGTGCACCGCGACATCGTCCTCACCATGGACGAGGACGGCCGCCAGGAGCCGCGCGCGTACCTGGACGGCAAGGTCTGGGAGGCCGACCGCATCGACCAGTCCATCGCCTTCGGCAGCTCGGAGATCTGGACCGTCACCAACGCCAACAAGATCATCCCGCACAACTTCCACCTGCACCTGGTCCAGTTCCGGGTGCTGGAGCGCAACGGCGCCCCGGCGGGCCCGGCCGAGGCGGGCCCCAAGGACACCGTGCGGCTCTTCCCCGGCGAGAGCGTGAAGCTGCACGCCACCTTCGACTCCTACCGGGGCACCTACGTCTACCACTGCCACCTGCTGGACCACTCGGCGATGGGCATGATGGCCAACTTCCGGGTGCGCTGACCGCCGGGCGGGGGCAGGTCGGCGGAGGCGGCGGGCGGAGGCGGTGAAGTCTGTCCGCGGAGACCTGTCCGCGGAGGTCTGTCCGCGGAGGTCTGTCCGCGGAGACCTGTCCGCGGAGGTCTGTCCGCGGTGCCGAGGGATCCTCAAGCGGTCCTCGACAGCTTGTCGAGGACCGCGCACCAGGGTTGTCCGGTACCGATGCGCATTCCCGGCCGACGCAGAGAGAAGCAGGAGGACCGCGGAAGAGAGTGCCTACCGGCCCCAGCAGACCTCCCCACCATCCGGAGGAATCCGTGAGCATCACCGATGCCGCTCCCATCCCCCTTCGAACCCAGGAACGCGCCGCGGAACTGGCCGAGATCAAGGCCCAGGCCGTGGCCGGGCCCAGCCCCCTGGCCACCGAACGCCAGCACGCCAAGGGAAAACTGACGGCACGCGAGCGCATCGGACTCCTTCTCGACGAGGACTCCTTCCACGAGATCGAGGCACTGCGCCGGCACCGCGCCACCGGCTTCGGCCTGGCGGACAACAGGCCCTACACCGACGGCGTCGTCACCGGCTGGGGCACGGTCGAGGGCCGCACGGTCTTCGTGTACGCGCACGACTTCCGCATCTTCGGCGGCGCGCTCGGCGAAGCCCACGCCACCAAGATCCACAAGGTGATGGACCTCGCGGAGGCGGCCGGCGCCCCCCTCGTCTCGCTCAACGACGGCGCGGGCGCCCGCATCCAGGAGGGCGTCACCGCCCTGGCCGGCTACGGCGGCATCTTCCAGCGCAACACCCGTGCCTCCGGTGTGATCCCGCAGATCAGCGTGATGCTCGGCCCGTGCGCGGGCGGTGCGGCCTACAGCCCCGCACTGACCGACTTCGTCTTCATGGTCCGCGGCACCTCGCAGATGTTCATCACGGGCCCCGACGTGGTGCAGGCCGTGACGGGCGAGAAGGTCTCGATGAACGGGCTGGGCGGTGCCGATGTGCACGCCGAGGTCTCCGGCGTCGCCGCCTTCTCCTACGACGACGAGGAGAGCTGCCTCGCCGACGTCCGTCACCTGCTGTCGCTGCTGCCCTCCAACAACCGCGAGACCGCCCCCCGCCTGCCCACCGACGACCCCGCCGGCCGCCGCACCGACTCCCTCCTGCGGCTGGTGCCGGCCAACCCGAACCAGGCGTACGACATCCGCCGGGTCATCGAGGAGATCGTCGACGACGGCGACTACTTCGAGATCCAGCCGGGCTGGGCGCCCAACGTGGTCTGCGCACTGACCCGCCTCGACGGCCACGTCACCGGGATCGTCGCCAACCAGCCCGCTGCGCTGGCGGGCGTCCTGGACATCAGGGCGAGCGAGAAGGCCGCGCGCTTCGTGCAGTTCTGCGACGCGTTCAGCATCCCGCTGCTCACCCTGGTCGACGTGCCCGGCTTCCTGCCCGGCGTGGACCAGGAGCACAACGGCATCATCCGGCACGGCGCCAAGCTGCTGTACGCGTACTGCAACGCCTCCGTGCCGCGCATCCAGCTCATCCTGCGCAAGGCCTACGGCGGCGCGTACATCGTCATGGACTCGCGCTCCATCGGCGCCGACCTGTCACTGGCCTGGCCCACCAACGAGATCGCGGTGATGGGCGCCGAGGGCGCCGCCAACGTGATCTTCCGCCGGGAGATCGCCGCAGCCCAGGACCCCGACGCCGAACGCACCCAGAAGATCAAGGAGTACGAGTCGGAGCTGATGCACCCCTACTACGCCGCCGAACGCGGCCTGGTGGACGACGTCATCGACCCCGCAGAGACCCGCTCCGTCCTGATCGGCGCCCTCGACATGCTGCGTGCCAAGTACACGGACCTCCCGTCCCGCAAGCACGGCAACCCCCCGGTATGAGCGAAGGAGCCACGACCATGACCACCGAGCCCCTGACCGCCGTACCCGCGACAGCGGAGTCCCTGACCGCCGCGCCACTGGCCGCGGAGCCTCTGACCGCCGTACCCGCGACGGCGGAGTCCCTGACCGCCGCGCCCCCCGCGGCCGGGCCCACCGCCCCGTGGCAGATCACCGGGGGGCAGCCCTCGGCCGAGGAGACCGCCGCGCTCACCGCGGTGCTGACCGCGCTGCTGGCCCACCACGCCGCCACGCGGCAGACCTCCGCCCACCCGACGCCCACCGACACCGTCTGGGACCGCCCCAGCTTCAATCCCCGCATATCCGCCGGGAGTTGGCGATACCGCTGAGCGTTCCCGCTGAGCGCTCCACCGGGAGTCCATCCCAGCGCCCCACGCCCCACCGTCCGCCGGACGCCGAGGAAAGGCAGCACCGTGCACCGCGCAATCCCCGAGCGCCCGGCGGACACCCTCGTCACCGAGGTGGCCGACGGCGTCCACGCCTACGTACAGCACCGGGGCGGCTGGTGCCTGAACAACGCGGGCATCCTCACCGACGCAGGCCACAGCGCCCTGGTCGACACCGCCGCCACCGAGGACCGGGCCCGCGCCCTGCGCCGCACCGCCCTCGCGCTGTGCCCCCTGCCGCCGCGTGCCGTGGTCAACACGCACTTCCACGGCGACCACACCTACGGCAACTTCGTCTTCCCCGAGGCCCTGACCATCGGCCACGCCCGCACCCGCACGATGACCCGGGCGGCCGGTCTGCACATGGCCTCCCTGTGGCCGGACGTCCGCTGGGGGGACATCGAGGTCGCCCCGCCCCAGCTGACCTTCGAGGACCGCACCACGCTCCACATCGGCGCACTGCGGGCCGAGCTCATCCACATCGGCCCCGCCGCGCACACCACCGACGACACCATCGTCTGGCTCCCGGAGCAGCGGGTGCTGTTCACCGGGGACCTCGCGATGAACGGCGTCACCCCGTTCTGCGCCATGGGCTCGGTCACCGGGTCGCTGCGCGCGCTGCAGCGGCTGCGGGCGCTCGGCGCCACCACGGTGGTGCCCGGCCACGGCCCGGTCGGCGGCCCGGAGATCCTCGACGCCAACGCGGCCTACCTCCGCTGGGTCCAGCAGCTCGCCGAGGAGGGCACCTCGAGCGGCACCGAGCCCCTCGTCCTGGCCCGCGCCACCCGCCCCGGCCCGTACGCCGGGCTCCTGGACCCCGAGCGGTTGCTGCCCAACCTCCACCGCGCGTACGCCGAGGCCCGGGGGCTGCCCGAGGGGGCGCCGCTCGACATTCCCGCGCTGTTCCGGGAGATGACCGAGTACCACGGAGGCCCGCCGCGCTGTCTCGCCTAACGGCCGGAATGCGTCGGTCCGCTGCCCGTGTGCTTCCCGGCCGGGACCGGCCGGGCCGGGACCGAGCAAGGACCGGCCAGGACCGGGCCGGGGCGTCAGGAGTTCGCGGGGGCCTTCTGCGTGGTGCCCTGCGAGCGGGCGGTCTTCTGCCCCGGCCTGCCCGGGTGCACCGTGTCCGGGTCCACCGCCTCCAGCGGGGAGCCCACCTTGTAGGGGCCCTCGGGGTCGTTGGGACGGTCGTGCGGCAGCAGGTAGAAGGTGCGCCGGGCGAACAGGCCGCTGTCGTGGCTGCGCTGGGCCTCGGGGGCCAGGTTGGCGTACCCGACGAGCCGGCCGTGCCGGGCGTAGCGCGGCTTGCCCTTGCGGGTGGGGACCTTGTCGAGCGCCTGGCGGACGTAGTCGAGGGCCGGTTCCTCCAGCCACACGATCTCGACCTCATGGGCGAGCTCGCCTGTCTGCGGCGTCGCGCTCATCGGTCCTCCTGGCTGTCCGTGGCGGGGCGAGAGCCTGGGCGCACAGCGGTCGCTCGCCCGCATTCTACGGTTGGGCCGGGCGCGGGGCCGGGGGCTTCTGCCATGACGTGGCTGATTCTCACGAGGTCCTGCCCGCCGCCGTGTGGGGGAGCAGGGCCAGGCCGGGGTAGAGCTTGGCGGCGTTGCTTTTGATCATATCGGCCGGTGAGCCGAGGCCCAGTTCCTGCCTGATGCGGCCTGCGAAGGCCCGTGCGGTGGATGTCCTGATGCCCTCAGCCGAGCACCAGCGTCCATACGTTTCATACAAGAGCTTCTGCTCCACGCGCAGTTCGGGGTTGGCATGGCCGTCCGCCCCCGTCCTGGTGCAGCACTCCTGGAGGAAGCGCCCGACGTGGTCCTCGGTGGTCTCGTAGGCGGCGGTGGCGACCTGCACGGTGTCGGGTCCGGTCAGCGGGTCGCGGGAGGCGAGGTACTTCATGGACCCCTCGATCAGCCAGTGCAGGATGCCGGGGCCCTCCTCGCGGACGAGCTCGTCGGCCAGGTTGTCGATCTTGCGCTCGTCGGGGACGCTGCGCTCGAAGGGGATGATGCGCATCCGCCGCCAGAACGCGTAGCCCCCGGTGCCGACCTCGGGGCGGTGGTTGCCCAGCAGCCACAGCTTGTGCGTGGGCGTGAAGGTGAAGAAGTCCTGCCGCATCCGGCGCGCGGTGATGGTGTCGCCGCCGGTCAGGAGCTTGACCCGGGCCTCGTTGAACTTGTCGTCGGGTCTGAGCTCGGAGCAGACCACGATGCGTCTGCCGTGGAGTTCGGTGAGCTCCGTGGAGTGTTCGGCGAACTTGCCCTTCTCCATGAGGAATCCGGGCGGGGCCGCGTTGGCGTAGTCGCCCAGCAGGCTGCTCAGCACTTCCAGCAGTACGGACTTGCCGTTGGCACCCGACCCGTACAGGAACGGCATGACCTGCGCGCCGACGTCCCCGGTGATCGAGTAGCCCAGTAAGAGGTGCAGGAAGCGGATGGTCTCCACCCCCCTGGGGCTGTCCCCGAAGGTGTCGTGGAGGAAGGTGTGCCAGCGGGGGACCGGCATCGGCCGGGGGGCCACGGTGGTGGCCCGCGAGTGCATGTCGGTCAGCGGGTCGGGTTTGCGCAGCTCGCCGGTCTTCAGGTCGACCACCCCGGAGGGCGTGCACAGGGCGTAGTCGTCGCCGTCGAGGGCGCTGGGGTCCAGGCTCAGGTTCGGGGCGGCCTGCGCCTGGTAGAGCATCGCCTTCAGCCCGGGGGTGGAGGCGGAGCGCCTGCGGTGGGCGGCCAGTTCGCGGCCGGTGAAGCGCTGCTGCGGGTCGCTCTCGGCGATCGACTCGGCCAGGTCTCCCGCGGCCCACACGGCGGCCTCGGCGCCCCCCGCGGCCTTCCACCGGTACTGGTCCCAGACGTGCCAGCCCATCCCTACGACGTAGCGGAACCGGTCCTGGTAGGCGCGGGCGAACAGCTTCGCGTTGCCCCGGTCGGTCAGCGCGTCCGGCAGCAGAGGCGGCTCACCCGCGGCCGGCGGGCCGGGCGGCCCGGCGGCCGGCTCGGGGACGCCGGCCTGCGCCGGGACGGCGGGCGGTGGTACGAGATCAATGCCGAGCTGGTGCATCTGCTGCGCCGCGCCGTCAGCATCGAAGCTGTTCATGAGCGTCCTCGAAGGAGAAGGGCGAACCGGTACCGGCCGCAGGCCGGAAAACCCGCCCAACGGGGCTGACGGGGCTGAGATTTCGGGTTGAGCCTAGCCCAACGGGCCCCTTTGCCCAGGTCGTTTCGCTCTTTGCTCGGATGGTTCCGATACACGTCCGAGTGCGTCCGTCTGCCGCCGCGGCGGGGCCCGCTTCAGCCCCGCGGGGCTGAACAGCCCCTTCAGCCCCGTCGCCAAGAGTGCAGGTCAGAGCGTTTTCCCGCAGAGGAGCGGGGCTGAAGGGGCTGAGACTGCACTTATCACCGCTCTAGAGCCTTTTTCTTCATACGCGTGCGTATGGAAAGGAAACATTAGTAATACTGCAACCTCCTGAAGCGCTGATAACTGCAAAGTTCAGCCCCGTCAGCCCCGTGATTTTTTGGCCCATGTGCTCTGACCTGCGGTTTCTTCACGGGGCTGAACGGGGCTGAAAACGGGGCGGGGCTGAACCGCGGGCTTCGGCCCCGCCTCACAGCCCCGCGGGGCCTCCTCCGGGTGCTCCTGCTGTTCGACGGCAGAACGTCTGGTCGCACGCCTATAGGGCCGAGATAGGCCGCGTCGGAATCCTCCGCTCGGAGCATCGCGCCGTCCCGGGACGCGACGCCCGCCGTGGTCCGCATTGGCACACCGTTTTGGGAGCGTGAGTCGGTTGGCACTTTCCGAGGTTCAGAATGACGTCTGCCTGCCTGTCACCGCCGCGCAGCTCGGTGTGTGGGTGGCGCAGCGACTGGAGCCGGAGAGCCCGCTCTACCAGTGCGCCGTGCACTTCGACTCGCCGCCGCTGGACACCGGCGTGCTGCGCCGGGCGGTCGTGCGCGCGGTGGCCGAGACGGCCACCCTGCGCTCCCGGTTCGGCGACGACGGCGAGGTCTTCCAGGTCGTCAGGTCCGAGGTCGACGACTCCCTCGACCTCGTCGACCTGCGGGCCGAGGACGACCCCGAGGCCGCCGCGCAGGCCTGGATGGACCGCGACCTGGCGACCGTGCCCGACCTCGGCGAGGACACCCTCTTCCGGCACGCCCTGCTGATCCTCAGCCACGACCGGCACTTCCTGTACCTGCGCTACCACCACATCGTGCTGGACGGCTTCGGCCAGACCCGTTACCTGGACCGGCTCGCCCGCATCTACACCGCCCTCCTCGCGGGCGAGGAGCCGCCCGCCCCCCGCCACCACGAGCTCGGCAAGCTCGTCGCCGAGGAGAGCGCCTACCGGGACTCCGCCCACCACGGCAGCGACCGCGACTTCCTCCTGGAGCGCCTCGCCGGGGCCGAGGAGCGCCAGTCCCTCGCCGACCGCGCCGCCGGTGCGGCCCCCCGCGCGCTGCGCCTGCACGTCGACCTGACGCCCGCCCTGACGGCCGCGCTGAACGCCGCCGGGCACTGGCCGGCCGTCATCGCCGCCGCCACCGCCGTCTACCACCACCGCCTGCTGTCCGCCGAGGACATCGTGCTGGGCATCCCGCTGGCGGCCCGCCGCACCCCCGCCGCACTGAGCACCCCCACGATGCTCGCCAACGACCTGCCGCTGCGGCTGACGGTCACCCCCGGCGCCACCTTCACCGAACTGGTCGCCGCCACCCGCGCCGAACTCGGCGCCATGCTGCGGGTCCAGCGCTTCCGCCGCGAGGACCTGCACCAGGCCCGCGACCTCACCGGCACCGACGGCGCCATGTTCGGCACCGCCGTCAACGCCATGTCCTTCGACACCCGGGCCCGCTTCGGCGACGTGGTCGCCACCGCCCGGCAGCTGTCCAACGGACCCGTCGCCGACCTCGCCCTGGCCACCCACGGCGACCCCGCAACGGGCGCCGTACGCCTGGAGTTCGCCGCCAACCCCGCCCTGTACACCCCGCAGGCGCTCCGCGCCCACCAGGAGCGCTTCCTGACCCTGCTGGGCGCCCTCACCGACGCCCCCGACGCCCCGGTCGGCCGGGCCGGCCTGTTCGGCGACGCGACCGCCCGGCAGCTGCTGCACGGCCCCAACGACACCGCGGGCGACGTCCCAGGCCCCCTCGTCGAGCTGTTCGAGCAGCGGGCCGCCGCCACCCCCGACGCCGTCGCCCTGTGCGCCGAGGAAACCCTCACGTACGCCGAACTCGACGCGCGCGCCAACCGGCTCGCCCGCCTCCTGGCCGCCCGCGGCATCGGCCCCGAGCAGCTGGTCGGCGTCGCCCTGCCCCGCACCACGGGACTCGTCGTCACCCTGCTCGCCGTCCTCAAGACCGGCGGCGCCTACCTGCCGATCGACCCCGAACACCCCGCCGACCGCACGGCGATGATCCTCGACGACGCCCGCCCCGGCCTCCTCGTCACCACCACGGGCCACCCGGTTCCGCCGGACGTCCCCACCCTCCGCCTCGACGCCACCGACCTGTCCGAGGGCGACGCGGGCCCGCTCGACCGCCCCCAGGACGGCCGCAGCACCGCCTACGTCATCTACACCTCCGGCTCCACCGGCCGCCCCAAGGGCGTCGCCCTGGAGCGCGCCGCCATGGACAACTTCCTGGCCGCGATGGCCCGCGCGGTCCCCGTCGGCGCGTCGGACCGGCTGCTCGCCGTCACCACGGTCAGCTTCGACATCGCCGTACTGGAGATCTTCCAGCCCCTGCTGGCCGGTGCGCGGGTCGTCCTGGCCAGCCGCGAGGAGGTCCTGGACCCGGACGCCCTGCGGGCCGTCGTCGAGCGCGAGCGCATCACCGTCGTGCAGGCCACCCCCAGCCTCTGGCAGGCGCTCGTCGACAACCGCCCCGAGGTCTTCGCCGGGGTACGGGTCCTGACCGGCGGCGAGGCCCTCCCGCAGTCCCTGGCGGGCACCCTGGCCGCCCACGCCGCGGGCGTCACCAACATGTACGGCCCGACCGAGACCACCGTCTGGTCGATGACCGCCCCCGTCGACGGCGGCCCCGTCTCGCTCGGCGCCCCGATCCTCAACACCCAGGTGTACGTGCTCGACGCCGCGCTGCGCCCGGTCCCCGCCGGATACAGCGGCGAGCTCTACATCGCCGGGGACGGCGTCGCCCGCGGCTACCGCGGCAGGCCCGCGCTGACCGCCGAACGGTTCGTGGCCAACCCGTACGGAGCGGGCCGCATCTACCGCACCGGCGACCTGGTCCGCGTCGAGGACAACGGCTCCTTCACCTTCGTCTCCCGCCTCGACCACCAGGTCAAGATCCGCGGCTTCCGCATCGAACTCGGCGACATCGAGGCAGCGCTGCTCTCCCACCCGCCCGTCGAGCGGGCCGCCGTCCTGATGCGCGAGGACCGCCCCGGAGACAAGCGGCTGGTCGCGTACGTGGTCTCCGCGGAGGGCGACACCCCCGCCCTCCGCGCCCACCTCGCCGAACGCCTCCCCGAGTACATGGTGCCGGGCGCCGTGGTCGTGCTGGACGCACTGCCGCTGACCCCCAACAAGAAGCTCGACCGGCGCGCCCTGCCCGCCCCCGTACGGGTCTCGCTGCCCGGCGGGCGGGCCCCGCGCACCCCGCTGGAGGCACAGCTGTGCGCCCTCTACGCGCAGGTGCTCGGACTGGAATCGGTCACCGTCGACGACGACTTCTTCGTCCTGGGCGGCAACTCGCTCTCCGCCACCCGGGTCGTCGCGCACGCCGCCCGCGCCGGGCTCATCGTGCCGGTCCGCGACGTCTTCCGGATGCGCACCGTCGCCCGCCTCGCCGCCGCCTGCACCACCGCCCCCGACGGCACACCGGGGGCGGCCCTGCCCGAGCTGCCCGCGCCGCTGCCCGCCGCCGAACTCGCCGCCCTGCTCGCCGGCCCCGGCATCCAGGAGGTGCTGCCGCTCACCCCGCTCCAGGAGGGCCTGGTGGTGCACAGCGCCACCGCCGCGGCCGACGGCGACCTCTACACCGTGCACCTCTCCCTCGACCTCGGCGGCGACGTGGACGCCGGGCGGCTGCGCACCGCCCTCGACACCGTCCTCACCCGCCACCCCGTGCTGCGCTCCTCGATCGCCCACGAGGGCCTGAGCCGCCCGGTCCTGCTCGTCCGCGAGCGGGCCGAAGTCCCCTGGACCCACCACGACCTGCGCGGCCGCACCGAGGACCTCGACGCCGTACTGCGCGCGGAGGCCGAAGCCCCCTTCGACCTCGCCGCCGCACCGCTGGTGCGGGCCGCCCTCGTCCGGCTGGACGACGGACACCGGCTCGCGGTGACCTGCCACCACCTCGTCCTCGACGGCTGGTCGGTGCCGGTCCTGCTCGGCGAGATGCTGCGCGCCTACGGGGGCGTCGACCTGGGCCCCGCACCCCGCCCCTACCGCGACCACCTGCGCTGGCTGGCCGGACACGACCACGAGGCCTCCGCCGCCGCCTGGGGCGAGGCCCTGGCAGGCCTGCGGCCCACCCTCGTCGGAGCACAGGAGAGCGCGCCGGGCGCCGGCCGCGCCCCCGACACCGTACGGATCGAGCGCGCCCTGGACGCCCCCACCACCCGCGCCCTGGAGCACGCCGCCCGCACCCTGGGCGTCACCACCAGCAGCCTGGTGCAGGCCGCCTGGGCGGTCGCCCTGCGCGAGCTGACCGGCCGCGACGACGTCGTCTTCGGCATCACCGTCGCGGGCCGCCCCGCGGACGTGCCCCAGGTGGCCGACATGGCCGGGCTGTTCGTCAACACCGTGCCGCTGCGGGCCCGCCCGGCCGCCGCCCGCACCCTCGCCGAGCTCGCCCGCGCCGTCCAGGACGACGGCGCGGAACTGCTGGCCCACCAGTACCTGCCGCTCGTCGAGATCCAGCGCTCCGCCGGAGTGACCGCCCTCTTCGACACCCTGGTCGCCTTCCAGAACTACCCCGTGGACCGGGACGCGCTCGAGAGCACGGCCCGCGACAGCGGACTCGTGGTCGGCGGCGCCGACGTCCGGGACGCCACCCACTACCCGCTCACCCTCACCGCCGTACCCGGCGAGCAGCTGACCGCCCGGCTCGCCTGCCGCCCCCACCTCTTCGACCCCGCCGCCGCCGAGGCGCTCCTGGACCGGTTCACCGGCACGCTCGCCCAGCTGGCCGGCGCCCCCGGCACCCCCGTCGGCGACCTGGTGCCCGACGCCGCGGGAAGCGCCCGCCAGGACACGGCGGACCTGGTGGAGCTGCGCGGCTTCCGGTTCGACCCCGCCGACGTCGAGGCCGCACTGACGGCGCGCCCCGGCGTGGTCCGCGCCGTGGCGACCGTCCGCGAGGACACCCCCGGCGAGCGCCGCCTGGTCGGCTACGTCGTCCCCCGCCGCGGCACCACCACGGACCCGGCCGCACTGCGCGACGCCCTCGCCGACACCCTGCCGGACTACATGGTGCCGTCCGTGCTGGTCACCCTGGACACCCTGCCCACCGCCCCCGGCGGCGGCGTCGACCGCAGGGCCCTGCCCGTACCCGTGATCGCGGGCACCGCCGCCAGGGAGCCCGCCACCCCCACGCAGGAACTCCTCTGCGCGCTCTACGCCGAGGCGCTCGGCCTGCAGACGGTCGGCGTCGACGAGGACTTCTTCGCCCTCGGCGGCGACAGCGTCCTCGGCTTCCGCCTGCTGGCCCGCGCCCGCAACCGGGGCATCTCCTTCAGCTTCCGCGACATGTTCGCGCTGCGCACCGTGGCCGCACTGGCCGAGGCCTGCGTGCCCTACGAGCAGCCCGAAGCCCACCGCATCGCCCTGCCCGTCCCCGCCGAGGAGGCCGCGCGGCTGGCCGCCGGGCCCGGCGTCGAGGCGGTGCTGCCGGTCGCCCCCAACCAGGAGGGCCTGCTCTTCCACCACGCCTTCGACGACGCCGACCCGTACACCCTCCAGATCGTGCTGGACTTCGCACGGCCCCTGGACGCCGGGCGGCTGAGCGGCGCCCTGGACCGG
Organism: Streptomyces sp. NPDC058663; assembly: GCF_042716745.1. Lineage (NCBI taxonomy): Bacteria > Bacillati > Actinomycetota > Actinomycetes > Kitasatosporales > Streptomycetaceae > Streptomyces > Streptomyces sp. NPDC058663. Next base: position 49,525 of record NZ_JBHXRV010000017.1, read on the forward strand.
CTGCTGCTGCGGCACGAGGCGCTGCGCGCGGGCTTCTCCACCACCGAGAACCAGCAGTGGGTGCAGCTCGTCCACACGGCCCCCGCCGTGCCGGTCCGCGAGGCCGACGCCGCCGACGACGCGGCGTTCGCCGCCCTGCTCGACGAGGACAAGGCCACCCGCTTCGACCTGACGAGCCCCCCGCTGGTGCGGGCGGCGGCCGTACGCCGCGCGGACGGCACCGGATCCCTGGTCCTGACGGTGCATCACATCGTCGCCGACGGCTGGTCACTGCCGATCATCGCCCGCGACCTCTTCGCGGAGTACGCGGCCGGCGCACCCGCCACGGCCGGGAGCACCCCGGCCCCGGCGCCCGCCGCCCCCACCGGCGCCCGCTACCGCGACCACCTCGGCTGGCTCGGCGCCACCGGCACCGAGGCATCGCTGGAGGTCTGGCGCACCGCCCTCGCGGAGGTGACCGAACCCCTGCGGATCGGCGAGCAGCGCGCGGGCCACCCGGGCCACGCCGGTCAGCCCGTACGCCGCGACCACGTGCTGAGCAGCCGGGAGACGGCAGCGCTCACCGCCACCGCCCGCTCCTGCGGCGTCACCGTGAACACCCTGGTCCAGGCCGCCTGGGCGATCGTGCTGCGCGCTCTGACCGGCCGGGACGAGACCCTGTTCGGCATCACCGTCGCGGGCCGCCCCGCCGACCTGCCGGGCTCCGGCGACCTCGTCGGCCTCTTCATCAACACCGTGCCGCTCGCCCTGCGCCTCGACGCCCGCGAAAGCCTCGGCGACCTCGCCGTACGGCTGGGCCGCGAGCAGTCCGCGGTCATGGACCACCAGCACGTCGCGCTGCGCGACATCCAGCGCGCGGCCGGCCTGGGCGAACTCTTCGACACCTCGCTCAGCTTCGAGAACTACCCGCTGGACCGGGACGCCATCACCGCCTCCGCGAACGCCGCCGGCCTGGAACTCACCGACGCCAAGGTCCGCGACGGCAGCCACTTCGCCATCAACGTCGTCGTCGAGCCCGGCGAGGAACTGCGCTTGCGCGTACGCCACCAGGCGCACCTGGTGGACGAGGAGACCGCACACGACGCGGGCGCCGAACTGCTCGCCGCCCTGCGCACGTTCGCCGCCGCACCCGCCACCGTGCTGGGCCGCCTGGGAGGCGCCCCCGCCGACGGACGGCGCGCCGCCCTTAAGGCCTGGAACCCGCCGCAGAGCGACCCGTCGCCGTCGGTCACCCTGCCCAGGATGTTCGCCGCGCAGGCCGCGCGCACCCCCCACGCGCGGGCCGTGCTCGCGGGCGGCGAAGCCCTGACGTACCGTCAGCTGGACCGCCGTTCGCACGCCCTCGCCGCCGAGCTGACCGCCCGCGGGGCGGGCCCCGGCAGCCTCGTCGCGGTCATGCTGCCGCGCTCGGTGGACCTGATGGTCGCCCTGCTCGCCGTGCTCAAGTCCGGTGCCGCCTACGTGCCGGTGGACCCCTCCTACCCGGCCGAGCGGATCGCCGTGATCCTCGCCGACGCCGCCCCCGCCCTGGTCGTCGCGGCCGACGGGGAGCTGGTGCCGGGCGGCCTGGAGACCGTGCGCCCCACCGCCGCCGAGTCCGACGGGGTGGACAGCCTCGAACCCCGCCCGGGGGACGCCGCGTACGTCATCTTCACCTCGGGCTCCACCGGCCGCCCCAAGGGCGTGGTCGTCGAACACCGGGCCCTCGGCGCCTACCTGCGCAGGGCCGCCGCCGCCTACCCGGACGCGGCCGGCCTCTCCCTCGCCCACACCTCCGTCTCCTTCGACCTCACCGTCACCTGCCTGCTCACCCCGCTGACCGCCGGCGGCTGCGTCCACCTCGCCGAGATCCCGGACGCCGTCGGCGCCGAGCGCCCCACCTTCCTCAAGGGCACCCCCAGCCACCTGCGCCTCCTCGACACCCTGGGCGAGGAGGTGTCCCCGACCGGGACCCTGGTGCTCGGCGGCGAGGCCCTGCGCGGCGAGATGCTCGCCGGCTGGCGGGCCGCCCACCCCGGCGCGACCGTCATCAACGCCTACGGCCCGACCGAGGCCACCGTCAACGCCATGGAGTTCCGCATCGAGCCCGGCGAGCAGGTCGCGGACGGCCCCGTCCCGATCGGCCGTCCCTTCCCGTACGCCCGGGTGTACGTCCTGGACAGCGGCCTGCGGCCGGTACGCCCCGGCGCCCGCGGCGAGCTCTACCTCGCGGGCGAGGGCCTGGCCCGCGGCTACCTCCGGATGCCCGGCCAGAGCTCGCAGCGCTTCGTGGCCGACCCCTACGGCCGCCCCGGCACCCGCATGTACCGCACCGGCGACCTGGCCCGCCAGCGCCCGGACGGCACGGTGGAGTACCTCGGCCGCGTCGACGACCAGGTCAAGGTCCGCGGCTTCCGCATCGAGCTCGGCGAGATAGAGGCCGCGGCCGGCACCGTCCCCGGGGTCCGGCGCGCCGCCGCCGCCGTGCGCGGCACCGCAGCCGAACCCCGCCTGGTCGGCTACCTGGAGGCACCCGACGGCGTGGACACCGCCGCCGTCGAGGCTAGGCTGCGCGAGACGCTGCCCGCGTACATGGTGCCCGCCGCGTTCGTGGTGCTCGACGCACTGCCGCTGACCCCCAACGGCAAGGTCGACCGCGCCGCCCTGCCCGAACCGGCCCTCGTCGCCGGCACGGCCGCCCGCACCGCAGCGACCGCCCTGGAGGAGCGCCTCCTCGGTCTGTTCCGGCAGGTCCTCGGACGCGAGGACGTGGGCACGGGGGACGACTTCTTCGGCCTGGGCGGCGACAGCATCATGTCGATCCAGCTGGTGGGGCGTGCCCGTGCGGCGGGCTTGCGGTTCTCGGCGCGGCACGTCTTCGAGCACCGTACGGTCGCCCGCCTGGCCGCCGCGCTCGGCGAGGACACCGCCGGCAGCCCGCTGGAGGAGCGCCTCCTGGGCCTGTTCCGGCAGGTCCTCGGACGTCAGGACGTGGGCGCGGGGGACGACTTCTTCGCTCTGGGCGGCGACAGCATCATGTCGATCCAGCTGGTGGGGCGTGCCCGTGCGGCGGGCTTGCGGTTCTCGGCGCGGCACGTCTTCGAGCACCGTAC